>NZ_JANQOP010000358.1 GCF_028285745.1 Acaryochloris sp. IP29b_bin.137 | reverse complement strand
ACAGCACGTGGTCAGGATTCTCCGGTTGTCAGAGATGACATCTGAAGAACTCGCTTCCATCAAACGACGGGCCGAGTTAGATATTGAACAGGCGCTAGCGGTCGCCAAAGAAGTGATTGACGAGATTCGCGCTGACGGTGATCAGGGTGTGATCAAATACGTGCGCAAATTTGATTTTCCCGGTGCCACTGCCGAAAATCTTAAAGTGACTGAAGCCGAATTTGCCGCTGCCCGCGAGCAAGTCGATCCCGAAATCAAAGCCGCGATTGAGCAAGCCTATCGCAACATTAAAGAAGTGCACGAGCGGCAAATGCCAGAAGAAGTACAGCTTGCCGAAATTGATGGTGGCGTCTTTGCTGGAGAGAAAGTCACCCCCATTGCCAGTGCTGGACTATATGTGCCTCGGGGTAAAGGCTCCTTCCCTTCTGTAATGCTGATGCTCAGCGTACCTGCAGTTGTGGCTGGAGTTGAGAAAGTGGTGGTCTGCACCCCACCCGACAAGAATGGCACCGTAGAACCTGCCTCTCTGGTCGCTGCTGAACTCGCAGGGGTCAAAGATATTTATAAACTCGGTGGCATCCAAGCGATCGCAGGGATGGCGATTGGCACGGAGACCGTTCCTAAAGTCGATAAAATTACTGGACCTTGCAACGTCTATGGCTCCGCTGCTAAGCGGTTACTTTACGGCACCGTTGATGTGGGCTTACCCGCTGGTCCAAGTGAGTCGATTATTCTCACGGATGAAACCACTGACCCCCGGATCGCGGCCTTAGATCTTCTAGTAGAAGCAGAACATGGTCCTGACTCGGCAGGCTTACTGGTCACCCACAGCGAAGACCTCGCCAAAGCGGCCTCCAAACATGCCGATGACTATATGGAGAAGCTACCGGACTGGCGCAAAAGCTTCTGCCAAACCGGGCTGTCTTCCTATGGTGGTATTATTCTGACCTCCAGCCTGGAAGAATCCATCGACTTTCTCAATGAATATGCTCCTGAGCATTTGGAAGTCCTCGTCCAAGACCCTCTCAGCGTTCTCGGAAAAATCAAGAATGCGGGTGAAATTCTGCTTGGCCCGTATACGCCGATTCCAACGGCCAACTACTGTATCGGAGTTAACGCCATTCTGCCGACGGGCGGCTTTGCTCGTTCCTACTCGGCGGTATCGGTATACGACTTCCTCAAGCGCACCGGGATTGGCTATCTCACCCAGGAAGGCTTTGCTCGCTTGGGCCATACGGCTCAAACCTTGGCCGAGCATGAAGACTTTCCAGCCCATGCCATGGCCATTCGTGAGCGTAAGAATCTGCTTCCTTAAGAAGCGGCATTATTGAGGGTTACCGTGTCCGATCAACTCCTGTATCAGATTCAGACCTTACAGTTTTCTGATCAGGCAGCGGCAAATGCCCTGCTCAAGGACTTCGTTAACGACAATTTCCCCTTCAATGTGGAGCAGGTGCAGGTGCGGCCCTCGGCGGTCTCCCTCAACTCCATTAATGGGTTTCTGCACACCGCAGAAGGGGACAAGCTGTTCTTTAAAACCCATGTGGAGCCTCAAAGCCTGATTCATGAGTATTACAACTCTACGATTATGGCGGAGGCGGGTTACCCGATTATTCAGCCGATTTTTAGCTCGACGGAATGGGGTAAGCAACTGCTGGTCTATGAGTTTTTCGAGTTCCCCTCTCTATTTGACGTGACCCGTCAGATTGAAACGGGACAGCGAGGCGGAGCTGACCAGATTGTGGCCCTGCAGGAAAAAGCCGACCAAGCCCTATGGGATATCTATCAGCAAACCCTACAGCCTTTATCTGCTGAAGACCATGCTGACGTGCCCATTCATCAACTCTTTATCCATCGTCTCGTCGGGGGACGCTATCACGAGTTTTATGCAGGCAAAGAAGTCAAGTTACCGGGGCAAACCCTCAGTTTTGATCAGCTTGCTCAACTCACTTGGCAGATTAATGGCATACCTTACCAAGACACCCTAGCCGACATTATTCAAACGGCCAGTCAAAAACTTAATCCAGCCGCTACTCCCTCTGTCGTCGGTCATGGGGATGCCCATAATGGCAATGTGTTTGTGGATGAAGGCACAGAAATGTTGATCTATTTTGATCCTGCCTTTGCGGGGCGACATTCACCCTTTCTAGATCTCACGAAGCCAATCTTCCATAATGTATTTGCAATTTGGCTCTATTTTCCCCAAGAGATAGCCAAAGACCTGTCTATTAACGTGGAGATTTCAGCAGATCGCATCCAAGTGAATCATGATTTCCAACCGTCAGCCATACGACTGGGATTCCTGCAATCCAAAATTAAGCATGTCCTTCAACCTTTACTTGACCATCTCAAAGCTGCAGGACAACTCCCGGATACCTGGCGACAAGAACTCAAGCTAGCGCTTTTTTGCTGTCCCTTTTTAACCATGAACCTCTGCGATACCCAGCGCTTTCCTCCTGAAATTACGCTATTGGGACTCTCTCTAGCCGTTGAAATGGGCAGTTCTAGCAGCTCTGAGGACCAAAGCATTTTGGATGCGGCCCTAGATCAACTGAGCGCCTGAGCTAGACTTCAAGTTGTGCCGTCCATGCGGAATTCACCTATGCCAACGTTTCCTAAATTGCAGTGTAAGCGTGGCATTCTGAGAATGGCGACCGAAGACGATATTGATGCCATTCTCAGGTATTTCATCGTTAATCGTGATCATTTAGAACCCTTTGAGCCGATCAAGCCCGTGGAGTTTTATACACCGGAGTTTTGGCGGGTATTGATTTGCGATCGCAACCAGGCATTCCTCAACGACCAAGGTCTTAAGTTTTTTCTCTTTGATCAGGACAATTCGCAACAGATTATTGCAGCGATCAACTTCTCAAATGTCGTTCGAGGTGCTTTTCAGTCCTGCACCTTAGGCTTTAGTATTTCTGCCCAATATCAAGGGCAAGGTTATATGACTGAGTCGATACCCGTTGCCATTGCATACCTCTTCTCTCACCTCAACTTCCATCGGGTTATGGCAGCCTATATGCCCCATAACCAGCGCAGCGGCAGACTCATCCGACGCTTAGGTTTTCAGGTTGAAGGCTATGCCCCAAGATATCTTTGCATTAACGGCATCTGGGAAGACCATATATTAACCAGCCTGCTCAACCCGAATATTTAGATTTTATTTAGGTCAAACCACAACCAAATTGAAAATGACGTGGGCACAATAGGGGTAGCTATTGTCATGGAAGTTCGACGGGGGGCGCAAGCCCCTTTTTTTGGCCGTACTCTACCAAAACTCAAAATAAGCTTTTATTCTTTTTTGAACTTAAAATATTGTAACTATTCTGGATTGAAGCAACACAGAAACAACATCCAGAATCAACAATATTCTTCCGAAACGGTTTCTATCTTAGGCTCAACAAACTGATAGAAATTACTCCAGAAAACATTTCAATCAAAAAGCTCAAGATTTATAACAGCATTTTTTTAATATTTGCAACAGAGAGATGTCTATTTCTGTAGTAAATAGGGCATGATGGAAGCAACTAGTCTCCAAATAAAAACCCAGTACGGGGGGTACTGGGTCGATATGGGAGGTATTGGAACCCTCTGGATGAGTGAATGCATCGCATCCGAGGGTTTTTT
>NZ_JANQOP010000356.1 GCF_028285745.1 Acaryochloris sp. IP29b_bin.137 | reverse complement strand
GACGGCAGAATAAATTTGGTAAAGTCTGGCAACAGAGTGCAGTGACCTTAAGACTGGTGCTGACCTATTTCAACTGGATCTGGTGCCACTCTCGATTTAAGAATGCGGCTGCCCAACGTGCTGGGCTGACAGAGCATGCGTGGGAATGGCGAGACTTAGCCATCTATCCCACACTTTGTTGACGCACAATCGCGTAATCTCACTCTCAATCTTTATCAAGAGTGTGTATTTACCAATATGGCTCAAGCAAAAAGGCGCTGTGAGCAATCGATAGACATGCTAATGGATGTTTTTAGAATGAAATAGCCCTGATGTAAACTAGGGAATTAAAAGGACTCTGTTACAAAAAAGACGGTGAGCATAGTCTTAGATAAATTTCTCGATTGTCATCGATAAATGCCCTTCTCCCATGCATTATTCTAGTATTGTCAACCATTAAAATATCCCCCTTTTTCCAGCGAATTTCAACTGTTAGTTTTTCAGCTATAGCATTTAGCTGAAGCATGATATCTTCATCAATATCAGAACCATCGTCAAAAGTAACACTTTCTGGATACATGCTTTTTGCTGGTAATAAGCTATTAATAAATACTAAATATTCTCTGGATCTGCTTGGATGTATAATCGGACATGTGAAATAAGTTTCAATTGATTGATCTTCATTTATGCATAGCTGAACATCATTACTCTCACATATCCGTTTCAAATCACTTAAATTATCAGTCTTATATCGCTTTATCCAGGCACTTTTATCCATTCTACTTACATATCTCAATTTTTTTTGTCTAAATAGCTCTTTTAAGGAATCACTAAGCGCATTATAGAATCTTTTGCCATCACAAATAATAGTTTCGCCATCACTTGAAGCTGGTTGATGACAATAAAACCATAACATTTGTGGGATAGTTTTCTGGTAATACATTTCTCCATGTAATCTAACTTCATTATTAAAATCATTTACAGTCAATATAGTGGGATTTCCATTAATAATTTTGCGATTGAAAACTCCTCCAGAATAATCCATAAAATTATTGCTTAGCTTGTTAGAGAATTGTGTAAATAACTCGATATTTGTGTTAAATTCTCTAAACAAAACTACTCCTTCAGATTGAAATGAATCAATGATTGATTCTTCGTCTAGAGTTAAAATACTTTCATTTTTTCCAAAATATTCTACTCCAGCTTTTTCCGATAATGGATAAGGAATAAATTCGGTGCTGATATTCATGATGATTATGACTTTTTCAAAATTAAAGAGATTGACGCTTTGTCAATGAAAACTAGGGAATATGACTCCCTAATTATCGTTTTCTAGAGTTGAATAATTTAGATAAGCTGTACGAGGATTCACATTCTCGCTTAAACTATCACCTCAGGCTAACTCTTCAAGTAAATCTGGTTCCTGGCTCACAATCATCTCATAAAGAGATTGAAAACTAAACCATCCAATATAGGGAGAACCGATCTGGCTATGGGTTAAACGAGCTGTTTCAGACGCTATCAAAAAGGGTTTGCCGACTGACTCAGCCAAGATTTGGGCCTGACAGCATCGTTCCATCGAGATGAACCACCATACAGCCTCATCGACAGAGTTACCAACACTTAATAAACCATGATTCAGAAGTATCACAGCTTTTTTTGACCCCAGAGTAGCAGCAATTTGCTGACCTTCTTTAGTGTCTAAGACTACTCCAGTGTATTTATTAAACAATGCATGATCTTCAAAGAAGGCACATGAATCTTGTGTAATTGGATCAAGTAGCCTTCCAAGGGATGACCAAACCTTACCAAATGGTGAGTGTGCATGAGCAGCGGCAATTACATCAGGTCTAGCTTGGTGAACTTGAGAATGAATGGCAAAGGCTGCTGTATTGACGGGTTTACTCCCTTTCTCAACTTTACCTTCATGATTGACTAATATTAAGTCCGATACATGAATGTGACCAAAATATATTCCAACAGGGTTGACCCAGAAGCAATCCGTAAACTCTGGGTCTCGAACTGTGATATGTCCAGCAACACCCTCATCAAATCCATAGTAAGCAAAAAGACGAAATGCAGCAGCTAAACGTTGTTTACGGTGACAACGTTCATCTTCAATACACTCAAATGTAGGAGGTTTTGGAAAGTTTAAAACTGACATAAGTTTTCATGACAAAGAACAGCAGAGTATTGAGTCCAGCTTCAATTCAGGTAATTCTTAAATTTATGTATCAAACTTATTAACTACCATGAAATAAACATCTATGTGAACGTCATTGATGATCAACTCAGGCACCCTGACGATCAGCCAATGATAGGGATTGTGCTTTGCAAATCAAGGAAGCAGGTGATCGTACATTGTGCACTATGGGGTATGAGCTAGCCAATAGGAGTATCTACATATGAATTAGGTGATGTGTTGCCAGAATCAGTGCAGAAGAGTCTGCCATCAGTTGAACAATTGCGGATGGAGATAGAGTCTGTAGTTTCTGAGTTTGAGGATATTGAGGACAAAGAAGGAAGTGCGTTCAGGCTCTTGCGCAGCTCGCATGGTCGGAGGGAATTAACGCTACTATGGCCTAGGCAAAACAAACTAAGCCAGGCCGCAGTCTTCGATTCTGACGGACGTATCAATTCGGAGAGCTGCATTATTCCAACAGCCATGAACCCCCTAATAGAAGGATATAAAACATCACACCACTGAGAAACCAAACAAAACGAGTCTCTTTATGGTCTGGGAGTTCTTCCTTGAAGATATTGAACATCAAGAACCCCGTCAAAAGAGCGGTGAGGGTATTAGAGAAGGTGCGATTGGCTGCCTCCGCAAATAAGTCAGTGACAAGCCCACAAACTACGGCTGCGATTAATACATAACGACCCTGACGATCAAACAGATGTTTGTAGTGTTCACTCAGGTGGTGATCGGTGGATAACAGATGTAAACTCATGGCCAAAACATAGATAAAGGCAAAGGGAATGCTCTGCTCGAACTGTTCGGGAATGGAATAGATCAGCAGGAAGTTATAGGAACTCACGAATATCATCTGTAGCCAAAAGGCTCGCTTGTTCAGTTCCTGGGAATCATTTTGTGTTTGTGACCAGATCCAACGCTGAGCACCGTAAAAAAGCAAAAATCCGATCAGAGCGACGATATGAATGGGAAATCTGCCTAAGGAGATATCTCCTTCTTCCAGCTCGGGTAGTAGATGCAAAAACATATAGGTAATCGCCATCCCCCCACTAAACGAGATAGCAATGTGTTCGGACGTATACAACCATTTATGCAGGGGGCGAGACCAGTAGTGAATGGCTGCGAATGTGATCGCAACCAGTGTTGTTAATTCAAGGACAATAATTGAAGCCATATGCATAAGAATGTCCCCACTCCTGGGTTGGACAGTAAAATTGAATGGTGTTGACTTGAGTTCAGGAATCGCCAGTGCAATATTCCCCAATCGTCATTCAACAGAGCGAAGGGAAGCGGCGGCTGGACGATATCTGGAACGATACGGTAGGCGAACGGGCATCGTGGGTACTGTCAAATGTTCTGCCTCGGACAAGGATTGGCCTTTCCTCACTCTTTGGGCATACCAGTTGGCACCGGGAAACGCTGACAGCCCATGGGCAAAGATGCTGAGCAAAACCGTAGACACCACAATGGTAAATATCTGCTCTCGTCCCTGAATGGAGTCCCGATTCAGAACCATTAGCACGTAGAGAATGGAGGCCACGCCGCGAGGACCAAACCACCCCAGAAACAGTTGGGTGTCCCATCGAAGTTTCATGCCAACTAGGCTAAGGGAAACACTCAAGATTCTAGCTGCAGTGAGGCTTAGAACGGCATAGAGAATCACTCTGCCCTGCATTTGCGTAAGCACAGGCAAGACCATTAGACCGCCAAAAATGACGAAGGTAACGAGGATAAAAAACTGTCCTTCCGTCTCACCGTATTCATATAGGCGAGGGCAAAGTTCTCGATTCGTATTGCCTAAAGTCAGCCCAGCACAGAAGGCGGCAATAAATCCATTACCACCTAGGGGTTCAGCCAAACAGAAGGCCAGAGCAGCCAGAGAAAGCAGTGATAAACGCTGATAGTTCTCAGTCATCCAATGGGAACGAGCCGTGGTCGCAATCAGTTGTCCCCCCAAATAGCCCACCAAAATCCCCACTACGGGTCCCATGAATAGCTGGGCTATGGCAAATCCACCCCAGCTAGCAACGGTTTGTTCTCCCCCCGCTGACTCAGCTAGGGACAAGAAAATCAATAAGATAGGCAGGCAAATCCCATCATTCAGTCCACTCTCAATATTCAAGGCTTGCCGAATCCGCACCGGCACGTTGGGACTATTGACGACGGCCTGTCCTAGGGCGGCATCGGTAGGGGCCAGAATGGTGGCAACGGCGGCAGCTTCCCATACATTGAGGTTGGGAAAGAGTGCGATCGCAAACCCGCTACCTAACAGGATCGTTAACGGTAAGCCAATCCCCAACAGTCTGAGGGGCAGTTGATACTGCTGTTGCAAGAGTTTGAAATCAATCCGAGACGCATCGGTGAACAGGACGAAGACCAAGGTTGTAGTGGCAATAATATTTACCATTTCACTATCCACGGACAGATTCAGTAGTTGGCTAACCAAGGGACTAATCAAGAGTCCAAAGGTAGCAAATATCATCGGTGGAGTAAGTATGCTCTTTTCGATCCGCCCCGAAATCAGGCCAAAGGCCAGGGTAAAGAGGGAAATGATCGTAACGGCTTCCAGAATCATAATGAGTAGAGTTGAACAACGGGCTGAGTCGGTTTTTGCGTTAAACAGGGGTCGGTTCTGTGAGTGCGATCGCAGCTCGTAGTTGAGGACGGCTATACCAACTCCACTGTCCTGCCGTCACTGGCTGGATATTGAACTCAGACCGCAATTCGTCTAGGGGCTGTTCGAACCGTTCTTCCCACTTCACGGGGAACAGAGGTTTTGCATCTCGCCCCATCTTGATGCCCGTAGACAAGATGTCATAGTCATATTCAACATCGATACCGTTGTCCTGGGGACCACCAAAAAAGTCCAGCAACATGCCCAGAAGATTGATCAATATCCAACCGGGATAGCCCGTTTGGGCAACGGTTACCGAGAGGACACCCGCTTCACCAAAGTCGTCCATGCTAAAGCCTGTCAAAATATGATGCAAATCATGGGTTTTACGAATGCGATTAATGACATAATCCGCATCCGTCTCCATATTGCGCAGACGGTAGAAGTGGGGCTCGTA
>NZ_JANQOP010000347.1 GCF_028285745.1 Acaryochloris sp. IP29b_bin.137 | reverse complement strand
ATAGGGTAGTCGTTTCGGCCACCCTATTTTCTTTGAAATCACACTGCCCTATCTACTGCTGACTCTAGATTTGAAGTACCTTGTCATCCCCAAAGGATTTAGCCAGATTGCGCTGGATAATCTTTAACAATTCAGAGAATCGAAACGGCTTATCAATAAAGTCATTTGCGCCTAAACCCAGAGCAATATTTTTTTTGTCGCTATATGCAGTGATTACAATAACCGGTAGTGTAAAGCCTTGTTGACGAAGGGTTTGGAGCACTTCCCTACCACTAATGGTCGGTAGGCCCAGGTCGAGTAAAACGAGGTCATATGATTCGTTGTAAATCTCATCTAGGGCTTGTTGCCCATCTGAAACACTGGTCGGATAATAACCATGTCTGAGCAGCCCTTTTTCTATGAATTGGGCAATGAGATTTTCGTCTTCTACTAAGAGAACCCGCGTCATATAAATGGAAGGTTATGCAGGAATGCTAACACCCCAGCAACAATGAAGTTAAGTAAAGGAGAGTTATTTAAAGGTAACTCAACTCAATGCCCAGTAACATGAGATGATTCTCATGTTGTCCGCAGCGTTTATTCCTTAAGCCGATAACCAACCCCTCGTACGGTTTGGATCAGATCGTTCCCTAGTTTTTTTCGTAGATAGCCCACATACACGTCAACAATGTTGGAGCCTGGGTCATAGTCGTATCCCCAAACGCGATCTAGGAGTTGCTGGCGACTAAGCACATGGTCTGGATGCTGGAAAAATGTTTCTGCCAGGGTAAACTCGCGAGACGGCAGTTCAATCCACTCGTCATTGACTTTGGCTTTACGAGTCCGCAAATCTAACGCCACATTATGAATCATTAGCGTCAAAGGTGCAGTAGATGAGGTATAAGTAACGGTTCTCAATCGAGCCCTTACCCTTGCCAGAAGCTCTTCAAAGCGAAAGGGTTTGGTCATATAATCGTCTGCCCCACCATTAAGACCTGAAATTTTGTCTTTAAGATCATCTCTGGCAGTCAAAATAATAACGGGTAATTTAGCTCCCTGCCCTCGCAAATCAGTCAGTACCTCAAGTCCATCCCTATCAGGTAAGCCTAAGTCTAATATCAACAAATCAAAGCTATCACTCATTGAGAGGGATAAGGCTGCATGAGCATCCCCAACAGTAGTAGTGGTATAACCGTGACTCTTTAGACCTTTCTCAATAAAGGATGAGATCCGTTGTTCATCCTCAGCGATTAGTATGTGGGCCATCGGTAATCGGCAAATCACAAAATAATAGGTTCTAAGACGCATTACTCATTATTCTAGTTCCGAGCATGGGTCTGTTAAAAGACTCGAGATAAATGCTTCTGACGCAACATGAGAAGTTCGATGGAATTCCCATACAACTAGAGTCAGGAGGTCATTAAGCGAGGCTTTGATTTCTATCAAGATAGCCATGCGTTCAGCGATATCGGTGCGTTCATTGAAGAGCCGACTTCAATGAACGCACGGGTAGACCAATGGCTCACCTATGCACCACTAGTTCAGTGGTTAGCTTTGCCGTCTAAGCTCGCACAGTGGGGATGGGAGTCGTGCTTCAGGTCGTACTTTTTTGTAAATCCCATACCACCATCATGCGTTGGATAAAACGATTAGCAACCCAAACACAGAACTGGTCACCCTCAGCAAGTAGACCTCACCAACCATGGAAAAGGGATTGTGGTCACACCTACTTCGCATATTGGAACTCCTAACCAGTAACGTCTTAAAAGCTTATAGCCTGTAAATAGACCAGTCCCCCAGTCTGGTTGCTCAGGACTAACAGTTTCAAGCTTGAAGCGCAGACTGGGCAATTTGCATGATTACATCATATTGATAGGTGGTCACCAGATATTCCAAAGCAGCTTTAAGGGATTGATACTTCTCTGGAATCTCACTTGCCAACAAATCTAGAGTTTCTGCATCTAACATTATTGCCCCGTTGTAGAGTAGTTTCACCCAAGAGGATGGCATTTGGGCTAATAGGTCGCGGGTCAGAGGAGTCGCTTCTATCACAGGAACGGAAGAATGAAGGGTTTCGTAACAGTAGGTAATTTCTAAATGTTGTGCCATCTTTTCAAAAATTTGAGCAGCTTCATAGGGTTTGCGGAGATAGTCATCACACCCTGCTTTAAGGGCCTGTAGTTCGTCCGACTCTAGAGCTTGAGCTGTAATAGCAATGATCACAGGTGGGTCTGGATCCTGGGTCTTTATTAATTGCGTGGCCTCTAGACCATTTAGGACGGGCAGTTGTAGATCCATCCAAATTAATTGGGGCTGCCAAACCTGGTTAACCTCCACGGCCTCTTGTCCATTCCCTGCTTCTTTAACTTCGAAACCCACAGCTTCCAACATCATCACTAAGATTTGACGGTTATCAAAGTGATCTTCAACCACCAGAATTCGATATGAAGTCTGATACCCTGCCAGTCCAACGACTTTTAGTTGAGACACTTTAGGCTTTGGAAGGGAGTCACTCAGTTGAACTTGAATCTGAAATTTGATCGTTGTCCCCTTGCCTTCAATACTCTCGATAGAGATGTCTCCCTGCATCAGTTGGACAAATTGCTGGCAAATGCATAGCCCCAATCCGATGCCACCATACTCCTCCCGCGTCAGAGGATTTTGGACAAAGGGGTCAAACAGCTTGGGCAGCAGATGGGCGGGAATCCCATTCCCAGTATCTTGGATGGTAAACTCTAATGCCGGAGAAGAGGTCTCAACGCTAGAGGGATACCATTGCACCTGGCATGCAACACAACCTCGCTTAGTAAATTTGAGGGCATTTCCAAGTAGATTGATAAGAATTTGTTTGAGTTTTTTAGCATCGGTTCTCACATATTGAGGAACGTTTGGTGCGACCTGAATCTGGAGCTGGATGTCTTTGGAAAGAGCTTGTAATGAAAATAAATCTTTCACCCCACTACATAGATGGTGGAGATTCACATCCTTAGGCTCGTAGGTGAGTTGACCTGCATCTATTTTTGAAAGCGTAATGATTTCGTTGACCAGGGAGAGCAAATGTTCTCCACTGCGATGAATAATCTGGAGGTTAGCATGCTGATCTGGGGTGATCCGCCGGTCTTGCAGCAGGAGCTGACTGAAGCCTAGGATAGTGTTGAGGGGGGTGCGAAATTCATAGCTCATATTGGCAATAAATTGGCTTTTTGACTGATTTGCAACCTCAGCCGCCTCAATAGCTGCTTTAAGCTGACTTGTACGCTCCTCTACAAGTTGCTCCAGATTAGCGTTGAGCCGCTGGAGTGCATCTTCTACCTTTTGCTGAGGGGTAATTTCTTTGCCAATCCCTAAGAACCCCTTAAACTGACCTGATTCATTCCCTAGTGCCGTCACAGATAAGCAGACAGGGAAGCGACTTTGATCTTTTCGAATTAGGGTCCAGATATTCTCATCAGCAATACCCAGTTTAGCTTTAGCCAATAAGGTTTCAATTCCTGGTTGAATGACTCTACCTAGCTCTTTGGAAAGCTTTTGTGAATGTTGGGCTACTTCCCAGGGCTATTTCATTCAAAAATGAGCGATGATGTGCAGGCTGCACTTCTTTCATAACTTATGTCATCGCTGGCTATTGTCGATGTTTTTTTAGACCTACCAGACATTCGTCGCACCGTAGGTTTGCGCCATCATCAAGCATTGTGTTTAGCCTTGTTCACCCTTGCGGTCGCAGCAGGGAATCGAGGCTTTCTGGCCATTGGCGATTGGCTCAAGTCTTACCATGCCCCATTGTTAGAGTTGTTCAATCCACCAAAGAATCGCTTACCCTCCTACAGCACCATTCGCCGGGTACTCTTACAAACAGATGAAGTCCTTTTCGCTCAATGTCTCAGCCGTTTTTTTGAGATTGTGCCCCAGCCTGGAGAAACTGTGGCGACTGATGGCAAGACTCTCAAACATTCGTTTAGGTCTGAAACAGATCTCGTTCTAACGGATTCTGGGGTCTATTAGAATTCAAGCCTATTGAGGGTTTTGAGAATCTACATCTCCTTTCACTGTAGAGTCATTGGGCACT
>NZ_JANQOP010000335.1 GCF_028285745.1 Acaryochloris sp. IP29b_bin.137 | reverse complement strand
TGCCGTCAAGAGCAAAAAGTGAGAGTTTATGACCAGCGACTTAAATCCCCTTTAAGGGGCTCTTCCAAGCCTCCGGTTTTACCGGAGGTGTTTGACTTTATTTTGTTTTTTAGATCTTCTTCTAGAAACAATAATGCTGTGAATCAAATTCACTGGTAGATACAATAGGAATATTGTTGCTAACAATATGGAAAGGTGTATTTCAGAAAAACTTACATGATCAAAAAAAATATAATATGGAAATCCTAAAAAGCTTGATATATCAAGCTTGTTGAATGCTATGGCTATCAAAAAAGAAACTAAAACAACTCCGTAGAAAAGTTTTTGATATAGATGTGGAGCAGCATTTTCGAAGACTTTAAAAACATGATTCAGAAAAACTATTTCAATTCTAGGTTCAAATCCATCTTCCCAGATTTCTTGAAGCTCATCTATTATTGGCCCATATTTTTTATTTCTTAAATAAATCCATTCATTGTTGTTTTGATCATGCTGTCTTCTTCTAAGAAGGATCCATTTGTATTTTTTATCTAAATTATTAGTGTCAATATTATATTTATCTGTGTATTCATACATAAACATTTAGAATATTTCTAACTAAATCTTGATTGATGAGAAGATATATTAGAATGCGCATTCCGCAGGTTGGGTTGCAAAAATTGGTGATTTAATCTGAGTTGTTTTTGGAACTCAATCCATCGCAGCTTCAAGTTCAAGATCTCGACCACAGAGGAATCATGGCAGGGAATATCCACTTTTTCGAGATAAGGTCACAGCATCGCCATGCATCTATCCTATAGCTTACTTAAAGTTGCTTCGATATAGGCATTTAGGCTGAGATTGGCTTCTTGAGCAGCAATATAAATCTTCCGATGCAACTCAGGCGATGTTCGCACCGTGAAATGCCCAGAGAATGGTTTCTCTGGTGCTCTGCCAATTTCATTGCAGTAATCTAAATACTCATCAACAGAATCTTCAAAAGCTTGAGCTGCTTCAGCAACCGTTTCCCCTTCAAAATGGATCACGTCTTGCAGGTCAAGCACCGTGCCATAAATTACTTGTTCTTCAGCATCTATTTCAAGATTTGCACTGTAGCCTTTGTACTTAAGCATCCTCTACACTCCCTATACCTGCATTGATGAGAAATTGTTTAACCGACCTCACAAGACCTTTACCAGCATTTGGCTTAGGGTGAGGGCGATGAACAACTGACACACGATCATTGAGAGACACGGCTATTCTGGAGCCACTTCTTTCAGAGATATTGGCACCCAATGCAACCAGTAAGCTTTCAACATCTTTCCATTGGATATTGGCTGAAGGAGACTCTTCAAGAACTTTAGCCAAAGTCTTCTTATGCTTGCTGTTCAAGAATTTGTACCTCTATATAGTCATAGAGTAGCAAAGTGGTAGCACTTAGTGATACCACTTAAAAGTGAATAAACTTTACTCGCGTTGGCTCCGCCGAGGAAGGCCAGTTCGCGGATCTCCGTTTGTGGGAACCTGCTCTATTTGGCGTCAAGTCAGAGATGGTGATTAAGGGTGGCTGTATTGCCTGGTCTTAGATGGGGATGCCAATGCCAGTATTCCGACGCTGCAGTCTGTGCATATGCACCCCATATTTAGAGGGGGTGTGGCTGCAATCTCCAACACAGCTAAGAGAATCACTGGCAAACTGAGCTTTGCTTCTGTTTGAGGATTAATTAAGAGGAATGGGGAATACCCATTGCTGATATTGGGAGTCTCGATTTTCGGTAATTGCAGTCAGTTTGTCCCTTAATTTTTCAGTAATCGGTCGTTCGCTAGGCATGGTGAAGTTCTCAATGCGCTTGACTGGGGTGATTTTGGCTGCTGTTCCGCTCAAAAAGACTTCATCAGCAATAAACAACTCTGACTTGTCTACCGGACGCTCAACTACGGGGATGCCTAGATCATGGGCCAGTTGTAATATGCTGTCACGGGTGATCCCTTCTAAAATATCTTGTTCAAATCCAGGTGTGATGATTTTGCCATGTCGGACAATAAAGATATTCATGCCTGAGGCCTCACTCACCTTGCCCTGAGCATTCATTAAAATCGCTTCATCAAACCCGGATTCAACCGCTTCTGTTTTGGCCAGAGATGAAGTGATGTAAGCCCCGCTGATCTTGCCTCGCAACGGTAAGCTCCGATCCTCTTGTCGGCACCAAGAACTGAGGCGACAGCTCACGCCATCGGGGGAGAGATAGTCACCCAGTTCAATTCCATAAACAAAAAAATTCTTTTCGATGTTGTGGAGTCGTGGAGCAATACCCAGGTCAGAAGTATATACAAATGGCCGGATGTAGAAGGACGTCTGGGGGCGGTTTCTCTGGACAAATTCTGAGATGATTTGCTGCATTTTGTCTGCAGGTAAGTCAAAATGCAGGAACCGAGCACTTTGACTCAAACGCTGGCAATGCCGATCCAAGCGAAAAAGCAGAATTTGAGCAGGATTTTGTGGATCTGGAATGCCTCGCAATCCGCCAAAGGCAGCCGTTCCATAGTGAAGCGCATGGGTAGCAATGGAAATATTTGCCTCTGCAAACGGTACAAATTTACTCTCAAAGTAGGCAGTTGGCAAGAAATTATGCATAACCCAGATCAATGCTTGAATAATGGAGATAAAGGACCCCACCCTTACCTAAGGTTAGGCAACTGGCGTCGTCACTGTTCTAATTGAGACTAACATTGATTGGGTGGAATCTAATCCAAGATGCTAGAGCAGTGCGAAGGTAACTCTACCTGTGCAGTGGCGTCCTCGAAGGATATCTGAAAATTACTCTGAAATAAATACGGGGTTCTTAAAAAGTCCTATTTCGATCTTAATTTAGATTTTTCTTGTGCGGAAAGACGCTTAACGCTATTGAGAAGATACCAAGTAATCAGAAGACCGAGTACTAATTGAATGATTGAGCCTGTTTGTAACCCCACCAGCAAACTGATAATCAAAAAATTGAGGATGATGTAAACAATGCTGGCATAAATAATGCTGTTGATGAGTTGAGATGAGTCAATCAATCGCTGCCGTAGCGTGATGCCGAGGTAAAAGTAAGCAATTGACAATAAGCTGCCAACGATACATATCAACCACACTAATGGGTGAATTTGTGTTCCCTGAGCCAACACTCGTCCATTTGAAATCAGTGATAGAACAGATATGACAATGAAATAGGCTGTTAGCGAACCGACCGTTTCTTTCATAGCTTTGCCCATACAACCACCGACGATAATTATCGCAGGAATTGCAAAATCAAAATATGCCGTTTTTTTAAGCAGCTGAACTATTTGCTCACAAACAATCTGTTCAAATATCGTTTACTTTAATGAGTAAACTCAACTGATTGACGGGGGCAGTGGAGCTAGTGGACAGGTAGGGAGAGAGCATTCACCTCGGCGGCATCAAGAATGGCTGCTTCTCTGAGTTGTTCACGTAAGTCAGGCATCACGGCCAAAGCTCTCGTCCAAGCCGGAATTTGTGAGTTTCTGGGATCCGTGACGTAAGCTTCGCCCCCCTCCAAGATAATCTTTTCGAAGGTTTCAATGGTGACCTCTTCTTGATGACGGTCAAAGTGGAGATTGTTGAAGCTGGCATCAATAAAGTACTGATGGGCAAAATCTTGGGCTGATCGGCGGAATTTAACCTGTAAGGCATGGATATGATCCTTGGTCAGGACCACCTGCTCCGTTTCCGTGAGGGTGCGGAGGACGGACCCTAAGATATCGCGACACATTTTTTGTAGACCTGACTGATCGGAGGCCCCAATTTGTTGATGCTTATGCTCAAAAATCCCCAAATCAATTTGGGAAATGCGACGGTGGGCCAGATTCCGATAGACTTCAGACAAAAGGCCGATTTCCAAGCCCCAATTACCAGGAATGCGAGTTTGCAGGGCCAGATCATGGGTTAGGGCAAACTCACCAGACAAAGGGTAGCGAAATGCATGGAGATATCGCAGATAATCTCGGTCACCCAGCAATGCCGTCAAGGATGTCAGGAGTGGTGCCACGAAGAGGCGAGTGACGCGGCCGTATAAGCTACGAGGATAGTGGCCTAAGCGGGCGTAGTAAGCCTTGTTAAAGGCGATACCAAATTCTCTCTCTAGAAGTGGATAAAGAAGCTTGAGGGGGTAGGAGCGGTCATAGGTGGTAATGTCGGCATCGTGAAGTGCGATCGCATGGGCTTCCAAAGAGGCAACCCCCAGGCCCAACCATACGGCTCGACCTTTGCCCTTGTATTTCAGTAGATCTAAACCCCGCTCTTTGAGATTGCCTAAGGTCTGGTTAACCGTGGGGCCATTCTCCCAAATGATGTAGGTCTTTTGCGGAAGAACGCTAAAGAAGTGGATCGCTTGAGCATATTGCTGCAGACTATCGGCGTAGAGACAGATCACAACCGTTTGGACAAATTCACACTCTTTCAGATGATCACAAATCTGACCTAACGCGGGTCGCTCCAATTCAGAGTAGAGGGCGGGGATGAGGACAGCCGTGGGGTTTGTCTGGGTAAGTTCAGTGAGCCGGGTTTCCAAAAACTCCAAATCACAATCAAAATCGTGAATAGTTGTGATTAAGTCCTGCTTATAGTCCATGAAATGACCTGAGTACTTGGGCTGTAATTACTTAATAAATACATTGTTAAATTTTTTGCAGGATGTCAATGTCAGTTTTGCGACAAAAGACCCAAAATGCATTTCCGAACAATAGCGGATTTTGTTTGTGGCGAGTGTATTAAAAGGCACTAGATGGGGGAACGGCATCTAACAGACTGCCTGAGTTAAAAATTGATTAATACGATACAATTATCGCTTCTGATTTGGATAAGGCTAGCTCCATAGTTCCTAGCCATAACCACCCAGTTCCTTTCTCGGGATGCGCATGATTGATCCAACTCAACAGCATCAGGCCTTTTCCATCAAAGTCAAAGCGCTACTGGAACGGATTTATGGCCCAGAACAACTGGAATCACTGTTGGAAAAGCTTTTCGAACTGTTGCAACCTCATTTTGCGGATTCCATCTCTGAGAATCTATATAAATGGAGCCAGGACAACATTCTATTAATCACCTACGGTGATACGATTCGTCTCCTTAATGGCGAACATCCGTTGGTGACGTTAAATCATTTCCTTCAGAACCATCTTCAAGGGGTGATCACTGGCGTGCATATCTTACCGTTCTGTCCCTTCAGTTCGGACGATGGCTTTTCGGTGATCGACTATATGGCCGTTAATGATCAACTGGGGACCTGGGAAGACATTCAACAGATTGCCCAATCCTTTGAACTGATGGCGGATTTGGTACTTAACCATGTCTCCAGCCAAAGCCAATGGTTTCAAAATTATCTTCAAGATACAGAGCCAGGGTGTAACTATTTTGTCGAAGTCGATCCCACTGCGGATATTTCCAGTGTGGTTCGTCCCCGTAGTTCCCCTTTACTCGTAGAAGTTGAGACCTCCTCTGGCCCCAAGTATGTCTGGGCCACCTTTAGTAAAGATCAAATTGACCTTAATTTTGCTAATCCAGAGGTCTTCCTGGAATTTGTCAAAATTCTGCTGTTTTATGTCCAGATGGGGGCCAAGTATATTCGTTTGGATGCCATTGGTTACCTGTGGAAGCAGTTGGGAACCCCCTGCATCCACTTACCGGAAACCCATGCTATGGTCCGCCTCTTCCGAGAAATTTTAGAAATGGTCGATCCGTCGGTGGCGCTCATTACCGAGACCAATGTGCCGAACCGTGAGAACCTTAGCTACTTTGGTAATCGCAATGAAGCCCACTTAATCTACAACTTCAGTTTGCCACCGCTGATTTTAAATGCCTTACTGCAAGGCAAGGCGGAACACTTAAAGACCTGGATGATGAGTATGCCCCCGGCGCCTTTGGGGTGTGCTTATTTCAACTTCACGGCCTCCCATGATGGCATCGGTTTAAGGCCCACAGAGGGGCTATTGACTGAGACAGAATATCAAACCTTACTCCAATGTATGGAGGACTTTGGTGGCACCATCAGTATGCGCACCAATGCGGAAGGGATTGATTCACCGTATGAAATTAATATTTCCTTCTTCGACGCCCTTCAAGGGACCGCAAAAGGCAAAGATGAGTGGCAAATTGAGCGCTTTATCTGCTCGCAAACCATCATGATGTCCTTGGAAGGCATTCCTGCCTTTTATATCCATAGTTTGCTAGCCACCCATAACGATTGGGAGAATGTCCATCGTACGGGACGTAAACGGTCGATTAATCGTCATCAATGGTCTCTCGCGGGGTTGGAGCAGCAGCTAAAAGACGAAATGTCTCCCCATGCTGTTGTTCTGAAAGCGCTAACCCGGTTGATTAAGATTCGTCGACAACAAGATGCCTTTCACCCTAATGCCACCCAATACACCTTACATCTCCCCAATAAGGCGTTATTTGCATTTTGGCGGCAAAGTATGGCGCGGGATCAGAGCATTTTTTCGATTCATAACTTGAGCGATCGCAAGCAGAAACTGAAGCTCTCAGACCTTAACTTGGTAACCATCGATCCATGGTATGACCTCATTAGCGGGTCTTGTATCCGCGGTATTTACGACACCTTGATCCTGAAACCCTACCAATCCCTGTGGATTACCAATAAATTTGAGGGTATTGAAGTCGATGGGCAAGCCTGTAGCTTAGGCTTTGAGGGAGACGATGACTAATTCAGCCTCTTATTTAGTCTTTACGGATTTAGATGGCACCCTCTTAAATCATGATGATTATCGATACGATGCTGCTTTGCCAATGTTGGCCTGGCTGAAAGCGCATCAGATTCCCGTGATTGCTGTCACCAGCAAAACGCGAGTAGAGGTCGAGGATCTGCTGCAAGCCCTCTCTTTTGAAGAACCCTTTGTAGTTGAAAATGGCAGTGGCATATTTATTCCCCAGCACGATCAGCGGTTTGATCTCGCCCATACAGAGGTCTCTCAGCAAGTATGGAATCAGCACCTGCGCCTCTGTTTAGGCTGCACCTATGCTCAAGCCAGAGCCGGATTGCAAACCCTGTCTCAAACGCTCAATCAACCGCTACAAGGCTTTGGAGATATGAGCGTAGATGAGCTGATT
This sequence comes from Acaryochloris sp. IP29b_bin.137, assembly GCF_028285745.1. Taxonomy (GTDB): domain Bacteria; phylum Cyanobacteriota; class Cyanobacteriia; order Thermosynechococcales; family Thermosynechococcaceae; genus Acaryochloris. The sequence goes on along the minus strand of NZ_JANQOP010000335.1, from coordinate 3,026 downwards.
GCTCTAACAGGGCTGAGCTCAGAAGATGCCCTCAAAGCCCAAACTCGTGAGTTTACAGAACCCTTTGTCAATCCCGGTTTAACAGCATCAGCGTTGGAACAGCAGGTGGCTACGATGGGATTCCAGGTCTTGGTGGGTGATCGATTTTGCCATTTAATTGGATTGGGGGCGGGCAAGGGTAAAGCCGTCAACCTGTTGGTTCAGGGCTATCAATCGCCTCAGACCCCGATTAAGACCGTGGGGCTCGGCAACAGCCCCAATGATTTAGCCATGTTAGAAGTTGTCGATATCCCTATTGTGATTCCAGGCGCAAAGGGCCCCCATCCAGGCCTAGCCCATCAAGGTTGGCAGATCGCGCCTGCCTCAGGATCTCAAGGTTGGGCTATGGCCATGGCTCAGGTGCGCGAACAGTATTGGTCGTCGGTATAGGGCCGCATTGATCCTTCCTGAGAGCCACTCACAGAGTTCTTATCGTTTCCTCAGATAGGTATCGGGTTTGCCTCAGTCCCTTTAGCGAAGCTAAGGACTGTACGTTAATCCACCGTAAACGATTATGAACGGATGCTCCTTGGCCCTGAATGCAGATCTAAACCAGAAACGTTACGGATCCACCTCTCTCCGGTTCTGGGCCGTAATCGCGTTGCTAGTGAGCTTAGGTGCCCTGGCGATGACCGATCACTTCTCCGCTCTTGACCTGCATATCTTCACAGTTGAAGGATTTGAAGATCTTGTGAATCGGATTGGCCCTTGGGGACCCATTGCTTACATTGGGCTGCTGATTATTTCCGTGGTGGCGAGTCAAATTCCCGGTGCACCGCTTGCGATCGCAGCTGGCGCATTGTGGGGCCCCCTAACAGCAGGGACATATACCATCATCGGTGGATTCTTAGGTGCATTACTGGCTTATGGATTGGGCAAGCATTTAGGACAATCCTTCTTGCAAACCCTAACAGGTAAGAAAATTATCCTTGCGCCTGATCTGGCGACTAACCTGATGGGCTGGTTTATTTTGATCAGCCGTTTGCTTCCCGTGCTCTCGTTCGATTTAGTCAGTTATGGGGCTGGCATGGCCGGCTTATCATTCCCCATCTATGCCATTGCGACATTGGTCGGTATGACCCCTTCCACCTTCCTGCTCACCTACATGGGGGGGATCACAGATCCGTCTCAGATGCTTGGACTCACTGGCTTACTCGTGGTAAGTATCATTGTTCTACCGATCGTTTTGGTGCGCACCACAGGTGATCGCTTCAACGAGCTGATCAAAATTGAGTCAGCATAATGCTGCGGCTGTTAGGTACGCCTTACCGGGTAGGTGGTTTGCGAGGGCCTTTACGACTACTTTGCCAAGTGGCAAATAAAAGGCATGCTAGGCCCACATTAATCGAAATATCTGCAATGTTGAACACAGGAAACTGAATCAGGCGGAAGTCTAAAAAGTCAATTACCTCCCCCAAAAAGATCCGATCAATCCCATTGCCCGCAGCCCCCCCTAGTAAGAATCCATAGCCTGCTTGCTCCCATTTTGGTAAGCGGGGACCAAATAACCCCAACCCCACCAAGCCGATACAAACAATTAAGGATAGCCAAGGCAGCCAGCTACTGTTTTGCAACAAACTAAAGGCAGCGCCTTTGTTCGTCACGTAAGTGAAATGAAACACGTTCCGAATCAGCGGCCAAGTATCAGGTGTCTCAGGTGGTCTACGGAGTTCAAAGTTCTGAGTGACCCAAAACTTGGTCAGCTGATCGGCCCCTAAACTCAACAGGGCAGATACCCAAAACAGCAATTTTTTCCAGCGCATAGATCAATAGAACAGGATTCGTCTCAGCAAAAACGCGATAAGCGCAACAGCACACATTACGATTAATTGTCCGGGAAACGGCAAAATGGAGAATTGCCAGATAGAAGCTCCCCAACTCAAGGCAGACATCTGTAATAGGGATAGGCCAGTCAGGTAAATAATCCCGCATAAGTGAATTGTCAGTAGTCCACAAAGACAACTCAGTAATAGGAGCTCGATGCGACTCTTCTGGCGAAAAGCTAAGTATCCACAAATCCATGCACCAGGCAAAAAACCCAAGAGATAGCCAAAAGTGGGCTCTTGCACATAAGCCAGGCCACCTCCTTGGGAAAAAACTTGAACACCACTCAGACCTAAGACAAGATAAGCAATTTGAGAGAGTGCTCCAGCATTTTTACCCCCTAAACACCCTACCAGTAAGACAGCTCCGATCTGTAAAGTTGCGCCTAGAGAATAAAGATCGATTTGATCCCAATCAATGGGCCATGTCAATGGGATGGGAACAGCAACCTCTATAAAAACACCGTTGATGGTTAACAGGAGGCCAATAATTGCCCATAGAAATTCATCAAAAGTGGTCAGCACTGATTTGGTACGAAATGGAGAGTATTTAGAATCGGAGTTCAAAGATGCAATGTGATCATCCATTAGAAACAGATTAGGGGAGTGGTGGACCATCTAGTGCAATTTTTATCGCTAGACAATTATGAGTTAAGAACGACATCCACACCGTTGTCTATAACCAAAATAGTCAACAATTTGAATGGGGCAAAAATCTGCAGATAAACCACCCAAAGAAGAGCTAAAGCTAGCAAGACTATTTAATATCGATTTATAAAGCCTAAAACCCAGATATCGTCAGATTAATAACTTTACCTATCTAACGCCTATGGTTTAGATCCTGCGTTACCTTGTACTCCATTCATGCATATCCGCCACCTTGACTCAGCCTTGTCTATTGGTGCTTCATGGCTGTATTGATACTGCGAGAAAAGAACCTAATAGCTCTAGATCTACGAAGAGGCTAGTCATATTGAACTTTCTATTGGATGAAAGACTTGCCAGTGTTACGATGTAGAAAAACAATACTTCACAAGTAAGCCACTAAGTATATCTGCTCTGCAGTCAAATTAACATTACTTAGCGGGCGAGGTCTGATAGTATTTTGTATTAAGTTTGATAATAAAGTTACGGTGGCACCGATAACAGAGGAGGAGATAGCTT
>NZ_JANQOP010000333.1 GCF_028285745.1 Acaryochloris sp. IP29b_bin.137 | reverse complement strand
AATTCGCAAAGCGTTAGGGGCTACGGATGGAGCAATTCTGAGCCAATTTCTAACGGAGTCGGTGGTGATTTCCGTCGTGGGGGGTGTAATTGGCATTGTGCTGGGGGTGGGCATCACCTTTGTTTCAGCGACTGCCTTTGACTTTACCTTTATCGTGTCCAGTAGTGCGGTGGTGATTGGCGTTGGTTTATCTACGACGGTCGGCTTAGTCGCAGGCGTTATTCCTGCTCGCAACGCAGCCCGACTTGACCCCATTGAGGCTCTTCGCAGTGATTAGGTCTCTAAAGCGAGCGTGTCCGCCATGATTATTCTGGAAAACATTACCAAATGCTATCAACTGGGTGACAATCAGGTCCCCATTTTGAGGGGTATCAACCTCCACATCCAGTCAGGAGAGTACGTCTCAATTATGGGTGCCTCAGGCTCTGGTAAATCAACATTGATGAACATCATCGGTTGCTTAGATCAGCCCACGGATGGCCAATATTATCTGGATAACCGCAACCTAACTACTTTCACCAAAGATGAATTAGCGCTGATCCGCAATCAACAGATTGGCTTTGTGTTTCAACAATTTAATCTGTTGCCTCGATCCACTGCATTGGAGAATGTCATGCTGCCCATGATCTATGCGGGGATTCCCAAACCAGAGCGGCGTAGACGGGCTGTTGAGATGTTGGATCGAGTAGGACTAGGCGACCGACTGATGAACCGCCCGAGTCAGCTTTCAGGTGGACAGCAGCAACGGGTTGCGATCGCACGAGCCCTAGTGAATAATCCTGCCTTGCTATTAGCAGATGAACCAACGGGAGCTTTGGATTCTCAAACCTCACAAGAAGTCATGAATCTGTTTCAGACTTTGAATCAACAGGACATTACGATTGTGGTAATTACCCATGAACTTGAGGTCGCCACCCAAGCCCAGCGTCGCATCACGATTTGTGATGGTCAGATATTTGGCGTTGCTCAATAAAGGAATGAAAACGGAATCGTTCACCGGGGTCACTCATATCACTAGCCTGTATCACTGTGATTAATTGGGGTCAGCAACCCAAATTTAGCTAATGAGTTCAATCTACCGTACGGTAGAGCAAGCTAATTGATACAGTTCCATTAACAACTTGTAGTTTTGCTCCGCAGTAAACTTAGAGAGAAACTCCGCCCTGGCTTCTTTCCGCATCATTTTTTGCCGCTGTGGATGATCTACCATCCAGTTGACTCGACTCATCAACTCTGCATGATTACCCGGCTGGAAGTGGAGACCTGTGCGCTCTGAATCCACTAATTCTGCAACTGCACCAATATTCGAGGCAATGACAGGGGTTCCCTTAGAGAAAGACTCAACAACGACTCGTCCAAACGTCTCATACCATTCCGAAGGCACAATCAGAACCATTGCATTCCCCATCAACTCATAAACTTCAGATATGTTTTTGAGGCCTAACCACTCAATAGCATCAAACCGGGAACTTGCCTCTTGAACTAAAGGCGCGAGCGGGCCGTCGCCAACAATTTTCAAGGGGATCTTCTGCTGCAGCGTTTCCCATGCCTTTAAGAGCGTCTGTACTCCCTTCTCTTGTGTTAGCCTTCCCACAAATAGAGCGTAATTCCCTTCGCCATCGCCTGCACCGAGATCAGGATAAACGAAGTTTGGTTTAATAAAAATTTTGTCCTTTGGCAAACCACATTGGATAAACTTTTCGCGTGCAAAATTTGTAGGTGCAACGTAGAGATCCACCATATTTTGCCAAGTATTTAGAGCATTATGAACCCCAATCATCATTGCCGTTGCAGAAGTCGCAGTCCGACTATTGCGATAGCAACGATGCAAAATACCTGACCAAGGTATGATCTGCCCTTTACAGTCTTCACAAACCCTGCCTTCTCGAAAAAAAAGTCCGTTTGGGCAAGAAATACGAAAGTTTCTCACGGACTGAACGACGGGAATTCTCTCGGCTTTGGCTGCATAATAAACCGATGGAGAGATCAGGGGAAAAAAGTTCTGGATGTGGATAACATCGTAAGTTGATTGTTGAAGCAGTTCCCGGATTGCTCGATAACTCCTTTGAGACCAAATCGCATTCAAGCCCGTTTTCCAGAGCCCCAAGCTATCAATCGTTTTGTTATTGTCCACATAAGTGATAACTTGATGCCCCATCTGTAGTAGCAACTGACATTCGGCAGTAAATGATTCGTCTTCTCCACCGCGAGTTAGATAGTGATTGTGGGCTTGAAGGATAAGCAATACTCTAACCGAATCTTAGACAGTTGAATGTGAAGCAGACGTTGATTCTTCTCCCAACAAAGTATCATAAGGGATGAGAAGTAGCAGCCAGTTTTTCTGCAAATAAAATTGCTATTAATATGGGCTATTTACAACCTAGCCAGTGTCCATAGTAACCCACGATCATTTGTTAAGCTCGATGAGATGAAAAGCCTTGTCAGTGATTATTTCACTTGTTAGTGCTTATTCAAATTAAGCATCAGAGCTATTTTAAATTTACCAGATAAAAATTAGGATGTCTCAACCTCGAAACGGAGTAACCGATGAATCCCCTAATTGGCGTTTTCGATCAAATTCCCGATTTCTGCGAAGCCTAGGGTCGTTTTTATCCATTGTAGAATCGCATAACTAGGCTCTATGTATTGAGAATTTTCTCAATAATTCTCTGCAATTGAGCTATAGATATGTTCAAGTTTCCTAGTCTGTTGGTATAAGTCAAATTTGCTTAATACCTGCTCTCTTCCATTAGTACTAAAGTTCCGACTCAGCGTCGAGTCTTGTAAGAGATACAGAATATGTTGAGCGAGGGACTGACAATGGCGCTCGGGCACCAAAAAACCAGTTTTTCCATGGATAACAGCTTCAGGAATTCCACCATGATCAGAGGCAACAATGGGCACTCCCATAGCCTGAGCCTCAAGAATAACCATCGGCAGCCCTTCAGAATCCCCTACAACAGATGTCACACTTGGCACTGCCAATATTTTCGCTTTTTCCATCCATTTACGGACGACATGAGAAGGCTGAGCGCCGAGAAATCGACAATCCCTTAGAGTATTGGCGGCTAAGCGTTCCAAATTCTCTCTTAACGGTCCATCCCCAATCATTACAAGAGAGATATCAGCGACGGCATCTTCCACCGCTTTCATCGCTTTAATCAGGTACTCACATCCTTTCTTTTCAATCAACCGACCAATAAATAGAACGACTGATGATTTGTTTACCGTATAGTCGGCGTGATAAAGATCTGTATCTACCCCGATATAGTGCACCAATAGTTTGTCTTCTGGGAACCCTTGGTAAATCAGCTTATTTTTAATAAATTCGGATACACAAAGAAACTGTTGGGCTCTACCTTTCAAGGTTTCTCTTCGGCGTAAGTACACACGAGTACTGATAGATTGCTGTTGGGCAAATTGATCGGTCATCGTTGCATCCAGACCATGGTAGGTAACGAGGAGGGGAAGATGTAATCTTTGTGCTAAGGGCAGGGCTAGGGCTCCGCAGACACCAAAATGTGCATGCATAAGCATGGGGTTGATCTGGCAAACCCTTCGAGACAGGCTAGGGGAAACGCCTAACTCCTTGAACAGCCATTCAGCCCCAGCGCCCAACACACCTCCGCGATTGACGGCATGGGTGCGCTCCTGGGGTAAAGGGATGCCTCGAACAAAGCGAGTTCCCACATAATGTGGCTTGAATTGTTGTAATCCTTCTGCCTGTTTATGAATAAACGTTTCTGAAATGGGCAGGAGCCGACCACAAAAGATAACAACAGTAGGCGGTTGACTCATGGCTTTCAGGTATTGAGAATGTCAGCATAGCATCGGGCCCAGTATTGCCCTTTAACAGTCCAGCTGTAGTAATCCCGGACTCGCTGCTGCCCCGAATTGCCCAAGCGTTTTCGCAACGCTCCATCACTTTCTAAGCGGACCATGGCCTCAGCCAAATCTGTCACGGCTTGCTGGGGTGAACAAGCAGGGACTTTAATCCCCGTGGCATCGGTGACTTGCATCTGGGGACCGCCCAAATCCAGACAAATCACAGCACGACCCATGGCCATGGCTTCTAGGCAAACCCACCCGCCAGAATCATGCAAACTGGGGTGAACCAAAGTATGGCACTCTTGCAGTTTCTGCAGGGCCTCGGAGCGGGGAAGTTGTCCCCAAAACTTAACTTGGTGCTCAAGTCCCAATCTCTGAGTTAGGGATTGTAAGCGCTGATATTCAGGCCCTTGCCCAACGATCCAATATTCAGGTTGAGTAGAAAAATGGGCTTTAGCAAAGGCGTGCAACCCTAAGTGAAACCCTTTCCAATGCAGGAGTCGACCCATACTGACCATCCTGAAAGGGGCATCCTCCGGGGTGGGTACCTGAGCAAACCGTTCTATGTCTTGGATACAGAGATGGGCTTCTGAAGTGAGATGAACCTCGCTTGCCCCTAAATAGCGCAGACGCTCTGCAGTTTCGGCAGTCGTTGCGCCAGCCCATTGCGATCGCTGGGCAGTTAGACGCACAAAGGGATCATATTCACCTAATCTTCTAGCCCAGTTTCTCATGTTTTCATATAGTTTTCCCCTAATATTCCAGTCTTGGTAAAAGGGCTGTGGTGCAGACTCTGCACCACCCACGGGTCCCCAGATAAAGGGAATGGGCAAGAGGGCCAAAAAACTAGGAGACCAATATTTTACGTAGGTAACATGATGGACGAGATCAAAACCGATCTCCTGGTCAAGACGACGGATTAACCCATAGGTTTTTAATTGCCAGAGGTAGTAGTGCAGCTGAACCCCAAAATTCCACCAGCGTGTCCAGGGGAGATTGTGATAAATAAATTGAAGTTTTAAATCAGGATGCTTTCCAAGTTCGACTTCAATAGCCTGGCGATTATCGCTGCGGGTCACAACCCAAACCTGGCAATATTGAGCGATTTCCCGAGCCGTACTCCAGCCCACCTCTGCTTCAGAGCCCATGTGGGGTCTACAGGCATAAGCAGAGATAAGAACTTTTTTCTGACTTAGGTCAGTCATTCCTCTAAACGTAAACTTACTACCCTGTTTTTTGAGCCGCAGATCTCATTTTTCCAAGCCATCGCTTTTATGCGGATCAAAATTTGGAGAAGCGAACCTATCATCATTGGCTTAGCTTGTAGGTCCTTACAAAAAAGTATGTCATCACTATAGATCCTAGGACAGCGGAGAGGGTAATCCCGAGCACGGCACCGAATACTCCATATGCCCAGATTAAACTGATTGTTAGAATTAAATTTATAGGTGTAAACAGGCAAAATGCCTGAAATACTTTTTGGGGTAGCTCTAGAGAGCGCAATGTAGCGTTGAAAACAACAACAATACTTCTAAAGATTGGGCTTATACCTATAACCCATATTAATGACGCATTATCCTGATAATTCCCCTGATAAAGCCACTGAATAATTGATTGATTCATGAGTCCCAAACATAGCCATGACAGCGTGGGGCCCAGGACGAAACACAGAAGAGCAATTCTCACCGTATGCAGAAACTGGGTTGGCCCGCGCGTTTTTACGAGTTCAGGAACGAGCAAACTGGTGAGAGCAATATTAACTCTAGCAATTGGCATGTTCAAATTGCTTAACGCTTTTAAGGCAGCTGTTGCCTCCAGCCCCCCCCAAGTTGATAAGGCTAGGTAATAAATGTTGTCTGGAGCAATCATTAGCAGCTGAGTTGCGGAAGACCATCGGCCAAAATGCCAATGTTGTTGCGCAACACTTGAAATCAGCTTAGTATCGGCAGCTTTATGGAAATCGATGGGGAGTTGCATCGTTAACCATCCCCCAACCACCAAGCTGCTAATGCCCATCACATAAAAGGCTGAAGCTGTGGACAACCAGTGGTATTGATGCATTCCATACATGCCGAACAGCATCAAACAGGTATAAAGTGAACCTGCGATCGCAGCCGATTCGGGCAGTGTCTGCACATAGCAAGCTTGGCGCATCAACCATAGCAAGAGAATAAACGGTCCACTCACGGCGATGCCAATTAGAGGAGCCATCAGAACACTCGTCTGCCCCAACATCAGGGCCGCGGTTAGGCAAATCCCACTGGTGCAGAAGGTGAAACTAAAATGTGAGTACACCAAAGATCCCAGATACGCCGGAAATCGATCTTGATATTGGCCCGGCCCAAACACCAATAAAGGTTCAACAAATAGGGCCGTATGGAACGCACCAAACAACCAAAATAGGCTGTAAAACAGCGTAAATACTCCATAATCATGGGGAGGGAGCCAACGGGCTAGCAACACATTCAAAGCAAAATTGGACAGCCCAAATAAACCGCGATCCAACAGGGCCCAGCATCCCTTCTTTAGCCAGCGCTTTACTTTGCCCATAGCTTGACACTAAACATAGCGGGTCGTCTCTTCATTCAGAAGTAGGATGGGGATGTTGAGCCAAAATTGTTCCAGTTGCATCCGTAACTGTACCGTGAGCGACTAAGGGCCTTTGGTATCTTTGGGAAATCGCACAATCGCCATCCAACACTAGAGTGTTTCCTAAATCAACGGGAGCCGTCCCACCAAGACGAACAGCCACAATATCTCTGGAGTGCCCTGGCCGGTCAATACCCAGCGAAACAGACTCTTCCGAGATGGATAACAATTGCACCGTTGGATAGGAGACTGGCCCAAGGGCGGGTAACAAGATCCAGGCAAAAGTTGTTGGACGACTAATTTGTGCCGTGTAGACAGCGGCAGTATTCGGTAGCTTTTGGTTATAAGTTCCACTCCACCATCCTTGCACTGGCTCCTCTTGCCCCCGAACTAAATCAACAGACCAAGCAAAGGAAGCACAGGGAATGATTCGTAAATTACCCACCTCCAGATCCGTGGAGACAGCAGACTCTCCTTGTAAAGCCACCGTGCAGTCTGGATGAAAGTGCCACAAGGGCGTTATCTGGCAAGGGCCATGCGTCATCACTTGATCCACCACCACCCAATATTGTCCTCGGAGATAGACTACCGCACGCCGATGTTTCACCGTGCCACTCACCCCTGTAAAGCCGTGCTCAAAGGCTCCTCGACTAAAGTCAAACTGGGGTTCAATGGCCCAGCTAGAAACGGGCTGCAAAGACTCTCTATCACTATTTTTCTGACCTTGACCATCAATCAAAATCACATTGTGACTCGCAGATCCCCGGAAGTAATGCCAAAATTTTGAGCGGATATAGCTATAGCGTCCCCCATCCACCAATAAATCTCGACCATAGGCCGCCACGGACAAATGGAGCTTGTCATTGTGAATGTGATAGTAAATCCCCATAGGGCCAATATCAAACCAGGCCCAGTGGGCTGTTTTCTCCCACCCACTGCGCATCACCATTTGACCGGCCCAGGGAAACATTTTAGAAGGGTGCCCCCTGGGTGAGACCCCCTGGACTCCGTTTGAGGCGATAAAAGTCCAGTCCAATCGCTGGTATTGTGCTGCAGCTTGCAGCACTAAATCCCGGTTATCGTTGCGATCAGAGTCATTATTCAAGACCCCATATCCCTCTGGGCGCATCGAATAGGCCAAATAGTTCCACATTTTCACCAAAAACTGATGAAGTCTATGGGGAGTCGGTAAGCCTGCTTCTTCCAGGAGATCCCCTAAATGCTGCAAATCCAAGAGAACAGCGGTATGGTAGTGACTCGTGAGTTCCTTGTGAGCACCATCTGGGTAGATTTGGCTGGGCAAGTTTTGCAACAAGCGGTCTAGGGCAAAGGTCAGCCATTGCTGGGCATGGGTAAACTCCGGCCAACAGAGGGCAATGGTGGCCAATCCGCACATCTCTTTAATAAGCCAATTGGCCCCCCAAGAATTCAGATGCCGCAGGTAGTAAGCATGGTCTTGAATGCTAGATAGCATCAAAATACGGGCCGCATCTGTGAATTCTTCTACCTGCTGTAGGCCATAAAAAATTTCAGCCCAATGGATAACGCGAAACACCACTTCTAGCCCTCTCCATTGCGCCCAAAGGGAAATATTATCGGTTGAGGGATGCCAGAGAATCCAATCCACTATTTGATCGTTCAAATAGCGGACATAAACCGGATTACCCGTGAGCTTGTAGGCCACAAACAAGTCTCGCAGATGGTAATGCCGATTGAGGAACCAGGTCCATTCTCTATCAGAATTTGGCCCCTGATACATCCAGTCTAGGTGTCCGTCGTCCCTCAGGGGAACCTGGCCTTCGCATTCCTGAAACGATAGGGTATTTTGCAGAACCCGTTCCCCCAATTCGATGGTTTTACAGCTCGGTTCGATCCTAGACATTCTCAGCCAAGGAATAGATTGGGCTTCTCGGTAGTAGTGCAAGATAGTCTCGCAATCCAAGACGTCGCGACCCTCAGAAAAACGATGGCTCTTGGGAATAGAGTCATCTGCCAAGCCGATATTGGCCAACATAGGCCTGATCCGCCTCGGGTAATGCAGGCAATACCACGCGAGATCTCTTTCTTCTTTCTGTATAGGGATAAGAGAGTTTTGGGATGATTGGTTTTGGAATGATGTGTTTTTTGATGACTTATTTTTAATGAGAAGTGTTGCTAGCAAGAGGGAGTGAAGTGATGATTTTCTCCCTCTTGCTAAAGCCATTTTTGCAATACTAATGGCTCTAATCAAATACTTGGTTAAGAACAACAGTAGATTCTTTGGCGTTGTTTTAAGCATGGCCTGACATAAACAACAGCTATATTCTATCCCCACATATAAATTTTTCTAAGTTCGTCTGCCCAGTCAGAGTTTGGGAGATGGGGCTAGCATAATGTGATGTTTGCAGGCCACTCAAATCACTTTCGCAGGGCACCCTAATCAGTTGTTGTCGCTGGTTTCGCTTGGGATTTAAGGCTATCAATTAAGCCACTATAAAGGGCCGTAAACTGGGCTTCTTCGAGCGGTTGGTTGTTGTTCCAGGTGGCGGAGACACAGAAAGTCTTGCCATTTTTGCCCTGGAGCTGAGTGGTGAAATTAAGCACTCCCGGTTCAGATCCCCCTTTATACGAAATGGTCCGCCAATCTTGAGGACGGGCCACCCCTGGATTAATTTGAGTTATGGGCAAGTCGGCAACGTTCGCCATCAATTGACACAGTTCAGTCGTGGTAAAGAACCATTCAATCTCTGGGGACAGGACTCCTGACTCAAAATCTGATACGGCAGGGAGGGGCGCCGACTCACCAAGAAGGGCTTGGCGCTGATTAACGGTGGTAGCGAGGAAGCGATCGCGCAAGGATACATTTTGGGGATTCTTGAGCATAAAAGTTTCTCGTGTCATCAGAAAGGGCGTATTGCGAGGAGAAAGCTGTTCCAAAGCCGGTTTACCCACCAGCTGAATTAGATGATCCGTGGCCGTATTGTCACTTTGGGAAATCATCAAAGCCGCTAGGCTATCAACCGTTAGAGCTGAATTTTGGGGCCAAGTGTGCAAGAACCCAGACGGTAAGCTCTTCAAATTCGATTGCAGCTTCAGCACGGTTTCCCAAGACTGTTGCTTGGCGGCAATCTGCGTTTTCAGAACATTGAGCACGGCCAGCTTAAAAGCAGAGCCCACGGCTAAAGGCTGATCGGAGTTGTAGGCAAGCTTGGGCGTGCCGTTTTCAAGCACCAATACGCTGACTTTACCCGGTAAGGCTTGAAAGGCGGATGCTAAATCCTGGGAGGGTTGAGGATGCGATCGCGGCGCTTGGAACAGTAATCCAGAAATCAACCCTTGCTGATTGAGGACCAAGCGGGTGGGGACAATGCCTTTTTCGAACACCACCCCAAAGCCCGTCCCTTCTTCTCGGATCCCTTGGTAAGGGCCAAGCTGCTGTTTCATGTTGTTAATAATGGTTTGGACCTGAGGCGCCGCCACTTGAGCCAAAAACGAAGGGGCAAACCAATTGGCTAACACCACTGAACTGGTAAATAAGCGCGCCAGCATTTTCCCTTGTGGGGTTTGGGGTGCTGCTTGTGAAGCAGCGGGCTGGGGGTTGGCAAATCCCTTGGGACTGACCCCAACCCCTGACGCGGTCATCAACAGACTCAGCAACAAGACACCATAAGCTCGACGTTTCATGCTTTCAACCTCTGGCTTTGATACCGAACGACAAAAAAAGATTCCAACTCCTGAAGTATAATCATGCCCAACGAGTCGCCGAGAGCATCAAGTGTTATGGCTATTTGGATGATTGTTGTGATCGCAATCTTAGTCCTTGTGGTTTGGTTGGCCTGCCAACCTAAGCAAGGAGAAACCGCAGCAAATGCACCCGATACTTACCAAGCCGACCTACCCCCTATTCCCCCGCCAACAGCAGAAAAGATCCCTAATTTTGCTGAGGATTTCTCCCATCTGCCCCCCAATCCACCAAACTTGGATAATCTATCGGATTTGCAGGCAGAGAAGCCCCACTTTGACGATAAATTCTCGCCCTTGATAGTTGATCCCTCTGTCTTGAACCTCAACGTGAGCAGCGACGACATCAATAATTCTTCATTAACCCCCATCGTGATTAGCGACGACCTCAGGCAGCAGATTCAACAACTCGTTGCCGACGGACGGACGATTACCGCTGTCAAGAAACTACGGCAGCAGGGTATGGCGTTGGATGAAGCTCGACAATACCTAGATGAGTTACCCAAATTGCCTGCTATTGATGAGTTTGGCGAACCCTCTTCATCATTTAATCGGGCTGAAGTTGAATCCGAAGTGCGGCTGTTACTGTCTCAAAACCAAAAAATTAAAGCCATAAAATTCGTGCGTCTCAAGTTAGGCTATGGTCTCAAAGAAGCAAAAGACTATGTTGAATCGTTAGGGCAATAGCCAGGATTCTTGGCTCTAGCAACCGCCAACCCATCACTAATCCAGAATTAACTCCCTTTGTTCAATACGTTGACTCAACAGTTCTTTATTTCCTTGGGTTACCACTAAACGAGCGTCACGTAGCACTTTTGGGTTAGTCTCAATCTTATATACGATATCTCCATTCACGGCTTGATAGGAAAAGGCATAGTACTCACCGGAGGTCTGGGCAGGGAGGACAATCTTAGATCCAGTTTTCTTCTCAATGCCTACATAGCGGTAGTTTTTGACAGTCTGGCTAGATTGATTTAAACAAATAAAAATCTGATAGTCTGGCGTGTTCATACTCTCAAATAGATGATCATTGCCGCAGAACTGTCGTGGGTTTTGGGAGTTTGCGGCAACAGTCGCGGCTGGGGCAACCACACTGTCATCAGGGCCAAGGGTTGGTGGGGGCTGAAGAGAAGGACTGGCGATAGGAGGGAGCTCATCAGGCAGCGTAGACGGGGCATTTGTGGGCTGATCTTCGTCTTGTTCTGTCGCTATGGGCGGCGCAGGAGTTGGCTCCCCTTGGCTGATCGGCTCAGTTGGTGTTTCTGGGGGTGGATCATTTTCCTCGACGGGTTGAGTGCAGGCTGTGAACAGTCCTAGGCTGATGAGAGAAATCCAAGACAGCAAAAACTTTTTCATGCTAATTCTAGTTCGCAACGCCTCTTTAACCTAGCCTACTTATTCTCGATCAATCCCTTCTCTTTCCCATGGTTCATCACCAAACTTATCTGAACTTCTATGAGGCCAAGGACCATATGCAGAGCGAATATGGACGACTATTGAGTCTTTAAGACATTGCTGTTGAAAAATCAAACATCCGTTCTAATGATTGTGGCTAAGGGAGTAGCTCTCAGCTATAAGCCTGCGTGACCAATTGCTAAACCGGCTACAAGGGTACCCAGAACCAGGAAAGGCTGGGCACTGGCTTGGTACTTCACGTCATTTGCCACTGGATCGCGCAGAAAGTACATATCTTGCAAGGTAATTTGAGGGACAACCAGTAAGAACAGAATCACGGCATACAGATTCTCGTGAATACTGATTAAAAATAACGCCATACCAATCTGGAAGACATCGATCATCAGAACACAAATCCAGGCCGCCTTTTTAACCCCAAATACAACGGGTAGTGATTTGAGGCCTAATTCGCGATCACCTTCCACCGCTTTAAAGTCATTGATAATGGCAATCCCTAACCCAGCAAGGCTGTAAGCTAAGGTGAGCACCATCACTTTTGGCGTAAGAGTCCCAAATAGGGCTTGCCCCGCCCACCAAGGTAAGGCAATATAGCTAGCTCCGAGGGCAAAGTTACCTAGCCAGCCATTTTGTTTGAGTTTGATGGGTGGAGCTGAGTAGATAAAAGAAATAAAAGAACCAAAAATAGCCAGTGCCGTCAATGTGGGAAATTCGTGACCCGCCCACTGGTCTAATCCATAGGCAACAGCGATTCCAGCAGCCAGCAGGACAAGAATTTGAGTGATAACTTGAGGAATGGAAATCGCACCTGAGGGGATAGGACGATAGGGTTCATTGATGGCATCAATTTCGCGATCATAGAAGTCGTTGATGGTCTGGGTATATCCAGTCAGTAGGGGACCAGACATCACCATACAAACAGCGGACATCAAGAGATGCTCAAACGTCCAGGTGAAATGCCCTGATGCAGCTGCACCGCAGATAACCCCCCAAACCAGGGGAACCCAGGTAATCGGCTTCATCAGTTGTAGGCGAATTTTCCAAATATTGGTATCACCCGTATCAGCCCCTTTCATACCTAATAATTGGCGGGCTGCACTACCCTGTTCAGTCGCCTCGGATGTGTCTACGGCTGGTGTATCTGAAGATGCGGGTGTGGCCTCGATATGATCAGTAGAGGCAGGTACCTGGGATGGATCCGGATTAACCATAGGTTTTGAGGGAAAATGGAGTACAGATTTTGGGTCAAGAGACACTAATCATCGTACCGCTTGATCATGGGCCTGCGCCCGTAGAGCGACTATTTTAGATATCTGTCAGTCAATATTTAGTCTAACGACATAACCCTTCTATTCCAGGTGTAACAATATTGTCTTGATAAAAGAGTTGAAGTTGCTATCTACTCGTCGCTTTATACTCAATCTTTGAGGTGCGTTCCGTTATAGCAGTTGGCGTATTCGCCGAATATTAGCAGCTCGGCTAGAAATAGTAGCCTTTTGTTCGGATAGCACGACATAGATCCCACCTGCGAACCACCCTGCTAAACCGGCTCGAAAATAGGAGAGGTACTCGGCATTTTCTGGATGATCTTCAATGGCATCGGAGCGATCTGCTTCTGTGTTTTCTAACTCAAATCCAATTTCTGCAAACCTTTGGTTCAGGCTAGTTAGAAATTTTGCTTGATTCTCAAAGGTGATATCCATAGCTATGGTGCGATTCACTCCCGTACCAATCACTCCGCCAATCAGCCCTGCCAATACGCCATACTGGTGGAGTTCAGGAGATGCAAAGGTAAAGGCAGCCGAACGGGACCCAACAAGCACAACAACAATAATCGTCATGCTGAAGTAGTACAGAAATGTCAGTCCAATGCCAGGCCCTGTTAGCAGGGTATTCTCATGTGAAGACATGGGGGAGCCATAAAAGGTGGTGAATTGAGTGATTATCGCAGGCCGAATGATAGCATCTCTAATCTTGGGGTGACTTTGAGACCACCCCTATAATAGGGCTGATTTGTTAGATTCTTTATTACAAAACGGTGGCTAGCCAAAGCTGTTTGGATGGCTCTGGTATTCCTAAATCTTGGCAACAGCTTTCACACAGTTAAGGGCGAACGCCGATTTAAGCAGCCATCATTTCCTGCATCAACCAGAACCCAGCAAACTTTTCAGAGTCAGGAGAGGATTGCACGGCCACAAAGTGAACCTGTTGAGCTGCCTGCTTTGTCTTTTCAAATTCCTGAATTTCAGACACCAGTTGTTTATCGTGGAGGTAAGCAATGATCCAACGGTCGTTGAGTCCGGTTTCTAATAGCAACTGGGGTTTAGGAGCCATTTCTAGCTTGAGGCAGGACAACTCTAAACCGGACATCCAACCTGCAAGTGGGGTAGCGCGTTCTGAGAAGATCAAGAGTCCTGGAATAACGGCCTCCGAAGGTAGATTCAACTGTTCCAAAGGAACCTTGTCCCCAAAGGCAATATCCCACTCATCCATTTCTGCAAAAGCACTGAGTTGGAGTGTTACCAAACGCCAGCCTTCTCCCAGCAGAGCATCTGGTAAGGGCTTGGGTAATGTTGGTTCAAACGTTATAGGGGCAGCCATCATCGGTTGATAACCGGGATGCTGCGGATAAACCGTTTGCTCTCGCTCGGATAGCCACTGGTAAACCGCAAAGGTTCTGCGACTTGGCTGTGATGGAATTTCCAAGGCCTCACAAGCCCGAGGAATAATACTCTTCATTGAGCGCCTAAAGAAACGAATCTTTTCTGGAACCACCTCATCGGCCAGGTTTTTTTGCTGACGCCAGAGAGGTAGTGCCTCTAGCAATGCCTCTTGTAACCAGCGAGCGTTGGCTTGAGAACCTGAACAGACTTTAGTGAACTCAAACTTTCGCTCGGTATCGCAAACCAATAGTTCCCATATTTTCTTCTGTTGCTCGTCTACGATGGGGCGTGAATAAAAGTCGATTTCCCAAACCTTACTCATAGTCAATGTCAAACCTTAGATGCTTTATTGGTGCAAAGATTTGGGGAATTAGATTAAGACCCCCCAAGATGTTTACGGTTCCTTATTTCAGGTTACTCTGTTGTCTACCCAGAAAGAAATGTATCGCTCTATACAGAATTGCAGCTTCTACCACTGTTGAATCGATTAGATTAGAGGGTTGGGTGATCCCCTATCCAATTTGCTTTGAAGCTCGGGCTTATCTTCTTTAGATCGTTTAATTGCTTTAGTATTCAATGTCTAAGAATGGCTGAAGTCTCTACATCTAAATCAACTACTAAAGCAATTGGTTGTCCATCGTTTATCTAGGAAACGTATTGTGGTGATGTCTAAGCCGATTAAATCGAGGTCAAAAAGCCTCA
>NZ_JANQOP010000331.1 GCF_028285745.1 Acaryochloris sp. IP29b_bin.137 | reverse complement strand
GCTCGCAGGTCGGTTTCTACCCGAAGCAATGCCTGAACGCGATCGCGCATGGCTGCTTCGAAGACGACATATCGAGACTTGCCCAGGGCTTTGGCTCGATACATGGCATTATCCGCATCCCGCAATAAATTTTCAGCCTGGGGCGAATGGTCTGAATTCAGCGCAATACCAATACTGGCAGAGATATAGACTGTATGCCCCTGGAGTTCAAAGGCTTTCTCCAGCTCGCGATTGAGACGGCTGGCCACTTGTTCCGCTTGATCTTACCCAGCAATATTCTCCAAAAGGATGGCAAATTCATCGCCGCCTAACCGGGCAATCACATCACCGGGGCGTAACGCCGCCGTCAGCCGTTTAGCCACTTCAATCAGCAGATGATCCCCAATGGCATGGCCCAAACTATCATTAATAACCTTAAACCGATCGCAGTCCAGAAACAGCACGGCAAATAGATAGTTAGCCTGGCGATTGACGCGCGTCAGAGTCCGGTGAAGCTGGTCCAAAAATAACGCCCGACTCGGCAACCCCGTGAGATGATCGTAGAGCGCCACATGGTTGGTGAGATCCGTATGTGACCCGGCCATCCGTACCACACGATTATGGGGACCAAACACCGCCATGCCGCGGCTACTAACCCAACGATAGGACTGGTCCCGGTGAAGCATGCGATATTGACATTCAAAGGCAGTTGTTTCCCGCCGTAAATGCCGCCGCAAATCGGTGCGGAATCGTTCCTTATCTTCCGGATGGATGCGATCAAACCATTCTTGAATGGAAGGTTGAAGCGCCGCTTCCCCTTGGCCAATAATCGCGGCCCAACGGGGAGAATAATAAACTTGATGGGTGTGTAAGTTCCAGTCCCAGAGGCCATCATTCGAGGCTTGGGCCACCAGATTATATTGTTCTTCCCGCTCCTGCAACGCTACTAATGTCCGAGTATGGTTTATGGCATACCGGATTGACCGCTCCAGTAAAGCAGACGTAATCATCCCTTTCACCAAATAATCCGTCGCCCCTGCTGTCATCGCAGCTAAGTCGATCTCGCGATCTTCCTGGCCCGTCAACAAGATAATCGGAATTCGATGACCTAAAGCGACCACTTCTTCCAGCAAGTCCAAGCCTGTTCGACTGCCTAAGCGAAAATCGAAAACATAAATATCATGCTGGTGACGCTGAACCGCCTGCAGTCCTTTGTCATAGGTATCCGCCCAGTCCAGATCAAACTGGATGCTTTGAAAATCGTCTAAAAGATCCTCAAAAAAGAAGTAGTCATCTTCATCATCTTCCACCAGCAATAGTTTGATATGCAGTGGATCAAGATGCCTCACAACATTGCTCCGGGGGTAATGCCACAACAGTAAACCAGTACTGGCCTAGGGTTTGCATCACCTCAACTAATGCATCAAAGGTCACAGGTTTGGTGATGTAGGTATTGGCCCCCAAGTCATAACTGCGATAAATATCAATATCCGTATTAGAGGTGGTTAAGACTACAATCGGAATGCGGCGGAGTTCAGGATTCGCTTTAATCTCCTGCAATGCTTCTCGCCCGTCTTTCTTCGGCATATTGAGATCCAGCAAGATTAGACCGGGGCGGGGCGACGTTTTCGGGTCGGCATATTGACCTCGGCGAAATAAGTAATCCATCAACTCTTCGCCATCTTTGACAAAGCGAAGATCATTACTCAGTCGGCTCTCCTCTAAAGCTTCGGCTGTGAGCATCCGATCATCTTCATCATCGTCAGCCATCAAAATCGTAATCGGGGCAGCATTGACTGAGGTCATGATTGGGGCTCCATGGAGGTTTGGGTAAGCGGTAAGGTGATGAAAAATGTTGCGCCTTGGCCCGGTGAGCTTTCAGCGGTGATGGTGCCGCCATGATGCTCGGCAATTTTGGCACAGACCGCTAGACCAATGCCCGTGCCATCATATTCATTGCGACTATGTAAACGCTGAAACACCCGAAAGATACGGTCCGTATACTTTTGCTCAAAGCCAATGCCATTATCTTCAACGCTGATTTGGTACAGGCTCTCGGTCTCAGTACTTTCATTAACCGATTGCCCACCAATCGTGATGCAGAGGGGCTGATCCGGCTGACGAAACTTGAGGGCATTGCTAATCAGGTTTTGAAACAGTTGGCGAATTTGCATCGGTTCCGCATCAATCGTAGGTAACGCAGTCACCTCAACCTGGGCCTCCGTTTCCTGAATCCGAATTTCCAGATCATCTAAAACGCTGCCCACCACTTCATTGAGATCGACTTCAGTAAAGGGTTGTGACTTTGACGTCACTCGAGAAAAAGCCAATAGGTTCTGCACCAGTTGCCGCATGCGGCCCGCCGCTTTTTGCATGCGGTCCACATAATCTTTCCCCCGATCGCTCAGATCATCTCTACATTTCGTTTGTAATCGATCACCAAAGGCCTCAATTTTACGGAGGGGCTCTTGCAAATCATGAGAGGCTACATAGGCAAATTGTTCTAATTCCTTATTGGAGCGGAGTAAGGCTTCGTTGGAGCGAGCGAGAGCCTCAGACTCTTCCGCTAGCCTGGCTTCAGCTTCCTGTTTGGCCTTTTCCTGCCGAATCAGAACGGCTTGGGCATAGCCAACGATAATGACGAGTACCCCATATAGCCCAGCAAAGGTGATGATAACGGCGATCAGCCCTTCCTGCTGAGCATCTTCTACCTGTTGTACGAGCGGTGTGACATTGCTATAGACCTCGATAACACCTTCAATCTCTGCATCAGAACCCTGAGGCCGAAGGGGTAAGTAGCTGGAAATCAGTTTTTTCTCTGTCAGGAGTCCCTGTACACTCCGAAACTTCTTTTTATGGGACAGCTTAGTGATGGTTTTACCGGAACGCGCTGTCAGAAACCCCGAATATTTAGCCTTCTCTTGGCCAATTTGTTTGGCGTTGGTTGAAAACACCACGCGACCGTCTAAATCAAAAATTTTGAGTTTGGCGATGGACGTTCCTTGAATCAGACGACGAACGGTGGCATCAATGTCTTCAATTTGAGGATGATTTTGTAATTCTTTCTTAGATAAGGACTCCGTAGAACTCAAGAAAGATTTGTGCTGAGGCCATACCGAATTGGCAAAGACTTGGGTGATTTCTACATTCTTTTGCTCACTCGCACTAATCAGTTGGGCCGTTGTCGTTTGCTGATTGTAGTGCCGCAAGAAGAGGGTGGCGCTCCCACAGGCAACTAAACTCGCAATCGAAAAATATCGCAGTAACTTAAACAAAAGCTATATTCCAAAGGCAATACATCCTGGTGTCCTGATCCAGTTGTCAGGATCCCTTTGGTTAGAATTCCCAGGATTTCCTACCTTTGGAACAAATCATTGATGGACCTCACAAAAAACGCGATATGTGAAATTTTAAAAAGTATTCTAATTCAATACCTTCGCCAAACGGTTAAAGATTTTCAGATGCTTGTCTAGGGTGTATCGCGCCTAAGTTGGCAACCTTGGCAATAATCTGTGCCCAAGAAAT
>NZ_JANQOP010000296.1 GCF_028285745.1 Acaryochloris sp. IP29b_bin.137 | reverse complement strand
GTTCTTCCAAATCTTGGCAGAATCTGACCCATCCGGCTGAGAGAGGTCGATAAATAGAGTGGGGTAGTAGTACGTGCCCACCTCATAGCTGGATTCTCTCGGTTTACCGATAGCCTCAACCCTACAGTGCAATGGGTTTACAACTTTTGCCATTGTTCATCTTTCTCCAATCTTGTGTTAGTAATGGCTGGCAAAGGGGGAGAGGTTACCCTCCCCCTTTGCTCTAGAATTCGTCGTAATCCGAATCGGTATAGACCCAATCGCAGTCTTGATCTGGGTCTACACCATGACAGCGTTGGCCATCGTGGGTTTCTTCATAGATTTGGGCAGAGGGCTTGGTGTCTTCAGGTGTTTGCTGGCGAACTTGAAGATCTAAGTCGCGTTCCTCGTTTTCTTGCAATGTCAGTATCATAGATGTACCTCATCTTCGGTGAGTGGAGAGCGCTTTAGTTGTTCAGGCTAGGGGCGCTCTCCTGTTATTTATAAATAAATTATACAATCTTAGCTTGTATAAATCAACAACTTAAAATTGTATTTTTACCCTTATAAGATGGTTTTTGAATACTTGGAGTGCTATTAAAAATACTGATGGCTGTAGAATTACACTTTAGAACAGAGTTCTATAGGTAAAACTTTGATCAAGTGGCATCTCAGAGAAGTGATGGCTAGATATCGAATAAAGGGCGTTGATTTAGCTGAGGAAATGGGAATGAGTACAAACTCGATCAGTAATCTCAGGAAAGCTGACTCATTACCTCGCATTGATGGTCACACCTTAAATTCTCTATGCATGAGCTTAAGGCGATTGTCGCGAGTAGATATCACCCCTACAGATTTAATTGAGTTTATTGTGGATGATGAAGGGGCCGAGACTCGTTAGTACAGTTACCTGCTATGCAACTGGCTTATCATCGGGCCGATACATTTTCATCGAGTAATTTCTGAAAGGCATCGATTGACTCAATTAAGATCGCGTCTTTGAAGAGTGCTTGCAGTTGTTCTGCATCATGCAGTTGAGCAACTTGATCAGTGATTTCGTCGGGAACTGCCCCAAAGCGAACCTCCAAGGCATCAATAATGCTAGATTGCTTGGTTCTTAATGCTGCTCGCCGTTCAACACTAGTGACATACGGCATTTCTCTTTCCTCTTCAAAAGCACTCAACTCATCGTCAAATTGATTCTCCAGCGCTGCTGGTAGAGTCATCACCCAATCAATAAACCGAAAGAGTTCAAGAATGTCTTCTCGATCATAGCCTTGTTCATACAATCCTTTCACTATCTTCAATTTCCACTTTAGGCGGTCCTCCATATCCTCATCTGTAGCTTGAGCCTGTAGATGGGCCACTACGATCACTGAAAAAGGATTGGAACTCTGCTCTAATTCAGATAACTGAGATTCATAATCCAAAAGCTTCACAATTGGAAAATCGAGACTTACCCGACATCCCCAAAGAGAATTGCTATATCCTGCAGGCCGCCAGCTCACTCGCTTGTCTGCCAAAATCGCAAGGGTGACGACGGGGAGATTATAGCGATCCCGAAGCCGATAGTGATACACAAACATTCGCTCTGCGAAGTTAGCCTCATAGGATCCCTGAACTTCCAAATGCAGCAGTACCCAGGTTTCACTTCCATCCTGTCGCCAAACCTTGACCAATTTATCAACTAATCGTCTACCCAGTTCAGCATCCCTGACAACTTGCTGTAATTCCTTGTCTAGAAATTCCCAACCCTGCTCCCAATCAATCTCTGTATGGATTAGAGAAAAAAGGAATTCCAAAGCCTGCGGGAAATAGCGCTCTAGTGCCTCCTTCCAAGGTGAGTCATAGTCAGAGAGGTCAGGCATGGTTATCACCTGTACAGGCAGCAAAATAGCCCCATCACATTATCATCAACTGAAGCAGGCTGAGAGCCCTGCTTCAGTTGATGCCGGAAGCCGTCGCCCCAGCCAACAACTGATTGAGATAAGAATTGAGATAAAACTTATTGAGATAAAGATTGAGGTAGGCCAAAAGCCTTTGCCTAAAAGGAATAAAGAAACTCGCTTGACTCGATTCGTAATCGAGCGGCCGTGCGTTCAAATCGCATCATCGGCTTCCTACATAAACCAAGGTTTTCAACCATCAGGCAAGGCTTTCAGAGGACGTTTCACGAGCAGTCCTCTGTTTTTTATTGGGCCTAGTTGGGTACCATTAGACCTGTTTAAGCCCCCCAGACTTACCTATTTACGGCAAAACTGAGGGTAGCTTTGGGGTGTTAGGAGACTGACATTAACACCCGCCTGGGTCATTGGCAGCTCGTTGTCTGAGTTGAGCTAATGTATATTGCGCTCTGGGAGCAAAATTCTGACATTCTCGGTAGTTTGGATCACTAAACACGCTACCCGGACCGAATAACATGACTGATTCATGTCGTTCGTGGTCATTAAACCAAACTCGTCCTGCAGGTGTGGCTACATAGCCATAAATTTGTTCTTGAATATCAGCCTGTAAGTCATCTACTGAAGGAACCTCAGTATCGGCATCCATCGTATAGGAGCCATGCGTATGGTAAGAGGCAAGGACCGTGAATCCAGGAGGGGGATTATTCGGTTCGCAACTATCGGCTCGTCCCCGTCTGGGGGAAGTCCCCGAGAGCGGTCCACCTGGGTAAAATCCGAAAAACCCACAGTATTCAACACCTTCTCTGATAGAAATGCCCTGAACCATATCTAGGTGATCGGCGGCAACCTCATGCAGTTCTTCCAGCTCACTATTGGTCGGTTGATAGTGTTGAGCTGAGGCGATGGGAGAGGTCAGGACGAAGAGTGTGGTGCCTAATAATCCTGCCAGTTTGGCTCGTCGTTTCGGTTGTTGAGTCATTGTGCTGCTCCTTGTTGGCTTGGAATAGAGCGAAGGTTATATTGGCTTTCCTGATTTGCTTGGTTTAGCAGGTCGGGACTGCCGGGATGGGTATGCTTCGCGATTGAGTCCACTATCCCAAGGTCAAACAGCAGAAAAAATCCCGAAAATTTCAGGTTTATTCAGGAAGTAATTCAGGTGCTATGTTGATGTCTCATTGAAAGTGGTGGTCTGTATGCAGGCCCGGTTATTGTAATTCCTCTAGAAGGCCAAGCGATGTCTTCTGTGTATAGCCAAGGATTGGCCGATTATTCAGCTTGTCCCATTAGGGAAAAGGCGGCCCAATCTCTTGGGTCAGGATGTTGTTCACGGGTTTTGAGCATGGCATGACGCAGAGCCTGGGCTTTATCCGTATTTTGCTGCCAGTGGGTATAGAATTCCGTCATCAGGTTGGCCGTGGGGGCATCTGGCACCGCCCATAGCGAGACAATCAAGCTGGGGGTACCGGAGGCCATTAATGCCCGGGATAAGCCAATCACCCCATCTCCTGTAATAGTGCCAACACCTGTATTACAGGCACTCAGAACGACGAGTTCTGCTTGCAGATCGAGGTTGAGGATTTCTGAAGTCGTGAGGAGGCCATCATTTTGTTGATCCGAAGGCGTGAGTGCGATCGCACCTGGAATACTAAACCCTAAATGTTTCAGTTCCTCCAACAATCCGTGGGTCGCCAGATGAACCACCGGCGCCTTAGATATTCGCTCAGTCACCAATGCCTCTGTCGCGTCCGATCCAGTGAGGGGAGATGTGTTCAGTAAGGAGGCAATTTTGACAGCTTCCTGCTCTGCCCCCGGCAAGGGCACGAGCGGTTCGGCAGGCAGATCCACCCCAGGCGAGATATGAGGCATATCTGGATTGCCGACGACTAAGGCTTTTTGGGGACTCTGCTGTAGCTGCTGTCGTCGTTGTTCCGTATAGTGCAGTAGCTGAATCGACGGAGCCGTCAGCAAGGTATGTCGGGCGATTAAAGGGCCGTCGTCTCCCTCTAGGGCAGGAAAAGGTACCATAAACAACTCACGATGGGGAATAAAAATGACCCGTTCATCGGCATTGTTCGGTAGCAAGTCTGCGATCGGATCAATCAAAACCTGATGGAGTTGACGCAGATGATCAGGAGATTCAGCGACGGGTAGACCATCGAGGGATAGAGACATGACGTCATTTCCTGCCCCGGCCTCCATGGCTTGTCTGGCTTCGGCAACCAATTGAGGAAGCGACCGTTGCGATTGTTCTGATAGTTCCTTGAGGTCAACTTGTCGTAAAGAGACCAACCCATCCGGTGTGATCACCCAAATTAAAAGCTGTTCCGGTAGCAGTGAATATTCGACTAAGGTGGCTTTTTGCGAGCGAGCGATCGTGCGAATTTGATCTAACGTGGGTGGATTGGGTTGCTGAAATTGACTGGACGAGTCAGCCCCAATTCGAGATGCGAGCAACTCCACAAAGGCTCGGGCTCGACCCCGTTCTGCAACTTCTAGGGCTTGGTCGAATTGTTTCTGGGCAATCAGTGCAGTTTGAAGATGAGCATAGGTCATCACCTGGGTTTCAAACAGGGAGACTTTGTTGGCATCGGTCAGGCCAGGACGCAGAGACTCCCAAATCTCAACCGCTTTTGCCAAAGCCGTACTGGCCTGAGCATAATCTTTGGTCTGGAGCCAAGTTTCCCCCATATGGTGGTGAGTGAGGCCCACGCCAGGTTGATGATCAATGGCCTGATGAATCGATAAAGCTTGGCGAAAAACCTGGAGCGCTTGTTTGGCCTGACCCTCCTGGCGGTGGGCGTTACCCAACAGATTAAGGGTCGACGCCATGCCAGCTTGATCCTCAATTTCGGTTGCTACGCCTAAGGCTGACTTTAGTGTTGTCGTGGCTGCATCCGTTTGTCCTAAACCCAACAGGGTGGCCCCTCTGGTTTCCATAATCAGCCGTTCATGGAATCGTTTATTCGGAAAAGCTGGCGGGATGTTATCAAACAGACCTTGAGCTTTATCCAGCGCTTTAAGAGCTTTGTCATGCTCTCCTAATCGGTTAAATAATCGGGCTTGCCATCCGTAAAGCAAGGCTTCTTCCTTGGCATGTTCGTACACGCCACCCCCATCTAAACGGAAGGGGTTTTGATTGCGCAGAGAGACGGATGCTTGTTGCAGCAGCTCTTGAGCTTTTGTGTAAAGGGCTAACCGTTCATAGACCGTCGCCAGACTCGTGAGAGAGACAACGATTCCTGACTCGTCGCTTATCTCTTGCCGTAATTGCAGAGCTTGTTGATAGGTTGCCAATGCTTGGGGATAGTTACCCAACTGCTGATGGATATCGCCTAAACGGTTGAGGGTATCTCCGTATTTGTGGCGATCACTGTTTTGCTGGTAAGTGCTTTGCAAGGCCTGGAAACGTTGTAAGGCTAACCGTAAATTACCCTGTTGATACTGCCGTTCAGCGGCTGCGAATTGATCTTGGGCGTCATCACTAAACAGGCAAACGCTACTAGGGGCAACGGGACAATGTTTTTTCTGGATAGGATTCGATAAGACGTTGAGGGAGGTGAGTTTTTGGAGCGGCGTTAAGCCACTTACATCCTGAATTTGGTTTTGGTCTAAGACTACATAGCTGAGGTTGGGGAGCTGGGCTAAGGGGGTGACATCTTCAATTTGATTTCGACCCGCCAACAGGAAATTCAGATTGGGTAAGTAACTTAAGGGATGAATATCCTTGATTTTGTTGTCTGTCAGGTTCAGGTTGCTCAGATGCGGCAAAGCCTGAAGCGGACTTAAGTCTGTGATGCCCTGGCTCTGTAAATTGAGACCGGGAGAAGCCTGCAACACTTGCTCCGCTTCTTGACAATCCTCCGTTGCGGCAACTTTTAGCAGAGCCAGTACCGTATGTTGCTGCTCAGGTGTAAGTTGAGGCGCATTTTGGCACCAGTCGGTAAAACGATTGGAGTTTGTTGGCGTGGCTGAGGCGGAAAATAGGGGATGCAAAGATAGCCCAACAACCAGCAGGCAAGGCAGTTTCGCCCAATGCGTCCAGCGATAGGATTGATGCATGGATTCGGATCCCCCCATAGTCAATTCAATTATGGTGCCCGATTCTTCTCAGCTTCTTGTATTGCATGGGCAATGTAACTGCGTACGTGGGCCACGACTGTGTGGCGAACGTGATGACAACCCCAAAATTTTAAAAACCATAAATGGGAAGCTGAATCTTCTGGCTAGTTGGCTGCCAAATCCCAGACTATTCGTAAGTTGTAGCCAAACTTACGCTGATTACTGAGTACTGTCTGTGGCAGAAATGGTGAGATGACATAGGGAAGGATGTCTTCCCTTTGGATCAAAGATTCAACGTCACGATTTAGAGAAACCTCACAGTTTTCTAATTCTCGCCTTGGGTTTGACATTGAACTAGATTTTCCCCAACTGTCCTTTGTCGGGTGGATGTTTATGGGTTGGGGCAATAGAGTCTCTGAAAATAGGACTCAGGAAGTTTAGAAATCTTGATTCTTTCTGGACAATGATTGATTTACAGTCAAATCAACCTGCATTACCCCTGACACACTATGCGCGACTTCAATAAGGTTCTTTCTCGTCTGATCGGTTGGGTTTATTTCGTTTGGATGTTGATGACGACTTCTGCGATCGCAACGCCGATTTGGAGCTATGAAGGCGCATCTGATCCGGGACATTGGTCTGAATTGCAGTCCGACTATGCCCTCTGTGCAACGGGGCAGTCCCAGTCGCCGATCAACTTGCGATCGCAAGATCTCAGCAGCGATCACGAAACCTTAAATATGGACTATCACGCCTCTCCATTGGATGAAGTCAATAATGGACGCACGGTAACCGTGAACTATGCTGCCGGGAATACCCTAACCGTGAATCATCAGACCTATGAATTAGTCCAGTTTCATTTCCATGCCCCCAGTGAACATCGGATTAACAATCAATCCAGTGCCATGGAAATGCACCTTGTGCATAAAAATGCAGCGAATGAGTTAGCGGTGCTAGGGGTCATGATTCAGCCAGGGGTTGCGAATCCCTTATTGGATGAAATTTGGGAGAATATGCCCGCCGTAGAAGAAGAGAATGCACCTAATTTAGAGATTGATGTTAGCTCGTTACTGCCTCGCGATCGCAGTTTTTATCACTACCAAGGCTCTCTCACGACTCCCCCTTGTAGTGAGTCCGTGAATTGGGCCATCCTTAACCAGCCCATTCAAGCCTCTCGTCAACAAATTAACCTATTTAAATCGCGGTTTCACCCAAACGCCAGACCCGTGCAGGCTCTTAACAACCGCACCATCCAGTTTTCCAACTCCTTAAGTTAATCGATCATCCCCTGCAGATCCGTTAATCAAGCCTCTAAGCTAACGGAACAGTCAGCCTCATCTTGGTAAGATAAGACGCTTCGCATGGGGGATAAAGCATGATCCAATTGGGGCGAGAGATTACGAGCGACCTCAAAACAGCGGCTGCCCGAGAATGGTTAGTGACCAATGGCATTGGTGGCTATGCAGCGGGGACCGTTGCTGGTCTGTTGACCCGTCGCTATCACGGGTTGCTGATCGCCGCCTTAACCCCACCCCTAGAGCGAACCCTTCTCCTCACCCAATTAGAAGAAACGGTTCTCTATAACGGTGACGTATTTGACCTTGCCACGACCCAATGGGCAGATGGTAGCGTCAAGCCCCAAGGCTATCGCTTTATCGAGCAGTTTAAGTTAGAAGGATCCGTGCCTTGCTGGCACTATGCCTGCGCAGATGCACTGTTGGAAAAGCGCGTGTGGATGCAACAGGGTGAAAACACGACCTATGTGTACTATCAACTCAGCCGGGGCAGTAGCCCTGTGGCTCTCTCGATCAAAGCTCTGATCAATTATCGCGATCACCATAGCCAAACCCACACCAGCCAATGGCAAATGCAGACTCAGTCTGTTGCCCAGGGAACTCAAATTTTGGCAACGGATACAGCGACCCCCTTTTATTTGCGGGTTAGTCAGGGGGGGCTCGTGACGCAACATCACTGGTATCAGGGATTTGCATTGGACCTTGAACACTATCGGGGTCTGGATGATCAGGATAATCATCTTCATATTTCGACCTTAGAAGTCGTCCTGACTCCTGGCGATAGTCTAACCGTGGTTGCGAGCACCCAACCCCACGCGAGTTTAGATGGTGCAACAGCGCTGCTAGAACGCCGTTTTTACGAAGAAACGATTCGGGGAGAGCTGCAGACGATGTTGATCTCCCCTCCCTTACCGTCATGGATTGAGCAGTTAGCGTTCGCTGCCGACCAATTTATTGTTGATCGCCCCCTTGCCGAAGCCCCAGAGGGCAAAACTGTGATTGCGGGTTACCCTTGGTTTGGCGATTGGGGACGAGACACCATGATTAGCCTGCCAGGTCTCACCCTATCGACGGGGAGACCCCGGATCGCCAAAACCATTATGCGCACGTTTGCTCGATATCTCGATCAAGGCATGCTGCCCAACGTCTTTCCCGAGGTGGGCAAGCTACCCGAGTACAATACCGTCGATGCAATTCTCTGGTACTTCGAAGCAATTCGCCTCTACATTGCAACTACAGAAGACATGGACATGCTACAAGAGCTATTTCCGACCTTGGTGCAGGTTATTGATTGGCATCGGCAAGGCACCCGCTATCACATCCATGTGGAGGAAGATGGGCTGCTCTATGCAGGCGAAGCAGGCGCCCAACTGACCTGGATGGATGCCAAAATCGGGGACTGGGTGGTTACGCCTAGAACGGGTAAACCGATTGAAGTCAATGCCCTCTGGTACAACGCTCTGCGAACGATGGAACGCTTTGCTCAGCAGCTCGGTCAACCTCAGCAAATCTATCGAGAAATGGCTCAACTGATGTTGGAGGGGTTCCAGCGATTTTGGCAGCCCACCCGGGGATACTGTGCCGACGTCCTAGATGGTCCTAAGGGCGATGACCTCACCCTACGCCCCAATCAAATCTTTGCCGTATCATTGCCTTTGGTGGCAGGCGCAACCGATGCCCCCGCGTTATTAACAACCGAGCAGCAAAAGGCAGTGGTGGAGACCTGTAGCCGATATTTGCTAACGTCTCATGGGTTGCGATCGCTGTCTCCAGACGAACCGCAATATAAAGGCACCTACGGTGGTGATCAGGTGAAACGAGATAGCCGATACCATCAAGGAACCGTTTGGGGTTGGCTACTAGGCCCTTATGTACAGGCGCATTACTGCGTCTATAAGGACTCTGAAGCGGCTCTAGCGTTGCTCAACCCCATTGCTAATCACCTCCAGACCCACGGGCTGGGCAGTATAAGCGAGATTTTCGATGGCGATCCGCCGTTTTATCCCCGAGGTTGTTTTGCCCAAGCTTGGTCTGTCGCGGAAGTTCTCAGGGCTTGGATGGATATTTCCCAGCATCAAACCGGACCTTAGCTAGCCAGTAATTGCTGAGGCTCTAACCAAAAAATCTTGCCAAACCCGCCAATAAATCGAATCCTTACAGGGGTAATCTCATACAGCTGAAAGCCATGGGTGTTCTGATAACCCTCTGCTTCTGGAAACCGCTGAAAATATCGCTGGTATTTGGCGTCATTCTCAGCACCCGTCGTTTCCAAAGGCGTTGCCCGCCCTAAAATACTGGCTCTTCCATGCTTTTGTGGATCCTCCGTTCCATCTTGTAAATTCTCCAAGACGATCAGAGAGACTCGATTATCTTTTGTAATGTTTTTGGTGTGCTGGGCTAGATTGCTAATAAATATCAGGGGATTGTAGTTTTCTGTCAGGCTGTAGGGAGTAACGGAACCAAAGGGAAATCCTTCCACATCCACTGACATTGTCGAGAGGACCCCGAAATTTTGTTGCTCGATTAGTTTTTTTACTGCTTTTGCTTCTGAGGACATAAGAATAGCTCCCTACCGTTGTGTGCCAACCTTCATCTTAGGCACAAAAGGGGTAAGGGAGGATGGGAAGAGTGTGCCTTCTTTTGAGAAGTATTCTTAACTAGCATCAGACTAACGCCCAGGCTAAAAATCGTTCCGTATAGTAAAGGGCAAATTGGTTGCTGACCCCGCTAAAAATGGCATCAAAGGCATGTTCTGCCCAGGGAATTTCAATCATGACAGCCGTATTGCCCGCTGCTTTTAGTTTTTGATGCATGCGTCGGCCAAATTTGATCTGTACCAAGTGATCCTGCCCTCCATACACCAACAGCGAAGGCGGCAGATCGGGTTGAACAGCGTGAATCGGTGAAGCCTGCTTATACTTTTCGGGGAACTGTCTTGGATCACCGCCAATAAATGCTTCCAATACGGCTTTAACATCGATGGGATCTGGGGACGGGGGATCGTCATAGCCATTGGCTAAATCAACCGGGCTGTAGTAGCTCACCACAGCCTGAATCGGAAAATCACCTTGCTCATAGGCAGCCAACATTGCCAAATGTCCTCCAGCCGACCGTCCTAACAATGCCACGCGATTGAGATCGGTGTCATAATCCCCTGCATGCGCTTGCATAAAACGAAGCGCTGAGCGCACATCTTCAAGTTGGGCGGGGAATTGATAGGAGGGGGCATGACGATAGGAAATAGCCCACACGACATACCCCCGAGCCGCAAGATACTGACTGAACTGATCGTTATGGTCTGGACTCCCCCGCTGCCAAGCACCACCGTAAATAACGACAACAGCTGGATAAGTCCCCTTCTGAAGCGGGCGATAGAGATTGAGGGTGAGCGGTTGTCCGTCGGGTTGGGCAAAGGGAATCCCTAGATCTTGGCGAATTTTTCCCAAGGGAATTTGACGGATGCAGTCAAGGATATTGAAGGGATGGGGACGTAATTGGGCGTGCTGGATGGGGGATAGATGGGCGAGATAGCTGCTGCCGAGGGTGGCATTCATAACAGTATTCGCCTGCTGAATGGCCTTGGGGAGCTGAAGTAACGGCAAACTACTTAAGGTCACACCCAGTAATCCTCCAATCATCATGATCCGAAATGCTGTTCTGTGGCTGTGGTAGAGCACGGTGAGCAAGAGTGCGATCGCATGCAGAACCATCAACCCTGGACTAATTTCCGGTGCCCCAACGCCCAACGGTAGTACGGAAAAAGTGGGAGCTGGCACCACAATCCAGAGACTTAAAAAGAGTCCGATCCCAATGATAAGTTGCAGCAATCGATAGTACATCGGTAATTCAGGTGAATCAATGATGGATAAAGTCAGTCGCCATATATCCAGAACACTTGCTTCGCGGCAGAAGGACTATAAACGAGATCAGCCAGCACGGCACAATGCGACTTATCTCACCAGACCATCAGCATATCGAGTCCAAGATCAAAAGCGTTAGGTAGGCAACAATCCCGAGGGTAGGGTTAATCCATCCATATCTTGGAAAAAAGAAGAGAGCTGAGCGGCAATACTCGCCACGCCTCCAACGACATTAGACTCTATGTTTAGGGGTAAGACTGGATCATGGAGCGACAACCGCAGCAAGAACCAGCCCTGCTCTGAGGGTGCGTTACAGGCAATCCGAATGCCTTCATAGTTATTCGGAACGATTTGCCAATCCGAGTGTTGAGCCGCAAAAGTCTCTAACTGGGAAATAACTGACTGACCGTGCGCTTTGAAATCATCTGCCTGAATTTTGATGCGATATTCTTCACTTTCCTGTGGCTCTTTTAAGTTAGCAATCAAGTCTGTGATATTGCGGCCTGCCCGCTTTGCCTTCGCCAGTTCGACCAATAGCTTACTAATCAAATAGGCCCCATCATCCAGGAAGTAGTTTTCCTTCATCGCCCCGTGACCAGAAGTTTCAATCGCCAGCCAGGATTCTTGCCCCGCTTGGTTGAGGCGAATAGACTCATTGATCACATTTTTATAGCCCCGCTTAAACCGATGATGCACCCCTGCCAATTCGTCTTCAATAAATTGGGTGAGGCCATCGGACGTGATCGAGTCCGTAACAATCGTAGACCCCGGATGTTCTCGCAAAACCACCGCAGCAATCAAAGCAATCAACCGATTGCGATTGAGATCTTGTCCTAGATGATCGACAGCAGCAGCGCGATCGACGTCTGTATCGAAGATAATGCCGAAGTCGGCCTGTTGTTCAATCACAGCTTGGCAAATGGCTGCCATTGCTGCTCTATTTTCTGGATTGGGAATGTGGTTCGGGAATGTGCCATCTGGGTCTAGAAACTGGCTACCCGTAGTATCGGCCCCCAAAGGCTTCAAAACTTGCTCAGCGTAAAAGCCCCCAGCACCATTGCCCGCATCGACCACAATATGAAGCCCTTGTAAGGGCCGCTCATAGTGGTCTGGATGGTTAACAGCGGCACGAATTTGACGGACGAGTTCCGCAGCATAGACCGCAATAAAGTCATACTCGGTGACTTGGCCACCCTCTCCAGCTACTTCAAACGGATGCTCCGCCGCGAAATTGAGGATTTGGCTGATATCAGCTTTGCCTAAGCCCCCTTGAGCGGTGAAAAATTTGAGGCCATTGCGATTAAAAGGGAGATGGCTGGCAGTCAGCATAATCGCCCCGTCACAGTTAAATCCGTCGGTTACCGTACTTTTAAACATGGCTGGGGTGGAGGCTAACCCAAAGTGGTAGCCGTTACTTCCCATTTGAGTAATTCCAGCCAGAACAGCGTCCATTAAGGTGGGGCCAGAAATGCGACTATCTCGACCCACCGCAACGGTTAACTCACCGGCAGATTGATGGAGGGTCTGGGAAAGCCAATGCACAAAAGCCATCCCTAAAATCTTGGCGATCTCCGAGGTGAGGTTGACTGCCTCCCCTTCAACCCCCTCTAGCGCAACGCCTCGAATATCTGAACCATTTTGGAGTTGAGGCCAACGAACTGCTGCCAGGGTCATATGCGATCGCAATTTCAGTACAACATACCCCCCATCATGACCTGAGAAATTTATCTCTCGTCAAATGTACAGCTTTGATTAATAGTCCTGACTTCACGATTTTCAGCAGCACAGCAGGGGCAGATTTGTTTTGGAATTTTTCAGTTTTCGTAAGCTGAGATCTTTCACCAGTTCAAGCTGGACGGCCCCCCTTTTCACCCTGGGATTGCCATTGAATCATCCCTTGCTTACCCAATTAACAGGGCATGAATGGGTGACAAAATAAGACTGGCCAACGTCACTACTAATGCACCAATAGCAATCCCCAAATGGTAAAGACGTTGCGGTTGGGTGGGGTTAAATCCAGGCATTAGACCCATAAGATACCCCCCTACAAATCCACCTACATGTCCCCAGTGATCCACCCTGCCCACAAAGGCCGATAGCACAAACGAGATAATCGTCAAAGTAAGGGCTTGCCGCAAAACTTGGCGCTGATTCGCTAACTGTCCATAGATAACCAGCGCCCCCAGTAGACCAAACACACCGCCAGAAGCGCCAACACTGAAGCTTGCCCCGCTAAACGACCTAGGCAAAGTGATCCAATATTGGGCAATAGAGCTAGTCAAGAGGGAACTGGTCACAGTTGTAACGGTATAGATGCTGACTAACCGTCCCGCACCATACCCCCTGGCCACCATGGGAGAAAGATAGTTTAACCAGGCCATATTAAAGCCTAGATGCCAAAGACCGCCATGTAACCAGCCCGAACTGAGTACCGTCCACCAGCGACCCCACTGAAATATCGGAACGGCACCGGTGGAGCCAAAGACCAATAAACTATAGGAACTCGGCATTAATAGGCGCATCACGCCTGCAGACTGAACACCCGGCAGATCAAACAATAGTGTGATCAGATAGAGCAGAATACACCCGATGAGGACAATTTTGATAAAACCAAAATCGGCTCCGAGTCTTCGAAGAGGACGCGCATATCCCCACAAGCCTGGATTAGCCTGACCACATTGTGGACAGTTTTTTTGTTCAATGGATACCAGTTTCTGACAGGAGAAACAGACAACCGAACCTGATGTCTGGCGTTTCGGCAGCTTAAAGGGCATAGGCTACGGCATGGCTAAAGGTTAAACCCAGGATGGACCAAAGACTACAAAAAATGCTGTTCTCGGCGATGGATGGCGGTTAGCACCGCTTGATAGTGACTACCCACCAATCAACAGAATGAATTGTCAACAAGTCCGTCTAATCATTTTTTTAACCCAGTCTGAGTTTGGTATCAGCTTAACCCTTTATCCCTGAGGAGGCAGAGATCGGCATTTCTTCATAAAAGCATGTCAAATGTAGGTTTTGCTCGAACTAACGTTAACCCAAATTCCCACTGTGCTCATCCGCAAATCTCATGCATCCGTTTGTTGAGGTGAGGATGATGGCTGAAAGGAGTAGCAATATGAGCCAACGACGGGTGGAGAGGAATACCCAATGCAGGTAGAGAACGGAGAGCCAATACCCCAAGAAGTTGAGCCACTGCCATCCCATCGGCGTTGATGCAAAGGTTAAACCAAACAAATTATGTAGCAGGTTTTGCGGGAGTACAAACCAGCCAAAAAGGAGACAAAGTGGCAATGTTTGCAAAAAAATTATGGGGTTGTAAAGCAGTTCTCTGCCCAACCCAAGGCTATAGGCCAATACCCAAAGACCGATAAGCCACTTCCTGGGGTGTAGTTTAAGGGTGGACGCTAGAAAATTCATGTTTTTTTGGCACGATCAATGCACAAATCGTGACGATGCGATTACGGTTCAAACCCTCATAAAAATGGCTTTAGCCTCGCAGAAAAAAAAACTCAACGGATTGGCAAATCACCGATACCTAGATTGAGTCGCTAGCTCCATTCAATCGTATCAATACTGTCTAAGAGTGTCTTACCAAAATAAGCAGGGGTTTGAAATCCAGATCTTGTATTACCATTTAACACTCTTGTTGTGATTGCTGTGAGGCAAAGCGCAGAAAATAGATAGGCTTCTGGGCCTTTCAAAGACACTGATTTCTGCTCAGTTGCATTTTTGACCTGCGCCATAACATAGGTACTACCTCGCTGCAATTGCTTCTCAGAAGGACCTTCTGGCAAGAACTGAAGGAGCAAGTTGCGTAGCCACAGGAATTTGCCTTGCATCATTTGGACAATGAAGTCTGGAAAGACTGAATAGGTCTGAATATTCTGGATACCAGTAGATAAGCCGGCTGTAAACAGATCTGCCCGCCAAGGGTTGTATACTCCAGTAAACATCTTGCCCGCGACCATAAATTCATGGTTTGACTCCGCTGGAGATGCGATCTCAAACTCATCATTCACTCGCCGCACGCCAGGCTGGTCAATGGTTTGCAGCACAGTTTTCAACGTACCACGCGAGACCCCTCCCTCTGTAGCATAGGCAATGGTCAAGGATGAGGCATCTGGTAGTAGCGCTTTGGCCATCGAGGCGGCGATATCTGTGGGGACGATACCAAACCCTGCCCCAGGCATCAGCATGATTCCAGATTGTTTTGCTTCCTGATCAAACGCATAGACAGACAGCATTTCATTTACTTCGCCAGCAATATCAAGGTAGTGGCACTGAGCAGCCAAACACCCTTTAATCAGGGATTTTTGGGTTTGCTGAAAAGGACCTGCAAGATTAATGACTAGGTGAATATCCGATAAATGACGCTCAATTTCAGACGGGTGGTCTAAGCGGAAGACCCGTGCAGGGCAATTGATTGTCTGTGCTATTGCTTGAACAGAGTTGCTACGACCGGCCAAGATCGGATGGATATCTTGATCTTGCAATTGCCGAGCACATAGCTTGCCCATATATCCAGTTGCACCATAGATCAGAACATTAGACATCTTCAATCCGCTCCTTCAACAAGCGATTGTGCTGGATAAAGGCCTGCTCCATGGTCTGAAGTGTAGCGTTACGAATAAACCAGCTTCCAAGGCCACGAAAGTATTCGCCGTGCAATAGCCGAGTTGAAGCCTCCCCTAGTTCTTCTAGTTGATAGTAATGTTCTCCAGATAATAACCAAGAAGCACCTTGCACACCGACCCAGATCAATGCTTCATTCTCTTGAACCCTTGTGAGGGTAGCGTTGAAAGAACGGTTCAAGGGGTTGATCCACATCTGAATCTGTCCACTGGCATAGATATCCCCTTGTAACCATCCCACTAGGGGATTCCAGGTTGGATAGGCAGAAAAATCAGTGAGTACATTCCACACCCGATCAACTGGGGCGTCAACGACAATTTCAGTGTGGTACTGTCTCATGACCTCAAGGAGTGCCCATTTGTATTATGGCTTCAGGATGCCGATAAGTTAGGAATAGGCAGCCATTGAGGAAGATTTGACTCAGAAAAATCAGCTAAAGCCCCGAGGGCCACATCAAAGAGCTTATCGGGTTTCAAGTCATCTTTGATTAAGTTCCAGAGCCGTTCAATTTCTTCGGTATGCAGGCGATCGTCTTCGATAAGCGCTAACACCACTTGGCGTCGTAAATAGGCTCCTTCATCAGACATTAGATACTGCATACCCAGGCGAGCGGTAGGAATCAGATCAAAACTCTGATCTGTTTGTGCGATCGCAATTAAGTTCTCCAAACGTTGCCATTGAAACTTGCCATCCTTAAACAACACTTCCAAAAGCCGACGTTGAAACTCGGGTGTCTCCCCCGCTAACAGACGCTGTGCGACATAGGGATAACTGACTTCGATAATTTTGAAGGCAGGATTAAGGCAAAGGGCAACCCCTTCTTGCGTAACCAAAGAGCGAATGATCAAAGCAAATTTGGCTGGGACTCGGAAAGGGTAGTCGTACATCAACTCCGAGAACCGATCCGTAATCGTTTTGAAGTTGAAGTCACCAACACTTGCCCCAATCACATCCCCAAAGACGTCCTCTAACGCTGGAATAATGGGACGAATATCTGTATCAGGGGTCAAGAACCCTAACTTCACAAAATCCTGGGCCAACAGGTCGTAGTCTTTATTGACTAAATGGACGACGGCATCAACCAGCGTGTTTTTGGTATTTTGATCCAGCTGATCCATCATGCCAAAGTCGACATAGGCCATAGTGCCTTGGGTGGTGGCAAATAAATTCCCTGGATGGGGATCAGCATGGAAAAAGCCAAATTCCAGCAGCTGACGGAGGCTAGAAATGACCCCAATCTTAACCAAGTGATTTGGATCTACTTTGGCCTCCACCGCACATTGGGTATTGGTGAGCTTATAACCGTGAATCCACTCTAATGTCAGAACTCGAGGGCTGCTGTAAGCCCAATGAATCCCCGGAACTTGGACTTCGGGGTAGTTTTTAAAGTTCTCGGCAAATCGCTCCGCGTTTTGCCCCTCATTAATGTAGTCAATTTCTTCGAAGAGTTTAGTGCCAAATTCATCCACAATTAGCGTCAAGTCATGGCCCAAATTCAGAGGTAAATAGCGACCAAACCAAGCCGCCATCAGGCGCATTAAATAGAGATCTAGCGTCAGTTTTGGCCTTAAATTCGGACGCTGAGCCTTAATGGCCACCTCTTCCCCTGTAAATAAACGGCCCCGGTAAACTTGCCCGAGACTGGCCGCCGCTACGGGTTGATCAGAGATTTCCTGGTAGATGTCGCGAACGGGTTGGCGCAGCTCCGATTCAATTAAGGCAAAGGCCTGATCGTTAGGAAAAGGCGGCAACTGATCTTGGAGCAACATTAACTCCGCCAGAAATTCTTTAGAAATTAGGTCAGGACGGGTGGATAACGCCTGTCCTACCTTAATAAAGGTGGGGCCTAAGCGGGTGAGAATTTGTCTAATCTGAATGGCTCGTTGAGGAGAATGAGCCACACTGGATTGGGTCCACTGGTCCCAGAGTAGACCCCATACAAACCCGATAAAAGAGCCAATAATGTAAAGAAGTCGCCAAATGGCTTGCCAAGGACGCCAGCGGTAGTAAGCTGCGATCGCACGAGCATCATATCGTTGTAGAAAACCCTTAGACGATGGGGGAGATGACATGAGTTGTTGCTGTATCACGCCGCGCTTTCCTTACAACTCCACAACTGTTGATCGGATACCCTCAAGCCAGTGCAAATTTAGCTTATTTGGAAAGTTTGTAACACTTCACTCAGGTTAAATTTGCAGCCTAAAACAAGTCGTTTGACAACAGTGCCAAAGGCTATCTTTTCTTAACTTAAATATAGTATAAGAAAGTACAAAGTAATCCCTTTCTTTAGTAAAGATACATAAAGTCTCAAGACTTGAAGCTGAAGAGCAATTGGTTACCCTCCCATAGCAGCAACGGCTTGGCAAGAATTAAGGGAATGACGCTTGAATAGAGACAGAACTGAACATCTGGCCCCATTCTGCCCACGGAAAGAAGCGGCTAATATCAAGGATGTACTAAGACTTCTCTCCTGTTGTAGCAAAAACAAAGGTTATATGGCCATAAGCGGCTCTAAGCATGGTAAAAACAAGCCAAGTGCAAGACCTTGCCTTTTTCTTCGAGGAAGACCTGACGAGTGCTAAAGAAACTAAGTATTCAATCGAAACTGACCTTAATGTTTCTAGGGGTCAGTGTTAGCTCCATCCTGGTCATCGCCTTTATTGGGTATAACAGCGGCAAGGCCGCCCTGACCCGCCGTATCTTCAATCAACTCACTAGCTTACGAACCGCAAAGAGCTATGAGGTCCGCTCATTCTTTGATCAGCTGAATCGCCAGATGCGCTTTCTCAGCGATAGCCCGACCACGAAGGAGGCCATGAATGCGTTTAAGCAAGGCTATCAAGCGCTGAAACCCAAAAAAATTCCGAATCAGTGGCAGCAAGCGATTCAAGCCTACTACCAGCAAGAGTTTATTGGTCCCTTAGCCGCCAATATTGAGGGGGATCCCCAAGTCCAAACCTATTTACCCTTAGGGAACCGCGATATCTACTTGCAATATCACTTCACGATTAAGACACCAGACTTTGATGAAAAAGTCAAAATTGATGATCCAGGAGACGGCAGCAAATATACCCAAGCTCATCGCCAATTTCATCCGGCCTTTCGCACCCTTGTATCAGAATTTGCCTATGAGGATCTGTTCCTAATTGATCCCGACACTGCCAAAGTGGTTTACAGCGCCTACAAAGGCGTAGATTTTAGTACTGACTTAGGCTCAGGTCCCTATTCCCAAAGTGTTTTAGCGAAAGCCTTTCGTAAGGTCATTCGGGAAGGCGAACCGAACTTTGTGACCTTTACAGATTTCGAACCCTATCGTCCTTCCCATAATCAACCCGCAGCGATTATTGCCAGTCCGCTCTTCGATCAAGGGGAACTGATTGGCGTCTTAGCCCTCCAGGTTAATATTAATAAGATTGACCAAGTGATGACGAATAGCCAACGATGGCAAGATATGGGGCTAGGGAAAAGCGGGGAAACCTATCTAGTCGGTTCAGACTATCTCTTGCGTTCCAATTCTCGTTTTCTCCTGGAAAAATCCCCGAACTATTTTCAAGCCTTGGCAAAAAGCGGCCTTGAACCCGCCAAAATTGAGCGAATGCGGCGGCAGCAGAATTCGATCCTGGAGCAAGAAGTGAAAACGGTGGCCTCCCAACGGGCTCTGCTAGGCAATTTTGGCATTGATACGGTGAGCGACTACCGCGGCATTCCCGTTTTAAGTTCTTATGGCCCTCTTCAAATCAAGGGATTGGATTGGGCTATCCTCGCAGAAATGGATGCAGAGGAGGCCTTTGCCCCCATTTCGGAGTTTCAGAAGCAAGTTCTAATCTCAACCGCAATTTTGATTCTGCTGATCACAATTTTGGCCCTGCTGCTGTCTCGCTTGTTTGTCAAACCCATTCAAACCCTAATGTCAGGATTTCGCCAATTGGCGGAGGGAGACACTGAAATCACAATCAAGATGAATTCACAAGATGAATTCCATGATTTGGCCGTTTCCTTTAATCAGATGGTCGAGAGCCTCTCGCTGAAAACCCAAGCATTGGAACATCAAAGCCAGGAAAACGAACAACTCCTGTCCTGCATCTTGCCAGAACCAGTGGCTCAGCGCCTTAAAAGCGGAGAAGAGCAAATTGCCGATAGTTATGCCAACGTCACGGTGCTCTTTGCGGATTTAATTGGGTTTACAGATCTCGCTCAGATACTGCCCGCAAACGAAATTGTGGCGTTGCTCAATGAGTTGGTCCGCGCCTTTGATGAAGCCGCCGAACGGTTTGGAGTGGAGAAGATCAAAACCATTGGCAGTGGTTATATGGCGGTTTGCGGTCTATCGGTTCCTCGCCTAGACCATACCAAACGGATTATGGATTTTGGCATTGAGATTACGCGCATTGTTCAGCGTTTTAATAAGTCTCATCAAACCACTTTACAAGCCCGCGTGGGGATCAACTCCGGGGCAGTGGTGGCCGGGATTGTCGGTCGCAGTAAATTTATCTATGACTTATGGGGAGATACGGTCAATATTGCTCACCGCATGCAAACTGCTGGTGAAGGCGACACGGTTCAAGTCAGTCAATCCGTTTACGAACAGCTGGGCGATAGCTATGAGTTTGACAATGGTCGTGAAGTAGAAATTAGTGGCCAGAATAAACTACCGGCTTGGCTACTCAAGATTTAGCGTCTTTCCCATTTTTTTGCACATCTTCATTAGCGGCAACTATGACATCCTCCCTTCTTCAGCAATCCTGGTTTCTCTGGAGTTGTGGTCTGATGGTGGGGTTCCCGACCATCATGTTGGTTTTAAACGAATCGATCGTTTACACCCGAAAGCAGGGAAAGCCACTGGTCCAAACGCTGAGAATCTTACGAAATTTAGTCTTGCCCATCTTTGTGGGTTTTATTGTTCTAACTAAAGTGATAGGTCTGGATACCGAACAGACCGTTATTCGCTTGATTCAAACCTCTTTGTGGGTGTCCCTTATCCATGCAGCCTTATCGTTTGTGAATGTCTTGCTGTTTGTGGATGTGGGCGGACATACCTGGCAGGCCCAAGTTCCCAAGCTCCTCAGGGATTTAACCCGATTTTTCTTAATTCTGATCGGAACGGCGTTTGTTCTGTCTTTAGTTTGGAAAACAGACTTAGGTGGGTTGCTAACTGCCCTGGGCGTCAGTTCGATTGTAATCGGTTTAGCCCTCCAGGATACCCTGGGCAACTTGTTTTCAGGCATTGCCCTGCTGTTTGGCAAACCTTTTGTGATTGGTGACTGGCTCAAGTTCGGGGACACGGTCGGCAAAGTGGTCGAGATTAATTGGCGAGCGGTCCATCTGATTACACGCAACAAAGAGATGTTGATTGTTCCCAACTCGGTACTAGCCAAGGAAGTGTTCTATAACTATCGTCGGCCCCAACCTCTCCATGGAGAACCCTTGGAACTGGGATTTTCCTATGACGATCCGCCCAATAAAGTCAAACAGGTGATCCGGCAAGCGGCTCTAGAAACACCGGGGGTTTTATCGGAACCCAAGCCGATTATCCAAACTAGTGCCTATGGGGATTCTTCGATCAATTACTATGTGCGTCTTTACTTAAAGGACTATGAGCGGGTTCCCGATATTCGGGATGCCTTTATGACTCGAGTTTGGTACGCGGCCAAGCGACATCAATTAACCATTCCCTTTCCCATTCGCACGTTGATCCATGAGAAAGCTCCTAAGGCGGACTCCAATGGCATTCATCGAGTGGTGTCAGAGTTGCGATCGCTGCCTTGTTTTGTCACCACCCATGCCGAAATTTTGGAACAACTCGTGACCAATGCCGACTTTCAATCCTTCGGCCAGGACGAGCGGATAATCTATCAAGGACAAGAAGACGTGAAATTGCACTTCTTGCTATTTGGACAAGTGCAAATGAGGGTGCTGAATTCAGGCAACCATGAGCAAGAAGTACTAACCCTTACTCAAGGAGACTTTTTTGGGGCCACCGCATTACTATCGAGAGAACCCAGCGCCTACTCTATCATTGCCCTCAGCGATGTTGAAGTCATGATTCTAGAAATAGAAGCTATACAAGTCATTATTGACAGCACCCCTCAGTTGGCTCGAGAAATGGACGAAATTATTGAAGCGCGTCAAAAAGCAATTCAATTTGCCCAGCAAACCTATGCCTAAATAGAGCGGTAACTTAGGATTAAGGATTGGGGTTAGGCCAATGTTGAAGATTTTGTTAAACTGGTTACTGCAAAAGGGCTCAAGTTTTCCTTTTTTGCCGATCTCAGCAGTCTTCATAACCGGATCTCTTGCCATGACTCTATCTTCTTCACCCAAATCAACTGTTATTTCTCCGTCTATCCTCTCTGCAGATTTTAGTCGTTTAGGTGAGGAAGTCCGTGCGGTCGATCAAGCTGGCGCGGACTGGATCCACGTAGATGTTATGGATGGCCGCTTCGTTCCCAATATTACGATTGGTCCCCTGATTGTGAGTGCGCTTCGTCCAGTTACCCAAAAGCCGTTGGACGTTCACTTGATGATCGTAGAGCCTGAAAGATATGTAGCGGATTTTGCCAAGGCAGGGGCAGATATCATTTCGGTCCATGCCGAAGCTAGTGCGACCACTCACCTCCACCGCACATTAGGCCAGATTAAGGAACTCGGAAAAATGGCGGGGGTTGTGCTTAATCCAGGGAGTTCTC
Organism: Acaryochloris sp. IP29b_bin.137; assembly: GCF_028285745.1. GTDB lineage: Bacteria > Cyanobacteriota > Cyanobacteriia > Thermosynechococcales > Thermosynechococcaceae > Acaryochloris. The sequence continues at coordinate 9,042 of NZ_JANQOP010000296.1, read as the reverse complement.
TGGATCAGATTGAGTATGTCCTAGAACTCTGTGATCTCGTGTTGATTATGAGTGTCAACCCCGGATTTGGCGGCCAAAGCTTTATCCCCGAAGTTTTACCCAAAATTCGCAAACTTCGTCAAATGTGTGATGAGCGCGGTTTAGATCCCTGGATTGAAGTGGATGGGGGATTGAAAACAAACAATACTTGGCAAGTTCTTGAAGCGGGTGCTAACGCTATTGTGGCTGGTTCGGCAGTATTCAAAGCAGATGATTATGCCGAAACCATTAAAGCAATTCGTAACAGCAAGCGCCCTGAACCTGAATTAGTCACAGCTTAAATTTCACGCTTTGTTTTGTCATAACGAAAACACCCCCCTGATTTGTGTCAGAGGGGTGTTTTAGAATTCAGTCAGTTCAATCTAAGGCTTCAACAGCTTTTGTGATTCTTCACCAGGCGTATAGCGATAACCGAAGGTGGTCTGGTCAGAATCGTCCACAATCTGAGGGGTGACTAATACAACCAGTTCGCTTCTCTGGCGAGAATTGTTTTCTCGGCGAAATAGGCGACCTAAGAGAGGAATATCCCCCAAAATCGGAACCTTACTAACACTGACTCTATCTTGGTCTTGAATGATGCCGGTAAGCACCATTGTCTGACCATCTCGCAAGCGCAACTTACCCGTTTCTATTCGGCGCTGTTGTAAGAGGTTGGCGGCTCCACCAAATTGATCAGTAAATTGTTGACCTGATAGTGAACTCACTTCAGGAGCTAAGCTCAGGGTGATAAAACCATTATCGTCAATCTTGTCCACTGCGATATTGAGAATAACCCCCGCATTTTGGATGATTGGCTCAAGTGTCGCGATTGCTCCCCCTGCGGCCGTCGAAGTTTGTTCTGACTTAAATCCAGAAAATACTTGCTGGGTTAAGTTAACCTGAGCAGAACTCCCTTCTTGCACAAGCAGTGTCGGATTCGTGAGGATTTTGGCTGAAGTGTCTTGGATCGAGATAAATAGGTTTCCTAAAAAAGTCTCAGTTAAGGTGAATAGACCACTGCCTACGATGTCGACGGTTCCTGATCCAAAAACAGATGACAAGCCGGATTGGCCTGGGTTGTTAGGGTTGGGCCTAAAACCAATTCCGAGAGAATTATTGGCTCGGAATTGTAAGTCGGCATTTGAGTTTTTGCCTTTGAGTAAGTTAACGTCAATGAACTTGACATTAATGGCTACTTGACGTTGTCGCACGTCCAATCGAGTAAGAATTGCCGTCGCTGTTTCTACCTTTTTAGGGGTTCCAATCAAAGTGATAGAATTTGTGCGACCGTCAGCAACGACTTCTAAGCCTTCTAACAACGTTGAACTACCTGCATTTGAATCACCTGAGCCACCTTCGTTTGCCCCATATGACTCTAGAATCTCTTTGGCACCTACAGATTCCGTTTCTTCCTTCACATCATTTTTGCGAGTAATACCAGTAACCCCGAGATCGGAATCGTTCTCAGCTCCCGAAGGAGTGATGTTAGCTCCTGTAGCTGCTTCATTCGCAATTTCGTCAATGCGTGTAATCTTAGCTGTTGCCTTAATCTGGTTGAGTCGGATGGTTCTCACAACTCGGTTTTGGGCATCGCCAGGTAGTGACTTACCCACAAAGACGGTTTGACCGACTCGATTGGCCTGCATGCCTGATAAACGCAAGACGTAGTTAAAGACATCATCTACCGACTCATTCTCAATGTCTAAGGTGATGGTAGAAGAGGCAGAAGATCCTTCTTCACTATCCTGCTCAGCAAAGGCAACGTTTACATTAGCTGCACGGCCTAAAAGCGTTAATACTTCTCGGACAGGAGCTTCGCGGAGTAACAACTTAGGAATGATTTGATCACTGCCCAAATCGATGCGCTCTGGCTCAACATTCAGGGGAGCGATGGTCATATCACCTACAGGGGGAGCCTTGGCCCGAGTTAAAGAAGGGGGCACTGCACTCGCCCGGGAGCGAGGATTGGTGGGCTGAGAGGATGTGGCTACCGGATCAGCACTGCCGGGTGCACCATCAAACTTAATGGCTAATACACCATCCCGATTATCATTTCGAATGGTTTCGGCAATGGGAGCAGTATGGACACCTTCTACCGTAATTCTGATGGTATCGGGGTCCAGTTGCCGAACTTCCACAAACTTGATCCCTGGAGCCGGGTCTTTTTGCTGAAATGGCCCCGTTTCTGGCAGCCGCAGGAGGGAATTGCTCACATCAGAGATGGAGGTATTGCCCCGATTGACGGTAAAAATAGGTGGGCGATTATCCCCTTGAGTCCCCAGGACTAGCTCAAATCCCTTAGAAGTGGGATTAAGCTGCACATTGGTGACTTCAGTTTCAGCAGCCCATACTGGCTGAATCATCGCGCCTACAGCGGCTGCTGTGCAGCCAATAACAATTCCAGGTTTTCCTTTGTACCAGTTCACCCTACACTCCTCTGATAAAAATAATGATGACTGTTCGTTGTAGATTTAGCTGCATGGAGCAGCATCGGAAATAGAAATTTGCAGGATTTCAGCTATTGCGTCTGTTCCTGCGACTGTGCCTTGGCAGCGGCAGCCTGAGCAGCAGCGGCAGCTTCCTCTTCACTCAAGGGGACATAAGCATGCAAATTGAAGGTCGACTTCACCAGATTACGAGGACCAAATTCCTCCGGTTTCTGTAGCTCCATTGATAAATCTCGGACTACCAAAACGGTTTGTAAACGGTCGATCGCTTGCATAATTTGCAATGTTTGGTTGAAGGTTCCTTGAAAGGAAACAGAGGTGACTTGTCGCTTAATCTTGTTATCCAAGGGTGCCCCTAGAGAACCGTCAGTGACGATACCCGAAGCGGCGTAATCGGGTTTGAACGTCTGTAATTGGGCATTGCTAGAGACAATAACGCGGTTCAAGTCCAATAACAGGGTGTCCAATGCTTGCTGATCGGAGAACAGGGTTCGGACTTGCCTATTCTCTTGTTGAGCCAAATCAAGCCGGGCGACAATCTCATCCACGCGTTGAGTGGTTGCTTCCTTTTGCTCTAAATCAGTTTTCTTTTGTTCAACTGATTCCTGCAGCTCCTGATATTCGGCATACTTGGGTGACACAAGCTGAGTGCCAACATAAGCGGCAATCCCTACCCCCACAACAGCTGCCAAAATCCCTGATACGGTTGGGGTAAAAGTAATCCCAAATAAAGTGGGATAAGAAGGCCCCAATAGTTCATCTTCTCTTGCAAATCCGCCAGTAGCCGTCATGGATTCATCACTCCTTTTTGCTTCAGTACCCCAATCCGGGCCGCTAAACCAGATGCCCCTTTTGCGTTCAGAATTTGCAGCAACTCTGAGGCTGGCACATCATTAATGGTGGTTTCTAATTGATGCTCAACGAGGGAAACCTTCGTTTCGTTATTGGTTTTCCGCTCTGATGACATCAGTTGTGTCTGGGAAATCGTTAAAAACGGCGACTTCCTGAGCGTTAAGACAAAATCGTTAACATCATTGAAGGAAATAGCGTTCCCCGTAATGGTCAACTGAGTGGGTGCTGACAGGGTGGCCACAGGGGCTGCATTCGGTTTAGGCTGTCCAGCTTTTTGACCGGATGGGGCTGCGGCCTTTTGTTGAATTTTAGTGATTTGCAAGGTGGGGGGAACGCGATCGCGGATATCTTGCAACGTTGAAGACCAAGGCTTAATTTGATTGAAGATCGTGGCTAAAGCCTTTGTTTCCGCTTTGACTTGCTGTTCCTGAGCTTCAAGCTTATCCACTTGTGCGAGCTGTGGAGCTAGCTGGGCTAGCTCGTCATCTAAATTCTCTTCTTCAGCCGTTAATTGCTGATTCAAGAAAGACATAACGCCAAAACTGATCAGAACCAAACCTAACGCTGCCGCACCGACTCCCAAGCCAATAAACAACGGTGTTTTATCATCGCTGTCGTAATTAGAAGAAGTGACAACTTGTTGGCCGTATTCTGGGCGATCATTTAATAGGTTGATATCAATTGAATACATGCACTTATACCTCCCGCATCCCAAGACCCATAACAACACTTAACGCAGGACGTTGTGCCGCTGGGATACTCTCAGAATTTTGAATACCAAGCGTACTGATAGGATCAACGACTGTGGTTGTCAACCCCAAACGCTGGGTCAGAAATTCATCAATTTGTCCCAAGCTAGCCCCCGGTCCAGAGACAAAGACTTGCGTAATGTCTAGATTATCCCCCTGATTGAGGTAAAAATCGATCGAACGGCGTAATTCATCCGATAAATCGCTCAGCATCCTCAGAATTGCAGCAGAGCTGGGATTATTCGCAGTATTGTCTGAGACATCCAAAGGAACGGTCATCCCCTGTAATAAGTCTGCCCCCATTGCGCCCGGTAGGTTCATCGCCCGACTCAAAGCATTTTGAAGATGATGCGTCCCAATGGGGACCTTCCGATTAAATTGGGGAATCCCATCCATAACGATACTGATTTCGGTACCATCAAAATCGATATTGACCAGGGCCACTGCTTCTCCTTCCATAAATTGCAGCAGTTGACTCCGCAAGGTTCGGATTAGGGAAAAGCTACTGACCTCCAGAACCTTGAGATCTAGCCCGGCTTGCTGAAAAACATTGAGATAGTTATCCGTAATATCTTTAGGGGTGGCAACGAGTAGGACTTCGACCCGCTCAATGCCATCTTCATCTATATCTGTTCCTAGCCGTTGGAAATCGACATCGGCTTCTTCGCGGGGAAAGGGGAGATAAATTGCTGCTTCTTGGTTCAGCACCATATCCCGCAATTCCATTTCATCCAATTCCGCGGGTAATCGAATCAGCCGAATCACGGCTTCACCGATAGGGACGGCGCAGATGGCCGTTTTAGCTTTGATTTTATGTTCAGTTAGTCCTTGGCGGATGGCATCGGCAATGGCTTCAGGATCAGTTATCCGTCCGTCTTGGAATGCGCCCTCCGGGATAGGAATCGCTGCAAAAGTATTGAGGTTTGTTCCTTGCTTTTGCTGCTTCAGTTGAACGATATTTACGCTGTCTGGGGTTAACTCTACGCCTACCCCCTGATTCGAATTCGAAAACAGACTTTTCAATGAAGTCACCACAGGTTTGTCCGCTACAGGCTGAATAACAATATGGTCAAAAATTCAATCTAATGCTGAATGCTGGAGGAATGATTCGATTCTGTTGGGAGGATACCCACTTTTACAGGCACAATCAACATCTCCCGGTCTGAACCACTACGAATCAGAGAACATCATTAGATCTTGGACGAGGATCAACAAACTAAAGGGTTGGGTTGTTTGCGCCCATCCTCTCAGTCAGGATACCCACGTTTACCGTAAGGTTGTACCATACCCCAAAATTTGCTGACATCTGTTGAAAAAAGGTCGGAACTGCCCATGCTTTCTTCCTCTGAAATCCAAGATCAGGTTCGGATCGAAACCGATAGTATGGGTGAAATTGAAGTTCCCAGCCATCGGTATTGGGGGGCACAAACCCAACGGTCATTAAAGTATTTTGCCATTGGTGATGACATCATGCCGAGAGCGATGATTCGTGCTTTGGGCCTGGTGAAACAAGCAGCAGCGATGGTGAATGTGGAGCTCAAGCGCCTGCCGCCGGATTTAGCCCACCTGATGATCACGGCGGCATCTGAGGTGGTTGGTGGTCAATGGGATGATCAATTTCCCCTGAGAGTATGGCAAACCGGCAGTGGTACACAGACCAATATGAACGCGAATGAGGTAATTGCCAATCGAGCCATTGAGTTGGCCGGAGGCAGATTGGGGAGTAAAGATCCTTGCCATCCGAATGACCATGTCAATCTGTCTCAATCCTCGAATGATGTTTTTCCGACAGCCATGCATATCGCAGCAACGGAACAATTGGTCCATGATTTGATGCCTCAAGTAACGTCACTCCGAGAGGCTTTAGCCGCTAAGGCCAAGGAATTTGATGGAATTGTCAAAATGGGTCGAACGCATTTGATGGATGCGGTGCCGCTGACTCTGGGACAAGAATTCTCGGGCTATGTCGTCCAACTCGATCACAATCTTGAGCGACTCCAAAATACTTTGCCCCATCTGTACGAATTGGTTTTAGGGGGGACAGCGGTGGGTACGGGTCTCAATACTCATCCTGAGTTCGCCGAACGCGTCGCCCGTCAAATTGCAGAATTGACGGGCTTACCCTTTGTCACAGCTCCCAATAAATTTGCAGGATTGGCAGCTCATGATGCGGTAGTGATGGCCAGTGCCGCTCTCAAAACGTTGGCGTGTAGCTTGGTCAAAATTGCCAATGATATTCGCTGGTTAGCGTCTGGACCTCGGTGTGGATTGGGGGAATTGAGTCTTCCTGCCAATGAACCGGGGTCATCGATTATGCCGGGGAAAGTGAATCCAACTCAATGTGAGGCGTTAACGATGGTTTGTGCCCAGGTCATGGGTAACGATGCCGCAGTTAGTTTTGCAGGCAGCCAGGGTAACCTAGAGCTGAATGTCTTTAAGCCAGTGATGATTCACAACCTCCTACACTCGATTCGCATTCTCTCGGATGCCTGTGGTGCGTTCACAAACTATCTGGTTGTTGGCATCCAACCCAACCCATCACAAATAGAGACCTACCTCAATCAATCTTTGATGCTGGTGACCGCTCTCACCCCTCAGATTGGTTACGACCGAGCTGCACAGGTGGCGAAACAAGCCTATCAAACGGGTCAAACCCTACGAGAAACTTGCCTCACCCTGGGCTATATGACGGCGGAGGAATTTGACCACCTCGTTCAACCGGCCCGAATGACGAGCCCATAGACTTTAGCTCTTTTAGACATTCAGAATTATCCTGACTCTTTCATCTTTGGTTGACATAATGACTCAATTTCGGATGTTGCCGACTGCGATCGCAGCGCTTGTTGCCTTGACCCCAACCCTAGTACCTTCGGCTAGCTATGCTGAGGAAACACCCACGACAGAAACTAGTGCCCGACGGCAATCCAAGCGAAAGACCCACTTTGCGAATGGTCTTATTTTTGAGACTCCCTTGGGCTTTTCCGAAGTCAAATCTTTGGGGAATGACACCGTTGGTGTAGAAGCCCAAAAAGGGAGCCGCAAGCTCAAAATCCGCATGGCGTCCTTGGCCGCGGATTGGCTAGAACTTCTCAATATGGAAGACGAAGAGTTATTGGGATATGTCAAAACAACCTATTTAGGGATTAATGCTCCCGCCCGCGAATATCATCAGCGCCGTTTTCTGGGGCAAACCTTGATAGGAGAGTTGCAATATAAGCGCACAAATCGGGGCTACAACATTGTCGAAATTTATCTGGTGCCCTTAAGTGATGGAAGTAAAGTGATGTTAGCGTTGGAAGCTGACACGTATTTACCCTTGCCCCAGGTTGAATATGCCTTTCGGACTGTTTCTCGCACGATGAGGGAAGATCCTGAGTTTCTCAAAAAGCTGAAAAAGAAAAAGAGACGCTAGAGCGCCAGCTTATCCCAATCAGACCATAATCCATAACTTACATTTCAAGGTACTCAAATCCTTACAAAAGCATGGCGTTCTCAAATTGAGTGCCTTGCACAGCTAGGATATGAATGTATGACTAGCAATAGAGCATTGATGTCATGCGGACATTAACGAAGTGGTCAGTTGCAGACTACCAGCATATGCGCGATTTCGGTATTCTCGACCATCGCCGCTGCGAACTCATCAATGGAGAGATTTGGGATATGACTCCAGAAGGTGAGTTTCATCGATTTGTCAATCATCGTGGGGTCAACTATTTACGCGAAATGGTGAAGGGAAAAGCGGAGGTTTTTGAAGCCCATCCCATTACGCTGGCTGAGTCTGAACCAGAGCCAGATATTGCGATTGTGCATCGACCGGATACTCGTTATCTACAGCATCATCCCTATCCAGAAGACATATATTGGCTAGTAGAGGTAGCCGATACCACGCTGGCTTACGATTTAGACACTAAACGAAAGCCCTATGGGGAAGTAGGGATTGCTGAGTATTGGGTGATTGATGTGGCTGGGAAGCAAATGACGGTGTTTCGAGACTTACGGAACGGCGATTATGCAATGCAAAATACCCTTAGTGATGGCATCGTTTATCCTGTTGATTTTCCTGATGTGTCGGTAGAGGTTCGGCAATTGGTGAGTATTCCAGAGTGATATGCCAATGAGTCAGAGAAGGTAGCCTGATCAGTGGATTTTGCCGAATTGAGGTTGAATAGCACGGCTTAATATTCACCAACGTAATTGGGATGTACCCAGAGAAATTCTCGACGTTTATTTTGAACTCGTATAAGACCACCGAAGCTGTTCGCCGGATCTTTCTCCCTGAGTAAGGCATGAAGTTCTCGGAGGACAGGGCCTTGGTTGCGAATTGCGTTTTGGGTATCTGTGCTGGCCTGGTTTAACTCGGTGGCGTCTCCTGCCACTAACCAATCACCCATTTTCTCGCTGCCTGAAAGTAACGAGGTTGAAGACTTAATGCCAAATTCAAGTTGCTCGGCAATAGCCTTGTACTCGGTATCATCAGTGGCAAGTTTGGTGCCGGGAATGGCAATGGGTAGGGCCAGCTTAAGGGTGACGGACAAAATTCGGAGCACGGGGGCAGCCCGTTTGAGCCAATCGCGCGTAATTTTTATTTCGTAAACGCCAGTCCCCTTTTCGCCAGTAATCACGGGTAAAGGTAGACGACTATGCTCACACCAGAGGGTGAGTCGAAATTTTTGGGCTATCCAGTTGGGTGTGTCCCAAAAGCCTAGATCGACGGGTTCGAAGCTGAATAGGCGGGGGCCATCTTTGGCTGGGTCAGTCAGAGTGGTGAGAAGGGCTTGGAATTGTTCGTCAGCCTGACTCATTAGGGTCTTGAGCTGAACGCTAAGGGAATCAAAGTTGGTATCGAAGGCTGTGAGGATTTGCTGCTGTCCTTGCTTTATCCCTCTTTTATCACTTTAGTCAGATAAAAAATAGACTATTCTCAGTGTCTATTTTTCTGATGAGTGATGTCAGCTTCAAGAAGTCCAGAATCAACC
>NZ_JANQOP010000295.1 GCF_028285745.1 Acaryochloris sp. IP29b_bin.137 | reverse complement strand
ATGCAACTGAAACCCCATAAACGACTCAATTACCAGAGAGGCATGAGGGCGCTATCACTGATTCAGAACACATTGTGAAACCCTTGTCATCCCCAAAGTGCTTGGGGTTGAGATGTAATAGGGAACCCTGAGTGCAGGAATGGTTTTACATTCCCTGATACAAATGGGCGAAGCGTAAGAAGATGAAACGCGCTACCAAAAAGGTGCTTCCTATAATTGCTGGAGTTTGGGTAGGACTCTTGCTCCTCGATTTGCCGATGATAATTAATCCCAAGCCACGCTCAAAAGCTCGTGAGAGATTCGTGGTGAAGACAATTTGTTTCAGTCTTTATGCTGGATCGGTAGAAATATTTGCAAAGGAATAACTAAAATCTGGTCTATGTACTCGGGTTAAAAAGTTATGTGACCAGATCGTCCTCTGTTAAATCAGCATCTTTCATGATTTTCTTCAGCGTTCCAATGGGCCAGTCTTTAATTCCCATGTACTGGAATCGATGGGATAGCCTGAAAGCTTGATTTAGAGTCAATAGGATGGCTACCAGTCACTCGCTTTAGATTCCATCCTTTTTGCTCAACAATTTTGCAGAGTACTTTGCCTGATACCGACTTCACAGAGATAACTCAACCAGCTGCTTTTCAGGATCAGCTTCCTCTCTCTTGTAGGCAACTTCCAGCCAGCCCTGAACTGCATCTTCCAGCATTTCTAAAAGATACTCATAGCTCTCACCCCAGGTATGACATCCCGGAAGAGCAGGGGCAGACCTACACCAAAGGTCATCTTCTTGCCAAATGACAGCTTTAATTTTCATGGTCTTGCAGGAGCAATCTTTGTCGCGAGATAAATTAGTTCAGTATAGCTGCCACGACAAGACAGAGACTATTTGAAGACCGTCGCTTATTGAGTTGTAGCGTTTGGAGAAAAGTGATAATCGTTCTACTCTAGTTTCTGCTAAGTTTAGAATGCGAAAAGTGATTGACAGTTTACGTTGATATCAACATAATAGATATATGAGTAAAATATCTATCACGGCTAAGCAAGCTGCTCAAGTTCAACAAAGCTGCATTTGCTTGCATCTTCAGAAGGCTGCTAGAGCTGCTGCTAGACAATTCGATGAGGCTTTTCGTCCTTTAGGAATCACAAGTGGGCAGTACTCACTATTGGTATCTTTAGTACGTAGCAAGCCACCTTCTATCGGACAACTAGCACTGCAAATGGCGATGGATCGAACCACCATTACAGCTAATATTAAGCCTTTGAAAAAGCAGGGGTTACTAAAAGCTGTGCCAGACCCCGAAGATGCCAGAAGTCGTCTGCTGACTTTAACCCCGGCAGGAAAAGCTGTCTTGGGCAAGGCTCTCCCTTTGTGGAAGGCAGCTCAAAACAATACTTTAGAGTTCCTATCCAGCGAAGAAGCAAAACAACTTCGTATTAATCTGCGCGAATTAGCCAACTGAATAAGATCAATAAGGTACTCTAAAGCTTGGTTCGCTTGTTTTCTCTTTTACGTTGATATCAACTTATTCGACAAGGATGAATAAACGATGACTGGATACAATCAATCTGCTCTTGATAGAACTTCACTAACCGTAGGTTCAGTAGTCTTTCTCTGGATTACAACGGTTGTGGTTGCTGCACAATCAGGATTTCTCTCTCATATATATCTCCCGGTCGTTTCGCTGATTGTAGGAACAACTATCGCACTCCCTACAATCTGGTACATGCGCTCTCAATCGCTGCAAACTTGGATTAAACATGTTGGACAGCGGCAGATTGTTGCCTTTCATATCTGGCGTATTCCAGCCGCTATATTGTTTTTCTATTTTGGATTGAGAGGGGATCTACCAACCGTATTCTGGGTACTAGCGGGAGTAGGTGACTTTATTGCTGGGGCCTATGCAGTATTTATGACTGTACAAAAGCACCCTACACTCAAAGACTACAAACACTTCCATCTCATCGGCTTTGTTGATTTCGTGATGGCGGTAGGGACGGGACTCACCTACACAGTGCTACAAGATCCTAAGATTGCAACCATTACAGTTCTGCCAATGGCTTTAATTCCCCTGTTTGGTGTGGGAATATCAGGGGCTTCTCACCTCATCTCTTTTGACATCATGAAACAGAGACAAGTGTGATTATGGCAACAATGATTGTAGTGATGGGGATTAGGCCAAATTGATGAGAGTTCTAGCCTGATTCATACGTCCTATATACCAAGGCCTACGAGGTTATGGAGATCGATGATGAGGTAATGAGTGCTGGAGGCCGTTCATGAGCTACTGACTGGGTTGGCAGTCCAGCACTCGTTTTTAGAACTTACTTGAGGTTGCCTAGGTGGCTCGAAGCGGTCGTACTTGGCAAATTGATGCCTACAGTGTTAGACAATCTGTGGAGAAAGGATAGTCGCCTTGCAACCAACCGATAATTTCTTGGCAATAGTGAGAGTCAATCGACTGATATTTAGCGATTAACGCTGCTTTCGTATCTGGACTCAATTGCTGCAGCCCCTGATCTTGAAAAAGGCTGAGGTCGTCCAACAACATCTGAGCTAAAGGCTGACCGCATAGGGATGTGGCTACCTCAACTAGTGCTTGTTGAGAACAATATTGTTCTTGCTGTTGATAACTATGCTGAAGTGTTTGCAACGGAAGTTGCGAGAGATAGGCTTGATTCATGGGATTCACTGCATGGCCTGAGATCCAGTCCGCCATTTGAGAGGGCCGATTTTCAAACCCTCGCAGATGCAGATAATTGCACATCGTGGCACTGTCATTGACCGGGTAGTTGTCCCAAATAAAAGGTTTTCGTCCCAGCTGCTGGGTGATCGCTTGCAGGTGGTCTAAAGGATAGCCACTGGAGCAAATCTCAGGACCTGTCCAAAAAATATGGACTTGTGGATCAATGCGCTGACCCAATGTCTCTAGGTAGTCAGGAGGGCGTTCGCCAAATAATTGATCTAGGATTCCGCTGCTGCTGTAGTACGTCGGACAGAGAATAAACGTCTCGGCGGTGCTCAGGTCGGTGATTCGGTGGGTGATGTCCGCTTGAATATCAGCAATGCGATCGCAATCTCCCCGCATATCATCAAATAAAACCGCCAGAATATCTGGTTGAAGCTGATTAAGGTAGCGAATTTTAGCGGTTAGCTGTTCAATGGTTTGTTGATTGTAATTAAAGGAGATTTCAAATAGGTTGATGCCAATGCCCCAGGCGACTCCGGTTTGGCGATACCGCTCTCCTAACCGGTTGAGTTCAGCAAAGGTTGTCTCTGGCCAAGTCTCCTGCCAATGAATCCGCAAATAGGGATCGGCTTTGGGGGCATAGATATAGAACTGATACCCGTGGGTTTTCAGAAAGGTGGCGTAATCTAAACGGGCTGACCAGGACCAAGGCCGGCCAAAAAAACCTTCAATAATGCCATATCCCCAATTTTTTGCAATATTCATGGCTTTCAGGTGTCTATATATCGGTCATGCTCACAATGATTTGTATAGGATGACCTAAGCTGTTCTACTATCCGGTGGTACATCTGAGTCAATGATGTTTGCTATTTTTCGAGGAGATAGAGGCATTCTAGATGCCCAATCCTGCGAAATAAATCCATTTGGCTTGCTGATCGATCAGCACATGGTGTGTGCCAGAGCCAGTCCATGGGTTACTGACTGAGTTGGCAGTCCAGCATTGATTCGAGGAAATCGCTTGAGGTTGCCAGGGTGGATCGAAACGGTCGTAGCTTGGATCAGGGAGGCGAAAATCGGATGAGATCGCATCACAATCCACTGATTTATATCCTGACTGTAGGATTGACTGGATATCAGCCTTTGCAGCCTGAAACCGCAAAAATACCTGATAGCCTTGCCAAGTATCTCCCACGCCTTGTAACTGAGTGATGCTATCTGGAATGGGCTTTTGGAGAACTTCAGTAAACATTTTTTCAGGAGTATTGGCAGAGGTCGGACCACTACCGCAGCCAGATATCAATAGAGCTATCAGAAATACGCCCTGATTATAGGTATGAAAAGAAAATTGATAGGTGTGAAAACGTTTTCGATGGCTGGTAAAGAGATTAAGCATTGCCGTATACGGGAATAACGGCACCTCTGACATCCTGGGCGGCATCAGAGGCTAGAAAGCAGATCACGTCTGCTAAAGATTCAGGTTTAACCCATTGGTCGGCGTTGGCTTTACCCATGGCTTCACGATTGGTGGGGGTATCAATAATGCTAGGCAAAACGGTATTGGCAGTGATGTTGGTGCCTTTGGTTTCATCTGAGATCGCTTTCGTCAATGCCACCACCCCTGCTTTGGCAGCACAGTAAGCTGCCAACTGCCCTCCTGGATCAACGGCTCCTCTGGATCCGACCGTAATGATCCGGCCATAGTGATGCTGCAACATCCGTTTGAGGCTATGTTTGCACACTAAAAAAGTAGTGTTTAGGTTCAGGTTCAAATCTCGCTGCCAGTCTTCAAAAGCATATTCATGGGTTTTGCCCATGGAAAATCCACCCACTAGGTGAATCAAGGCATCCACTCGATCCATGCCTTCCACAAGTTCTGCGACCGAAGCTTCTTTGCCCAGATCAGTAGGTACAAAATGGGTTCTGACTAACTCTGCGGGAGAGAGGATATGCTTCAATCGCTCTACTTCTGATTCAGCAATATAAGGCAGTGTTACTTCTGCCCCAGTGGCTAGGACTTTTGGCGTTACGCCCAGTCCTAAGCCGCCTGTGCCACCTGTGATCAATACTTGCCTATTTCGCATATCGTCGCAGCCTATGTTTTTTGTGGACCAATGAATAAGCTTGTCAAAGAGCGTTTGATCTGTGAAGGATTCGCTGTGCGAGCGGCTGAAACGCCTCGACCCATAAATGCTACTCCTGATTAGCTTGAGACTCAAAACTTGAATTACTCTGTCAGAAGATATGCAATAATTTGTTACATTCAAGATCTGAGCTGCCGTAAGGACAGTTCGAGCCCTTTTTAGAGAAAAAATATGCGTGTTGCGATTGTTGGTGCGGGTTTGGCAGGAATGGCCACTGCCGTTGACCTAGTGGATGCAGGCCACGAAGTTGAGCTATATGAAGCTCGCCCGTTCGTCGGAGGAAAAGTCAGCAGTTGGGTCGATGCCGAAGGCAACCATATCGAAATGGGTTTACATGTCTTCTTCGGCAACTACCGTCGCTTGTTTGCGTTGATGGCGAAGGTAGGCGCATTAGATCATTTTCTGCTAAAAGAGCATGTTCACACCTTTGTAAATCAGGGTGGACGCCTAGGAGCCTTAGATTTTCGCTTTTTACTTGGAGCCCCGTTTAATGGCTTGAAAGCCTTTTTTACGACTTCGCAACTGTCGTTGAGGGACAAGGTTCAGAATGCGATCGCCCTCGGTACCAGCCCCATCGTTCGCGGCCTTGTCGACTATGAAGGGGCCATGCGCAACATCCGTGCTCTGGATAATGTTAGTTTTGCCGACTGGTTCCGCAGTCATGGCGGCAGTAACGGCAGTATCAAACGGATGTGGAACCCCATTGCCTATGCCCTTGGGTTTATCGATTGTGAGAATATTTCTGCCCGCTGTATGCTCACGATCTTCCAGATGTTTGCTGTCCGTCGGGAAAACTCCATGTTGCGGATGCTAGAAGGCTCGCCCCAAGAGTATCTGCATCAACCCATCATCAACTACTTAGAAGAACGGGGAGCGACGTTCCACCTGCGTCGGCGCACCTTAGAAGTGTTGTACGACACTAAAGACGATGAAACTCACATTACCGGCCTTCGGATCGCCAAAGAAGACGGAGATGAAATCATCACGGCAGATGCCTACGTCTGTGCCTGTGACGTGCCAGGTATTCAACGCCTGATTCCGGATGATTGGCGATATTGGTCTGAATTTGACAACATCTACAAGCTGGATGCGGTTCCCGTTGCCACAGTGCAGTTGCGCTTTGATGGCTGGGTGACGGAAATGAACAACCCCCAAGCCCGCAAACAGGTGGAAAAAGCAACGGGCTTGGATAACTTACTCTATACCGCTGATGCTGACTTTTCCTGCTTTGCCGATCTCGCGCTCACCAGTCCCAGCGACTATTACAAAGAAGGGGAGGGGTCTCTAATGCAATTGGTACTTACGCCTGGCGATCCGTTCATCAAAAAAAGCAATGAAGAAATTGCCAACCATGTCCTGCAGCAAGTTCAAGACCTGTTCCCCTCAGCACGAGAATTGAATATGACGTGGTATAGCGTGGTCAAACTCGCCCAGTCTCTGTATCGGGAAGCGCCGGGCATGGAGCCTTATCGTCCTCACCAAAAGACCCCTATTCCCAACTTTTTCCTGGCGGGTAGCTACACTAACCAAGACTATATCGATAGTATGGAAGGGGCTACAATTTCCGGCCACCAAGCGGCCCAGGCCATCTTAGAAAACGCGACGACGATTCAGCAACTGAGTGAGAAGTATCCATGTCAGATTGGTTAGAACATAGTGAACAAGTTGAGGTCCCCGTTGCGATCCAAACTGCATGGGATCTCTGGTCTGACTTAGAACTGATGCCTCAATGGATGGGCTGGATTGATTCTGTCGAGGTTTTAAAAGACAAACCCGAGTTATCGCGCTGGACCTTGTCGGGAGGCGGTCTTACGTTTACTTGGCTATCTCGTATTCTTAAAGAAATTCCTAACCAAATTATTCAATGGGAATCTGTCGATGGACTGCCCAATCGAGGTGCAATTCGTTTCTATGATCGCAAACACGATACCAGTGTTGTGAAGTTGACCGTGGCCTATCGAATTCCGGGGGCAGTTGGATCGATTATGGATAATTTGTTTCTGGGCAAACTGGTGGAAGCGAACCTAAAAGACGATCTCAACCGATTCCGTGACTATGCTACTCAGCATCAGTCTTAGGACTTTGCCACCGATTGATGGGGCGTTTATCCAGTAAATGGGGATTGAGATCAGCAGTATCGTCTAAGGCCAGGGATGTGTTTAAAACACCATTTCTATTTTTTTGAAGTCTTGCTCTATTTCAGCCCATAGAGATTTATTGTGTGGGTCAGTATTAAGGGCCTTCTTCAAATAAGCTCTGGCTTGATTTAATTTACGTTCACGAATCAGCTGCCGTCCCCAGGACTGATAAATGATGGCCTGCCACTGTCTAACCTCGGCATCTTGAGGAAGTCGCTGAGCAAGTGCTTCAATCAAGGCAACAGCCCGGGGAAATCGTTGTTTTTGGATAAGCTCTTGGAGTTGTTTGTAGGAGTCAACCTTGAGCTTAACGTCTGCCGATGACAGTGAAGATTCCTGCGCCGTAGCCCTTGCAGCAGTTGTCTGAGGTGGTGGGGGAGGCGGGGAATAGGCCGGGGTAGGGGAGGAATGTGTCCTGGGAGGCGGAGGGGTCGCAGGTTTGGGACGCTGTGGTGAAGGTCGAGCAGCAGTGGGCACAGACTGTTTTGTCGAAACCTTCACTCGTGAACGAGACTGAGGTGAAACCGACGGCTTGGGTGAAGCGGATGGGGCAGCGGAGGAGGGCGGTGCAGGAGGAACAATCTTTTGCAGGGTTTTGTACGCCTCAGTCACTTGGATAAATTTCTCATGGGCAAATTCATCTCCTGGATTAATATCGGGATGCCATTGCCTAGCCAACCGTCGATATGAGGCTTTGAGGTCTTCAATATTAGCTCTAGAAGTCAGTTGAAGCAGGCGGTAGCAATCTGCGATATCCATGGGAATTTACAGCGAGAAAACCCTTACTTTACGTTAGATCGCATCTTGTGATGCTGAAGTCTTTTCTTATCCATCTATAGTTGTCACTTCTAACAAAATTCTTTCAAGGTTGGCAAAATTAATGATGTTGAATCACAGTAGCATTAACCCTAAGTCCGCAACAATAGGCGATTTCAGGTTGAATGCAAATTGCCCCTTGAATCAACTGAGGATAGATGCTGAGAATCAGCGTTTACTTTACACATTGTCACCAAACAGTGTATTTCCGTGGAAAGGTTTGCTAGACTCCCTGAACGACCCAGATTATGGGTGATTCATTGTTTATTGACCTAAAAGCGATAGGTTTCAGCCCGTTCGAATTGTGAACCCACTGCCCCGATTCTGTATCGTCACCCCTCCCCAAGCGTTAACTGCTTCTACTCAGGCAGCGTTCTATCAGCATATCGATGAATTGGTGCAATCCCAGGTTGAGGTCATCCTGATCAACTTGGAGAAGGTTTCATGCTTGGATAGTAGAGGGTTGGGGATTCTGTTCGGCGCGTTCCGCATTTCTAAATGTCGAGGCAAGCGATTGATGCTGTATTCTCCTCAAACCCATGTGAATTCTAACTTGCACAGAACAGGATTAACGGCTGTTGTTAGTACCTATGCCTCTTTGGCAGACTGTATTAAGGCGGCTATTCCCTCCAGCCAGGGTCTTACCCGCCATCCCCTTCTTCAACTCCCTCAGTTTTAGGGGAACAAGGCCTGCTTGTTTCCTAGTTTTTGGCCTATGTTAGCGGGGGAGCGATGCCAGGGTAGATAAATCGATGGGGGCTTACTCTTTGACCAGGCGAAACCCAAACAGGATATGACGGGAATCAAGGGGACGAGTATGTTGATAGGCGGCTCGACAGAAACCTGGTAAATCATCCCAGGAGCACCCTTTCAACACAACGGCTTTTTGCCTCAGCGACTGGGTCAAAGTCGAGGTATATTCGAAGACGTTTCCAGCCATATCCTCTACCCCATCTGGGCTGCGGCTGAGGGGAAAGGTTGCAATCGCACTTGTATGCAGTCCACCAAAGTTGGCCCAGTTGGTGGCCTCGGCTCGCCAATCATTCCCCCAGGGGAAATAACGGCCCTCCGTTCCCCTTGCGGTTTGTTCCCATTCCAAAGCGGTGGGGAGTCGATAGGTATGGCCATCCTGCTGTCCCCGCCATTGAGCAAAGGCTTGGGCATCTTGATAGGACACGAGCACAACGGGATGTTGGCCTTCACCTGAGGGGAACATCTGATCCTGCCAAAGATAAGATTTTACAGTGGCGTAGGGATGGACTAAAAACCCTTGTTTCTGGTAGTCATTGGCTGAAATATAGGGAGAGCGATGTCCTGTTGCGCGGACAAAGGCATGATACTCAGCATTGGTAATTAGGTTTTTTCCCATACACACGGTTGATCGTGCCAAAACTCGGCGATTGGCTTCTCTATTGAACCAACCTTTACGCCGTAAATTTGTTTCAGCCTGGTCAATTTTGTCCACTTCTGTGGCAACTGCCTCGGCAGAAATGCGATAGGCATAGTCTCGTTCTGTGCGATCGCTGCCTAAGGCATAGTTGCCTGCTTCAATCCAAACAAAATCATCCCCGCTTTCGCAGCTTTGTTGGGTCATGGGCGGCGGCTGTGAAAGCGGCCGACATCCAAGGACACCGGGTAGCATCAGCAGCCCCGTTCCCCAAATATTGAGGGGCAAGATCTTGGGCATGTGTCCTCGAGAGATAACAATTACCCTGAACAACAAAACCCAGGGAATGATTCCCCTGGGCAGACTCCTTGGTGTGAGAAGTTAATCTGATTTGATCATAAGGACAGAGTCTGAGTCCTGGATGATGGGATTCTGAGAATTGGGGTAGGAAGTCATGGGAAAGATCAAGGCCTAGTTTTGCCCTTTTTCCGTCGAAGCTGTTTCGGCTTCAAGTGGGAAAAACTGCATCTGCTTATGGGATTTGACGGCCTTATCAGTCTGTTGCCACTGCACCAGGGTAATTCGGACTTTACCCGCCGCATTGAGATCTTGTTGAAAGCTGCCCATTTCACCCGCAGGTAGCACCTTCGGTTCAATCACCGCCGTCCCTGCATCAATGATCTTATCGGTGGTTTCTGAATAAATTTCGTAATAGACCAATGGGGTCAAGATGGTGGCGTCCGACTGATTCTTTAATTGACCTCGAAGGGTGTAGAACCAAGTATTGGCCAAATTCTCCTTCAGCAATGCGACTTCTGTCACTAAAGCAGCAGGCGGTTTTTTGTCCTTTTTAGCCAGTTGAAAGGTCTGGCTTGGTAAGGCGACGTTAGGGACCGCAATGCCCGTGGTCATCAGGACTGTAGGCAGGAGCAAATAGAACAATCGGTGAGTCATATTTACCTGGCGAATATAACGTTGAGGTTCAGTATTGAAGGGTCCATCATCCATTGCCCGATGAGGTCAATCTATAAAACAATCCTGAACGTCGTGAATGGGTTGCTTCGTTCGGGATGGGTAGGGCGTCAGGGATTCAGATATCCCCATCGGCGGTTAAGTATCTAGGCCAGCCCCAACCAGGAAAAGATGCCTTGACCCGTCACGGCTTCAAAAACGATAGCCACAATAAACGCAAGCATTGCTGCCCGGCCACTAAATCGTTCTGCAAATTCATTGAAACCAATTTTAGGGGAAATAAGTTTGGGTTCACGGCTGGGTTCAATCATGGCTGACAGAAATGTTAAGAAAGTTTACTTTAGTCTCAGGATAGAGGTCAAAGATGCTCTAAGTCAATCTTAACAAAGGGAATTTTGATGGGGCATTTGGCTAGGGTCGTGATCGCCAAATCGCATCTGCCACTTGGCTCACTTCACTGATGGCAGCCCCATCGTGGATTCGTAGAATATCGGCTCCCCCTTGAATTGCGGCACAACAGGCAGCGGCTGTTCCCCAAACTCGTTTCTGGGGATCGGGTTGGTTGAGAATCTGACCAATAAAACTTTTGCGAGATGGCCCCACTAAGAGGGGATGTCCGAGGGCTTGGAATCGTGACATCTGACGCAGTAGTTCCAGATTTTGTGGCCCAGTTTTGGCAAATCCAATACCTGGATCAATCGCGATCTGATCGTGAGGAATCCCGGCTGCCAGAGCAGCCTCAATTTGCTGCCGTAAGAAGTCGATAATGTCCTCTACTAGGTTCTCGTAATCAGTCATTTGCTGCATGGTTTGAGGAGTCCCCCGCCGATGCATCAAGATAATCGGCACCCCTAATTGAGCGACCGTGGACAGCATTTGGGCGTCCTGAACGCCACCGGAAACATCATTGACTAAATCCGCCCCTGCTGCGATCGCAGCCGCGGCAACGGAGGCTCGGGTCGTATCTACTGAAATAGGGACGGGTCGCTCAGATCGAATGGCCTCAACGATCGGAATCACCCGGTCCAGTTCTTCCGCTTCAGTAATTTCATGGGCTTGGGGTCGAGTGGATTGGCCGCCGATATCCAAAATATCGATTCCAGCCTCCACCAAACGATGGGCTTGTGCTAAGGCCGTTTCTAGAGAATTGAATCGGCCACCATCACTAAAACTATCTGGCGTAACATTTAAAATTCCCATTAAATAGGTCCGCGTTCCCCAATCAAAGGAGTGATGACGAAGGGTCCAGGATGGAATACTTGAGGAAACATTCATGGATCTATGGTGGCGAAAAAATTCGCAGCAGATTCGACTGAGTATCGTTTCTCCCGTAAACAGGCTCCTGTTCGATGCTTCAGCACAGCTTGA
This sequence comes from Acaryochloris sp. IP29b_bin.137, assembly GCF_028285745.1. Lineage (GTDB taxonomy): Bacteria > Cyanobacteriota > Cyanobacteriia > Thermosynechococcales > Thermosynechococcaceae > Acaryochloris. The sequence continues at coordinate 6,266 of NZ_JANQOP010000295.1, read as the reverse complement.
ATTTCCGACACAATCGCCAGGGCAGTCTCCGTTGGGGTTTCGGCGCCAATATCCAAACCGATCGGACTATGCAATCGCCGATGCGTCTTTGGAGTGAGCATTCGCCCTTCCTGCCAAATGCGGTCGAGGAGTTGTTGGATTCGAGTGCTTGAGCCGATAAAGCCCAAATAGCCAACGGCACTAGACCACAGCAGTCTCATCAACGCTAAATCATTGTCGAAGGTTGTGGTCGCCAGAACGACTGCTGTGTGGGGGGTTAACTGAATCTGTTCGGGTAGGTTCTCAAAATCCCATCGTAACGTTTCATCGGCCTCAGGGAACAGATGCAGGTTCGCTTCCTGGGAGGGGGGCACATAGACAATCACCGTCCAGCCCAGCTGCTTAGCAAAGAGAATAGCAGCCGCTGTTTGAGCCGACGAACCGAACAACAGCAGGCGAACCGGAGGAGTAACCACTTCAACCAGGGCTGTCACCACCCCATCGATAAAGGGATAGGTCTGAATACGGGTTTGGCCAGCCGCCAATATTTTGACCGTATCTTGAAAAATCAAGTTGGTTAAAAAACTATCCTCAATGTGATTGGCAACAGAACCATCCATCTTCAGAAATAATCGGGCAGCAATGGGCGTCCGCATCGCCCCCTCCACCCCAATCACAGTCGCGATGGCTCCGGCTTGATGCTCTTGATAACATTCTGTGATGAAGTCAAATTGGGCTTTGACGGCTACACTGTTTAACCGCTCGAAAAGGATGGTCGTTGTATCAGCCGGAGCATGGGAATAGCCAGAATCTACAGGATTGCGATCGCAATAACAACATTGGTGGAGATAAGGAAAGACGCCTCTCCGACAGCAAGTTTTTGCCTGTTCAATCACCCCTGAATCAACGTATCCATCACAAATGGCTTCAGTTGACTGATCGCACTCTGTCAAGAGAATTCTTGCCCCCAGCCGGCCATAGACTTCCTCACCCGTTCGGACGACCGTCGCCAAGATCACTGACGGATCGGACGGATCAGCTTGGGCTACAAAGGGAATAATTTCCTGAAGGTCTCGCATTCGAACGATCAGCAAATAAACGAACTCAAATAATTTCTAAAAACAAGATTTATCGCTTAGTTACCAATAAGCACTATATGGGGTCAGAAAACCCTATCTATATTCAAGGAGGACTCTGATATTTATGAATGATTGAGATGATTTTGTCTAGAACCCTAAGTCACATGAGAAAAATATGGTTTAGGCAGCCTTCGCCATTTCTATATCTATCCTTAAGAAGAAAACGGAATTAATTTTTTGATTATTAACAGTTCAATAGCAATCTTTTTCCCTACTTCAGCTATAGCGTCTTAAACCGTCAATGACTCAAAAACAACAGTAATCTTCACAAAAAGCTATGAGCGTTATAGTCAGACACGGTATCGTAAAATCTTGTATTGAATTATTAAATTAGTTGTTTTAATTCAGCACATAATTTGTTGTGCAATCTGCTGATTCGTATCGATTAATAATAGATTGCCAACCATAGGGTCTCTTGAGTAGGATCAGTCCAGTCTACTCTATGCTTCTGATGGGCAGGGATGTTGATGTAGCTGCCTTCAGTCAGGCGGATAATCTCCCTTCCCTCAATCGATAGCAGGGCTTCCCCCTTAAGCACTAAAACCCATTCATCCTGCGATTGGTCGTACCATTCACCAATCTTAGTAGTCTGTCCTTTAGAAATAATTCTTTCAATCCTGATTGTTTCGCTGCTGGCAAGTAGCTCAATGACTTCTTGTTCAAGATTCTTAGGTAAATCAGCAAAGATATTATTCATCGCCCCTCTCATCCCCTCAAAACCCGAGCAGATCGGACAGCTTAATTACAAGTTGCCCTTGCCCCTCTGCTAAGAAAATACCGAACTGAGCGATCAGCGAATAGGCGACTGCGAATTGTGCCAAAGCAAACCCAGCCACGGTAAATTGACTCAGGCTGATCAAGCCAATGCCAAGTTGTGAGATACAAATCACACCATATCCAAACTGACCAATAGCAATGATGCCTCGCGCAATTACAGGGCGTCGATTGGGCCTATATTTAAACGAAATATGCAGGAGGGGAAGACCCGCTATCACCACGGGTGATTTGTATTCAACCCCCCAGCCATTCCATGATGAATGGGCAGGATAGGGAGCACCACAATGGGGGCAAGCCAGTGCCTGTTCTGATATTTCTGACTGACATTCACGGCAAGGCTTCATAGAGAAGGGGGGCTATTTAAAAAATTATTCTGTTATTGCTTATCAGCATACTAGCCCCAGGAACGGAACCAAAACCGTCAAAGTACCACAGGCCCCCAGTTCAGCCAAGCTTGAGGACACATGTCAACCGATCCTAGACCCTCCGCTTTTTTCGCTTTAATCATGGGTGCTATAGGAATCGCCTTTGCGCCTATTTTTGTCCGTCTCAGTGAACTGGGTCCCAGTGCAACGGCCTTCTATCGGTTAGGCTTGGCAGTTCCTCTCTTGGGGGTATGGCTGTGGGCATCCTCAGCTATACCGACCTCACGGCCCCCCTCGAAACGAAAGATTACACATTTAATTCCCTTACTGTCAGCAGGATGTTTCTTTGCCGCTGATCTAGCCGTTTGGCACTGGTCCATTCAATTTACCTCGGTTGCCAATGCGACTTTATTGGCTAACTTTGCCCCTATTTTTGTGGTGCTAGGGGGCTGGTTACTGTTTGGGGAAACCGTTAGTTGGTGGTTTTGGGTTGCTATTACTTTGGTTTTGGCTGGGGCGACCCTTCTAGTCAGTGCCAGTATCGATACTCAACATCTGTTTGGAGACGGATTAGGGCTACTCACAGCAATTTTCTACGCGGGGTATATTCTGTCTGTTGCTCGATTGCGCTTGTATTTCTCTACTGTAACCATTGCCTTTGCGAGTAGTTCTGTTGGCGCTATTCTCCTATTCTTAGTAGCTTGGCTGTCGGGAGAAAGCTTTTTGCCGATGACATTGTCGGGCTGGTTGATTCTATTGGGATTAGCCTGTATTTCTCAAGTGATTGGCCAAAGTTTGATTATGTTTGCTTTGGCTCATTTGCCTTCCGCATTTGCTTCGGTCAGCCTGCTGCTTCAACCCGTTACAGCAGCAATTTTAGCCTGGCAATTCTTTGGAGAGGCATTGACTCTCCAGCAAGGCTGGGGGGGCGTTATTGTATTGGCAGGGATTGTGCTGGCTCGTTTGTGCGATCGCAAACCCGTAAGATAGCATCTGGCAGGCTCCAGCAAATCACCATCTATGCAACCTCGAACGCAACAGCTCATTGCTCAACCGATTACTTCAGACGTTTTTCGACCCTATGGCCAGGTTATCTTTGCCACGGAAGATGGGGAAGCATATGGTCCCGACAATGCTCAACTGCAGTTAGACAAAGGCATTCCCCGGTTCTACATCATGCGGTTGGAAAAACTGGGACGACGATTCTCTCGTATAACCCGTCATCTTCAATGTACCCAGTGCTTAGGGTCTCTGGCGGGGAAGCCTTGGTTGATGGCGGTTGCGCCTCCTGGCCCATCCCCCACGCCTGCCTTAGATCAGATTACTGCCTTTCAAATTCCGGGGAACTGCTTTATCAAATTAGAGGTAGGCACCTGGCATGCTGGGCCTCACTTCGACACCGACTATATTGATTTCTATAATTTAGAATTGTCAGACACCAATCAAGTTGATCACGATACCTGTAACCTGATCAACCAATATAATGTGGAATTCATCATCACACCTCCCATGTGATTGCCCTTTCAGTCCGTTCGCCCGTGAAGTCCCGTCCTCGTCCATCCCTTCGTCGAAAACTAGCCCAGCATCTGCCCCAGAAAAGCTACCTGAAGTTTAAAGATGGCAAGTTTAGTATTTCTGGGCTGGGGGTTTGGTATACCTATTGGCGCGATCCCTATCATTTATTGCTAACAATTCCCTGGCTGGGCTTTCTGCTTATCCTGATGGGTGGGTATTTAGTGATTAATGTGTTGTTTGCCTTGGCCTACCTTGCCGGAGGCGATTGTATTGCCAATGCAACGCCAGGCTCCTTTTGGGATGCCTTCTTTTTCAGTGTGCAAACTTTAGGCGCTATTGGTTATGGCGCTATGCACCCGACCACGGCTTACGCCAATTTTGTGGTTGCGATTGAGGCCTTTACCAGTATCCTCAGCGTGGCCTTAATTACGGGCTTAGCATTTGCAAGATTCTCTCGACCGATAACCCGGGTATTGTTTAGCCACGTTGCGGTGATTACGCCCTACAATGGCGTGCCAACGCTGATGTTTCGTACCGCTAACCAGCGCCGCAACCAAATTCTAGAAGCTGAAATTAATCTCTATTTTTTACAGGATGAGATCAGCACCGAGGGGGATGCCATGCGGCATTTGTACAATCTCAGTGTGTTACGTCCACGGACGCCTTCATTTACCTTGACCTGGACGGTGATGCATCCAATTGATGAGACCAGTCCCCTCTATGGTGCGACACCCGAGTCTTTGGAGCAGACTAAAGCATCGCTGATTGTGACGTTAACTGGAATTGATGATACCGTCGCTCAAGCTCTACATGCCCGCCATACCTATGGGGCCTTAGACATTATCTGGAACCATAAGTTTATTGATCTTTTCCACCAGACTCCAGATGGGCATCGCTATATTGACTACACTCACTTTCATGATGTCATTTCCAAATAGTAATCAACAGAGTAGTTTTTGCACGAATGCTAGGCTATGCTTATGCCTCAAATCGCAAACGTTCCACGGTGGTTTTACCTGAGCCCGCAGCCCCCCACTCAAGAGAGATATCTTCTCTCTCCATAAGCCACCTCAATCTTTGATAGTCATTCAAGATTTAAATTTCTGGATGAGCCCTTGCCAATGCAGAGGCTGATCCAGACTATGGGGAGTGTGCAGCCTTAGTGGGCAATGGGTGTGCTTTTCAAAAACTGCTGATTCAGAAAGTAGGTGAGATTTGCTAATGATTTTTAGCCCAAGTGGACGGTTGATAACCATCCACTTGGGCTTAGGGAAGAATTGACTCAGCGGTTGAGGCATACCACCTCAACCGCTAACGAACGTTAGAGAATAAAGTTCGTATCATCGAGGGCAGTGACACCATTAAGGTTAATCCTACCGCCTCCGATGGAGGTCAGATTCAAGCGCAACTCGCCAACGGAGACGCTAACAAGGGCGTCGTTCTGATCAATGATAGAGTCACCATTGGTATCCAAATCTGATATTCCAATAGCAAAGCTGCTGAGATCAATTTGATCTTGAGCCTGATTGAAATCAAAGACTAAGTCATTGCCAAACGCGCCTTCGAAGATAAAGATGTCTGCGCCGCCATTGCCTTCCAAGGTATCGCGACCAGCACCTCCGTTGATATGGTCATCGCCACTTCCACCCACTAGGGTGTCCCTACCTGCTCCTCCGGTCAGCCAATCGTTATCAGCGCCACCCAAAAGGCGATCACCCCCTGATCCGCCATCGAGAACATCGTTGCCACTCCCCCCATCAAGGATGTCTACGCCGCCGTCTCCATTCAGGATGTCTGCCCCCTGTTCTCCAAAGAGGAAATCTGTGCCGTTGCCGCCATTGAGCAGATCATTACCAGTACCGCCGTAGATAGCATCTCTGCCGCCGTTTCCATTGAGGATATCGTTACCCGCGTTACCCTCAATCAGGTCATTGCCACCCAGACCATTGATGGAGTCAGCAATATTGGTTCCAATCAGGATGTCCGATTGTGATGTACCGTTTAGGAGCTCATTAATGCCGTTAATGGTGACGGTGACGGTCCCGGTTCCGGTTCCATCTTGGGAGGTGACGGTAAAGGTTTCGGTCAGACTATCACCGATACCCAAGGCCTGAATGGCCAATTGGGTATTATCGGCAGTAGGTCCAGTTGCCATCCGTATCGACTTCGAAGGTACCATAGGCTCCGGCTATCGTTTCTGCGATAGCAAAAGCTTCGCCTGTATCCACGTCGTAGACCCTGACTCGCCCCCCCGTGGTTAAGGTATTGGGGTCATCATCTTCGGTGACGGAGTCATCATCATTGGTGACGGTGGCTAGGTCGTTGACACCATCGATGGTGATGGTGGCGGTCTGGGAGACAGTGCCACCATTGCCATCAACAATGTCATAGCTATCCCTCTTTTATCACTTTAGTCAGATAAAAAATAGACTATTCTCAGTGTCTATTTTTCTGATGAGTGATGTCAGCTTCAAGAAGTCCAGAATCAACC
>NZ_JANQOP010000277.1 GCF_028285745.1 Acaryochloris sp. IP29b_bin.137 | reverse complement strand
AACGGGCCAGGAGGGATTCGAACCCCCGACACCGTGGTCCGAAGCCACGTGCTCTAGTCCACTGAGCTACAAGCCCTAGAAGCGTTTTTATGTTAGCAGAGATTCCTTTGCACTGAAACAAGATTAAGTTGTTTGCCCTACGGTGAGCTTCAGCCGCCAAAATCCTCAACGTCTAGAGAGGATATCTTAAATTTTGGTTCTTACCGCCCAAGGTGGAGCGAGAGGGGTGGGAATAAAAGGTCATAATCAGGCACAACTGCCTGAAAAAGATGATTTTTAGGCCATGATGTCATCAACCTATCTAGGAGCAAATGCAGTTAGAACTGACCAAATATTGATGCCCTGCCTTCCAATCTTTATCGATGCCAGGTCAATTTCTTCATGGGTCAGTATTCCGTCGGACAGCTATCTTTGAAAGCTTCACTAGGCAACCGCTTTGCACACTATGGGTAGCTTTGCAAATGAAGCTGTTAGGTATCAAAACATGATAGAATAACTGCTGTAATCAGGGGCAAATAGCTCAATTTTTTAATGATATTAATGGTAAGTCGTTATTGATAACGCTATTTCCCGACTAAGGATGTTTTCAGGAGTTTTTCAAACTATATGACCTTCTCCTCTGATCCAATGCAGGAGCGGATTATTCTCACAGATCTACGAGATGAGATGTCCCGTTCCTACTTGGAATACGCCATGAGCGTCATTGTTGGTCGGGCCTTGCCAGATGCCAGAGATGGCCTCAAACCGGTCCATCGACGCATTCTTTATGCCATGTATGAGTTGGGATTGACGCCCGACCGCCCTTTTCGTAAATGTGCCCGTGTGGTTGGGGAAGTTCTGGGTAAATACCATCCCCATGGGGATACGGCGGTATATGACGCCTTAGTGCGAATGGCGCAAGACTTTTCCATGCGCATGCCCTTGATTGATGGACATGGCAACTTCGGCTCTATTGATAACGATCCGCCTGCTGCCATGCGATACACCGAATGTCGCTTGCAGGCCCTGAGTACGGATTCTCTACTCCCAGATATTGAGCAGGAAACCGTAGATTTTGGCGATAACTTTGATGGGTCCCAGCAAGAGCCTCTGGTTCTACCGGCTCGCATTCCTCAACTTTTAGTCAACGGCTCATCGGGAATTGCAGTGGGAATGGCGACAAACATTCCCCCCCATAATTTGGGAGAAGTGGTGGATGGTCTTGTGGCCCTGATTCACAATCCCGAGATTACTGATCTGGAACTGATGAAGTTTATTCCAGGTCCTGATTTCCCCACAGGAGGTCGGATTTTAGGAACCGCTGGGATTAAAGAAGCATTCACCACCGGTCGTGGCTCGATTACAATGCGAGGCGTGGCTGAAATTGAGACCCTAGAACAGTCTGGTCGTCCTGATCGGGAAGCCATTATCATCACGGAGTTACCGTTTCAGACGAATAAAGCCGCCCTGATTGAGCGGATTGCGGAAAACGTTAATGACAAGCGCTTAGAAGGCATTTCGGATATTCGCGATGAAAGCGATCGCGACGGCATGCGAATTGTGATTGAACTCAAGCGGGATGCCTATCCCCAAGTGGTTCTCAACAATCTCTATAAACAAACTCCGATCCAAAGTAACTTTGGGGCCAATATGTTGGCCTTAGTAGGCGGTGATCCCCAACTGCTCAGCTTAAAGAAATTCCTGAGCGTCTTTTTGGAATTCCGGGAAGACGCGGTTATGCGTCGCACTCGCTATCAATTGCGTAAAGCGCAAGAACGCGATCACCTCTTGCAGGGATTGCTAATCGCTTTGGGCAATTTAGACGCTGTGATCCAGCTAATCCGGCAAGCAGCTGATTCTGCCGTTGCTCGCCAAGAACTGATGGACGGATTTGGCCTGTCCGAAACCCAAGCTGATGCTATTTTGCAAATGCAGCTCCGCCGACTGACGGCCCTAGAAGCTGAAAAGATTGAGCGAGAACACCAAGACCTGCAAGAGCGCATTGCTGACCTGGAAGATATTCTGGCCCGTCGCGAACGGGTACTCGAAATTATCGAAACGGAGGTCACTGAACTCAAAGCCAAATTTGCCAGTCCTCGCCGGACTTTAATTGAGGCCAATCTGGCTGATCTGGACGACATCGATCTGATTGCCAACGATCAGGCCGTTATTTTGGTGACAGAACAGGGCTACGTGAAGCGGATGCCCGTGGATACCTTTAATGCTCAAAGCCGTGCCACCCGAGGCCGAGCGGGTGCCAAAATCAAGGAAGATGATGCGGTTGAGCATTTCTTCGGCTGCTGCGACCATGACAGCGTGTTATTTTTTAGCGATCGCGGCGTCGTCTACTGCCTGCGTGCCTATCAAATCCCCGTCAGTTCCCGCACGGCCAGGGGTGTACCTTTAGTCCAGCTCTTACCCATTCCGCGAGAAGAAAAAATCACGTCCGTCATCCCCGTCAGCGAATTTAGCGAAGACGAATATCTAGTGATGATGACCGGCGGGGGCTTCATCAAGAAAACTGCTTTAGCTGCCTTCAGCAATATTCGGGCCAATGGCTTAATCGCGATTTCCTTAGAAGAAGGAGATTTGCTGCGCTGGGTGCGGTTAACCCGAGCAGAAGACAGTATCGTCATTGGCTCTCGCCGAGGCATGTCCATCCATTTCCGAGCGGATCATCAACAGCTACGGCCTTTGGGACGAGCTACGCGAGGGGTACGGGCCATGCGCCTGCGAGAAGGCGATGAATTTATCGGTATGGATATTCTATCCAGCGCTGTTGTGGAGACCTTAGGCAACGCAACGGATGCAGACGATGAAGAGACAGATGATCCAGATGTTTTAGTTGAGGATGACGGCAACGAAGAAGAATCTGAAACCGTCGAACAGCCAGGACCTTGGGTATTGGTTATTACCACCAATGGCTTTGGTAAGCGAGTACCTGTTGCTCAATTCAGGCTGCAAAATCGGGCTGGTAAAGGCGTCACCGCAACCAAGTTCAAAAAGCTGAAGACGCCTGATCAGTTAGCCGCACTGCGCATCGTCAATGCTGAAGACGAACTGATGTTGGTCACTAGCCGAGGCATTGTGATTCGACAAGCGGTAACAGATATTTCGTCCCAGTCTCGCGCAGCCACTGGCGTCCGAGTCCAAAGATTGGATGAAGATGACTATATTGCTGCAGTCGCTTTAGTGCCCCCCGAAGATCTTTCTGATGAGGAAGGTGAGACGGAACTAGAGTAACTCCCTGAGAAGAATGCTGTCTCCATGCATTGCTCAGTAAAGCACTAGACCAGATGCCAAGACTGTTAGCGAGAAACCACCATCCATGCCATATGTGGCTATTACTGGGCTTGGCATCATTCACCATTGCTTGTAAACAGGATCTAGCTCAAACTCCTGTCCCTGCAAAAACAGTCGAGAAACCACCTGCTCCTGTTGCAATAGCAACAGAGGCTGACGTAATACACTGCTCCTGGAAACACAGCTCATCACAGACCACGTCCCAGTTAAAGAACGAAGTTTACAACTCTAGACCTGCACTGCCCAATTGGGGCATTGGTTTTTTGGTCGAAAACCCCTCACAGGCTTTTGTGAGCAATACACCTGTCCATAATCCTGGATATGAGTGGTTAAATCGACTGTGCTTACCCTTGCATCAGTCTGCTCAAAGCCCCCCTTGGGCGGTGCTAACGGGGAAATGGGTCGTCGATCTATCCGGCTCTTCAGCCCAATTTTTAGAGTTTGAGCCCAATATGGTGCAGACGTCCTATGAAACTTATGCCTTTATCATCTTACAAGAAACACCTGAGGGATGGTTTCAGATTCAATATGCGCATCCCGAAGGCGATCGTGATGGAACGGCCTGGGTGAGAAAAGACCATTTTCAACAACAATATCCACTGGTCGTCCAATACTGGAGAGACCTATTTCAACCTGTGGATAATGCCCAAACAAGCAACAGGGGTTACTTGTACAAGCGAGAACAACTTTCAACTTCTATCCCACTGAAGTCCACCCCTAGTGCTTCTAGTCCCACACTTTTCACATTGCAGTCAGATTTATCGGGCCAAGACTATGGTATCGAGCCGTTAGAAATACAGGGAAACTGGATGCGAGCCAGAATTAGCATTCCCCATGATTTTTGTGGAACTGAAGAAACGTTCAAGTTCTATGAAGATTGGATTCGCTGGTGGTCTGAAGATGTTGGTCCCATTCTCTACTATCCACCCAGAGGCTGCTAAGTCGGCAGGAGAAATATATGTAGTCTAAGGACTTACAACCCATACTGGTCGATCCTATTCCTGAACTGTGTGAGCAATGGCGGCTCAAATTCGAAGGGCAATCCAAGGTCGAAGTCATCAACGGTCGGTTTGAGGATCTCCCCAACTATGACTGCATGGTGAGTGCTGGCAACTCGTTTGGCTTGATGGATGGTGGCGTCGATGGAGCCATTACCCGGTACTTTGGATTAGATTTGATGGATCGAGTACAAGCCCATATCATTCGGCAATTTCGAGGCGAGCAACCTGTTGGCACCTCATTGATTATTGACACTCATCATCCCCAGCATCCCTTTCTAGCCCATACGCCAACGATGCGCGTGCCCATGTCAATTGCCACTACCGATAATGTCTACCAAGCGATGTGGGCCATGCTGTTAGCCATTTGGCATCACAACCAATCCCATGCGCAACAAATTCGCAGTGTTGCTTGTCCAGGTTTAGGAACTGCGACGGGGCAAGTTCCCTTTGAGCGAGCGGCTAAACAAATGGCCTTGGCCTATAAAAATTTCTGGCATCCCCCCGACTCAATTAGCTGGCCCTTCGCCATTACCCGTCAAAATGCAATTGGGGCTGGGGGAGATTAGACCACCTTGCAAGAAAACGGCTGAATCCGCCACGATCTCCTTGAATTCTTAGCCTTTATATCCCCTAACTGGAAAATAATCAATTATTACGGGCACCCTAATAACATGTAAATCATTAAAAATGTAGGTGGATCGCAAGATTCACTCAGTCAATTTCTATTATGTCATCCCACTCAGAATCTCTACAGACTGCCTTACAAGCACTCAAACAGGAACGTTATCCAGAGGCCATACGTCTGTTAGAAGAATTTTGTCAGGAAAACTCTGAGCTGCATTCCCCAGAATACTTTCAGGCCCAAATGGCATTGGTCAAGGCATACCAAAATAGTGGGTGCTTAGACAAAGCACTCTCCTTATGTGAGCAATTGCAAGAAAGTGAGAATCTCCAAACACAGATGTGGGCCCAACAGGCACTGCCAGCACTTAGACGAGCGACTCAGTCTGATAGATCCATACACAACTCAGACCACCTAGATACTGACAATCAATCGAACGAAACAACTTCCAAGTCCATGCCCAAGGCAGGACGGGCACTAGCTGGTGTAGTGCCCAAACTAGCGATGAAAGGCGTGGCCAGTAGTCTCTCGTTGGCATCTGGGGTGACACTGACCTTGTTGCTAGGCATGGTGCTTGCCCTAGCGATGAGTATATTTTTGATTCTTGATAGTGCTCACCCTGTTACTGGGTTTGGCATTTCTGTTGGGGTGACGCTCCTTTTCAATACGGCGATGTTCTTTTTGTCACCGCTGATCATGGATATGGTGCAGCGGTGGCTATACGGGACTCACTGGGTATCATTAGCAGAGATTAAACGCCAGAGTCCTGAGTCAGCCCATATCATTGAACGGGTTTGCTCTCAAAAAGGGATTAAGCAGCCTCGGTTGGGAATTATCGATGATCAAAATCCCACGGCCTTTACCTACGGTTCTCTCCCAAACAGTGCTCGCTTAGTGGTCAGCCAAGGGCTGTTCACCTATTTAGATGATGATGAAATTGCAACAGTTTATGCCCATGAGCTAGGTCACATTGTTCACTGGGACTTTGCAGTCATGACTCTGGCCTCAACGCTAGTGCAGCTGATGTATCTGCTCTATACCTTTGCCAGACGAATGGGACGCGGTAAAGGAGACAGTAAAGTCAAAGATGCGCTTGAAACTGCAGCTATCTCAGCCTATATCTTCTATACTATCGGGACCTATCTGCTGCTCTACCTGTCCAGAACACGGGAATATTATGCCGATCACTTTGCCGCAGAGGTCACAGGCAATCCAAATGGCCTGTCCCGTGCTCTAGTGAAGATTGCCTACGGAATCGTCGAAGAAGCGCAGCACTCGGAAGAACCGAGCCGATTAATTGAAGGAACAAGGGCATTGGGAATCTACGATACTAAAGCAGCAACATCGACGGGGACAGCCTATCAAATCACTTCAGAACCCCACAAAATTGGCCGAATTTTCCTATGGGATATGTTCAACCCTTGGGCATGGTGGATGGAACTTAATTCCACTCATCCGCTGACGGGTAAGCGGGTCCGGGCGTTGAGTACCTATGCAGAACAGCTAGGTCTCCCGATGCAATTTGACATGGGTCGCGTGATGGGTGAAGGAAAGCGTTTAAATAAGCGCCGATTGTATGGCAACTTCGCGTTTGACGTCCTGCTTTACGCTGCCCCTATGGTTGGAGGTGGACTAGGGCTGTTACTAGGGGTAACCATTTCAGCCATGGGTGGTAATGGGGAAATATGGATGTTTTCACCTGCTTTCATTGGGTTTGGGATTGGTACGCTGATCCGACTGACAGTCATGTTTCCTGATATTCTTCGACCCCCTGCTGCAGATGTGATAACGCTGATGTCTGATCCTTATGCCAGCCCTCTGCGAGGGCAACCCGTGAAATTGACAGGTAACTTAATTGGTCGAGGAGATGCTGGGTCTAAACTTGGATCTGATCTAAAACTACAGGATCCAACCGGGCTCATGTATCTGCGCTATTCCTCTCGCTTTGGCTCCCTTGGTAATCTGTTATTTGGACTCAGCCAGGTTAAAGACTTAATTGGAGATTCGGTTAATGTTACGGGCTGGTTCAGGCGCGGTATTGTTCCTTGGATTGATCTAACCCAGTTAAAAACTGAGACGGGTAGAAAGGTAGATAGCTACCATCGCTTCTGGACACTGATTTTAGGCGCAGGTTCAATTATTCTAGGAGTTTCATTGCCGTTTCTGTTTGCATAAGGTTTTTAGATGAGTTGCATGTAGGTTCATTCCCACATACTTGCAATGAGTCATACCTTAATCATTTTTGGCATCTCCCCAATCGATAAGCTGGTCCTACCTTACCCACCAACATGCGATTGGGGTCGGGGGCAGTTAGCCAATGTCTATCGCGCTTCAATAGGTAATGATACGTTTGACAAGATTCAAACCTCTAGTGGTGTAGGGGGCATATCGAAAACTCACATCCACCCAGAAGCCCTTTTTTAAAATGCTTTTGCGGTGAGAAAACGTATCGAAACTGGCTTTGCCATGATAGCTACCGATGCCGCTCTGGCCTACCCCCCCGAACGGTAGGGTAATCTGAGTAAATTGCAGTACCGTATCGTTGATACAAGCGCCACCTGAAGAGGTTGTACTGAGGACTTGCTGTTGCTTTTGCTTATTTCTAGAAAAAAAGTATAGGGCCAAGGGCTTGGGGTGAGCATTTACTTGAGCCAGGGCATCATCCAGACGATTGTAGGTCAATATCGGTAAAATCGGCCCGAAAATTTCGTCTTGCATGATGGGATCATCCCAGGTGATGTTATCCAATAACGTGGGCGCAATAAAGCGGGTTTCAGGATTGGCTTGCCCACCGATCACCGTGTGGCCATTATCTAGGAAGGCAGTTAGTCGATTGAAATGGCGCTGGTGAATGATCCGACCATAGTCAGGACTAGTCGCAGGATTCTCCCCATAAAAATCGCGAATTGCCTGTTGGAGATAGGTTAACAGGTCTGCTTTGATGGTGCGATGAATCAGTAAATAATCGGGAGCAACACAAGTTTGTCCAGCATTGATAAACTTCCCCCAAACAATCCGTCTAGCAGCATGTTCAACGTGAATGTCGGTATCGACAATGCAAGGACTTTTGCCTCCCAGCTCTAAGGTCACAGGCGTTAAGTGTTCTGCCGCCGCCTTCATCACGGCTCGGCCAATGGCAGCCCCTCCTGTAAATAAAATATGATTGAACTTTTCTGCCAGTAAGCGTTGGCTGGTAGCTACGTCTCCTTCAACCACCGCAATATAGTGTTTAGGAAACATAGCGCTGATCATGTCTGCCACTACTGTAGATGTGTGAGGAGCATGCTCTGAAGGTTTGAGAATAACGCAGTTCCCGGCTGCGATCGCACCCACTAAGGGAGAAATAATCAACTGAAATGGATAGTTCCAAGGCCCAATAATCAGGACAATGCCTAGGGGTTCGGGCTGAATCCAACCCGAACCTGGCAAGGCACCCAACCCAACCGCAACTTTTTGAGGCTTTATCCAATTTTTCAACTGCTTCAAAGCCAACTTAATTTCTGACAACGGTGCCATTTCAAAATAGGATTCCAAAGCAGGTCGACCTAAATCAGCATAAATGGCCGCAATAATAGCCTCCTCACGATCCTGAATCCCTTGCTGCAGTTGTTGCAGTTGGGTGACACGAAAGTCGTAATTTTTAGTCTGCCCGGTGGCAAAAAAGTCCCGTTGAGCTGTGATTAACGCTGGAATTGTTGAAGGGGTGATCTGAGCAGTCATAGGTCTTGCCTCGAAAGACGTTGGGCTGAGTGGGATGGGTTGCCCGGTCCCCTCTAGAATAAGTCAGAGTAAAAACGCACAAACTTTAAAGTTGTGATAGAACAGACTTCTGTTGGAATAACGCTCCCATGAGACGGTTCAAGTATCACTTAATATGAGTACTGGCTATTTTTGGCTTATCTGTCATCCTTCCAAACAAGATGAGCAGATTTTGCAACCCTTGTTTGGGGAAGCTGTACAGTCAGCTACTTTCTCTCCCCAATCAAAAGCCGTTCTCCAAAGGTGGCAAGAGAATCCCGATACACTTTTCCAAGACCGGAAGACAGCAGCAGGGTGTAATACCTACAACCACTTCGTTTTAGCCTTTATGATAGAGAGTATCCAAAAACTATGAAATTCTCTGGCTACTCCAGAAGGTAAAAATGGCTTCTACTTTAGTCCTGACAACTGTATTGATATTCTCAGCGTCAACAGATGCTCAATAGGTGCCATTCTTGCATATGGCTTAGGCCCCCAACGCTTTGCCCAAATTCCAGGTTTTATGGGTTTTGTTGCATGAATCGCGTAAAGATTACATGAATCACCTCTGCTTGTCATCTTTAAGCATCAACCCAGACAGTATCAGGTTTGGCGATCTGAATCA
>NZ_JANQOP010000270.1 GCF_028285745.1 Acaryochloris sp. IP29b_bin.137 | reverse complement strand
AGAGTGCCCAATGACTCTACAGTGAAAGGAGATGTAGATTCTCAAAACCCTCAATAGGCTTGAATTCTAATAGACCCCAGAATCCGTTAGAACGAGAGTCAGACTGCTTGAGTAGGTCATAACCATTGAGATAGAACGCTTCTGGCAGTTTCGCGTATTAGGCAAAAGATCTCAAATGGATTCTATAAGGTTAGCTCAACGGTGATGCCCGCTAGGGCTGGGTTGGGATAGGTTCTAAGATAGACTTGGCTTATTTGCTGCAGCGCCTCGGAATAGCTAAAGGCATAGACCAATTTATCCCAGGTGGGGGTGGTGCTAAATTTAATGCCGTTAGCTTTAGCGATTTTGCGGCATTCATTATAGGAGCCATATCGACGAAGAAGTTCTTGCTTGTCGAGGCGTTGGGGAGCAGTGGCTAGCGCGGGCGATGCCTGGGACGCTTCTTGTTCCTGAGCAGGAATAGACTGGGTAACTGGATCGGGCTGCTTCTCTGCAGATGCCTTTTTTTCTGCAGTTGATGTATCCCCTGAGAGGAGGTCAGTAGCGGGGAAAGAAGCGGATGGCTTGCGGTTGGGAAGTTCCTGGCTGAGCGCAGGATAGGCCATGCCTGTCCCTAGCAATCCCATTACGCTCAAGCCTGCTGCTTGCAGTAAACGCCGTCGACTGGGGGCTGAAGCTTCACCCAGTTGACTCACCGCTTGTAGCGCCTCCTGGGCTGAAGGGTAACGATGACGATGATCTTGGCGGACCATGGTGTTGAGGACTTGGGCTAATTCAGGGCTAACATTGGTCTTATGTTGCCAGAGAAACTCACCTGTATCTGGGTCCGTGGGAAAGGCAGTTTTGGCCGGATCAATCCCCGTAAGTCCCCGCAGCGCAATCATACCTACTGCGTAGATATCACTATTCAGACGGGGTTTACCAAGGAGCTGTTCGGGGGGCATATAGCCTTGAGTCCCCACAATGGCGGTATAGTCTGCGGGTTGACGTTTTTTGACAGAACCAAAATCAATCAGCACGATACGTTGATCGCGATCGCGTCGAATCAAATTTTCAGGTTTAATATCCCGATGGATCACCTGTTTGCGATGCACAAATGCCAGGGTTTCCAGGATATCCTGCAAAAAGGCCACGGTTTTGGCCTCGGTCCAATGCCACCAAGTCAGCTCCCGACTCAGCCCCTGGCCCGTAATATATTGTTCGACTAAATAAAACTGTCGATTCTCTTCAAAGGAGACATAAAGCTGGGGGATACGGTCATGGTTTCCCAGCTTTTGGAGAACATTAACCTCCGTTTTAAACAGACGTCTGGCGGTTCTGACGGTGAAGGGATCATCCGATTTAGGTTGTAGCTGTTTAACAACACAGCGGCGGCGATCATCCCGCTGTAAATCCTTGGCCAAGTAGACTTGGCTAAATCCACCTGCGCCGAGATTCTTGATAATTTTGTAGCGATTGGCTAACGTGCTCATCCCTATGCCTGTGTGAGTTGTGCTTGTAAAACCGGACTGTGATGGGACCGTTCACGGTCACGGGTCCCGAGCTTCCCTAAGGCCAACCAATGCTTTGGAGATGAAGCTGTTGTCATAGGGAGCATTTTTGGGTGCAAGCTTAACGCAGGTGCCTGTCTGCCGGAACGATTTACAGCAAAACTTAACAGAGCTAGTAAGCGTTTTGGTGATTGAAGAAGACGAGGGCGGTACGGAGAATAATCTTGATATCCAGCCACAAAGACCAATGGTTTAAGTAATGGATATCGTATTCGACCCGCTTTTCCATTTTGTCCAGGGTTTCAGTCTCGCCTCGATAACCATTCACCTGAGCCCAGCCCGTAATACCAGGCTTCACCTTATGACGGAGCATATAGCCCTGAATCAGTTTCCGGTAATGTTCATTGTGGGCGACGGCATGGGGACGGGGACCGACTAAGCTCATGCGGCCCTGCAGCACGTTGATAAATTGAGGCAGTTCATCGAGGGACGTTCGCCGTAAAAAAGCACCGACTTGGGTCACGCGTGGATCATCCTGAGTGGCTTGGGTGACTTTTGCCCCATTTTCCATCACTTTCATAGAGCGAAACTTATAAACCACAATATTGTCGCCATTCAGGCCGTAGCGCTGCTGCTTGAACAGAACCGGGCCGGGAGAAGAAAGCTTAACGGCGATCGCAATCAGGAACATCAGGGGAGAAATAGCGATGGTAATTAGAGCTGCGATCGCAAAATCAATACTACGCTTCAACCCGGCTTGAATCTGGGAAAAGGGGATTTCCCAAACCGCAATCATTGGCAGTCCATCTAAGGTGTGAACCCGGGCCTGCATCAAGTTCAGCATCATCAAATTTGGGACAAAATAGACGCAAGCGGTCGTATCCTGCAGCGCCAAAATAAGTCTAGAAATCGCCTCTTCTTCGCTCAGCGGCAGGGTTAGGTAGACCACGTCAATCCGAAAACGGCGGACAAAATCAGGGAGTTCGTCCAAATAGCCAATTAACGGGTAACAGTGTTCAGTTCTTAGTCCGTTATCCTTATCGGCAAAGTATCCGCGGAACTTGATACCCATTTGCGGATTGTTATAGAGCCGATCAGCGACCTGCTGACTTACTTCGCCAGTTCCGGCAATGATAGCGGTCCGGCTGCCGGAGGCCTGAACTTGCTGTAGGGAACTGCGAGTGATGAAATGCATCAAACTGAGACACAGGGGTGATATCACCAACCATATCCCTAGTACTGGACTGAGAAAGTAGGATGTAGTCCGGCTGGGGATGCTGACAAGTAGCACTAGGGCAGCAATGACTCCCCAGCCTAACCATATCTTGGGGTAGTCCGCATCCCGCTGCACCTGATAAAGACCCATTAAACGGAAGGTAATGGGGACTAAAACCGCTAGCAATAAGCTGAAATAGAGCAGTGATTTTGTGATCGGAGGATTAAAGACAAACGTCATTCCCCATAAAAGACTGAGGATCACTAAAAGGTCTAAACCACCTTGTAGCTCAATAATGAGTTGGTGATGGCGGGATAGGACACCCGAGGGACTAAACTTAATCACTTTTCCTAGATCTGATGAAATGTTTTGTCTCGAATACTTTGAGTGTGACCCTGTTGTTCAGAGTTTTCCCTGCATCATCATGAATTTGACAGATTGTATAGGACTATTCAGACAACATAAATAACTAGGGCTCAAAAGCATTTTTACCTTCTATTCTTACAGCTTGCAGCCTAAGTTAGCAATCGTAAATCCACTGATTAGACTGCTAATTAATTTGCGTGCTCTTAACTTGGATAAATTATTTTTTGACCCAGGAAATCAAAGAAATTTAATAGATTTTTATCCGTAAAAATACGGACTCAATTGGCTTGTTTTAAAATGTATAAATCTATAGAAAATATAGTTCCGCGGTCAATACTAACTATGGGCTAAATACCAACGGATCGAACTTGTGATTTAGTCGCTGCCTTGCTTGCACAATGATCGATTCATGGAACAGCCTCAAGACCAGTTCGGTGCGCTTATTCAACAGTTTGAAGCGTTCTCTAAACGAAATCCACAAGGTTACCGTCTGCGAGTCGGTCTATATGCAGCATTAGGATATGCCTACATCTTTTTGATGCTGGCCGGACTGTTGGCGCTAATCGGGTTTATGGTTTGGCTGATGGTGATTAGCCAAAGCTTAGATTCCCACGCCATCAAAATCCTGATTGTGTTGATAGCGGTCACAGGTTTGATGCTGAAATCCTTATGGATTTCTTTTCCTAAGCCTGACGGGGTGACGTTAAATCGTCAGCAAGTTCCTCAACTTTTTGCCCTTGTGGATCAGTTGACCCAAAAGCTGCAAGCCCCCCGACTCCACAACATCTTATTGACTGCGGAATTTAATGCAGCAGTGGTCCAAGTCCCTCGCTTAGGTATTTTGGGGTGGCAGGAAAATTATTTGCTGCTAGGCTTACCGCTCTTGCAATCATTATCTTTGGAGCAATTTCAAGCCGTCCTTGCCCACGAGTTCGGACATCTATCGGGCAACCCTTCACGATTTGCAGCCTGGATTTATCGGATTCGCAAAACCTGGATGCAACTTTACGAGCGATTACATCAGAGGAGGCAGGTGGGCTCGGCGCTGTTCTTCAACACATTTTTGAAGTGGTACTGGCCGACCTTTAATGCCTATTCGTTCGCCCTTGCTCGCATCAATGAATACGAAGCGGATCAATGTGCCGCCCAGCTGATGGGTGCCCAAAGTATGGCAGAAGCCTTGATTCATATAGAAGTTAAGGCCAAATATTTAGATGAGTCATTTTGGCCGGGGGTTTATGACCAAGTGGGTCAGCAGCCTGATCCACCTAAGAATGTGTATTCTTATATGCTGAGATGTTTGTCCCAGACCGTTAATCTACAACAGGGTCAAAAGTGGTTACAGAAAGGGTTGCAGGAGCGGACCGATCACGAAGATCCCCATCCCTGTCTGGCAGATCGACTAGAGTCCCTCGGATACCAGATGTCCGACGCACACCCTCAATTTAGACTCGACCATCGCCAAACCAGTGCAGCCCAAATGCTGTTGGGCAATACGATTCAAGAATTTGTGCAACAGTTTGATCGAGATTGGTATGTTGCTGCTGCTACCCCTTGGCGACAACGCTTTGCTTATCTGGCCGATATGGAGGACAAGCTAGACGGCTTGGAGCAAGCGTTCAAGGCGCGTCAACTTACAGACCAAGAGGCTTGGGAACGCGCCTACTATACGCTGGAAGTCAAGGATGAGGATGCAGCACTGCCCTTACTGCAAGAAGTGCTAGAGAGACAACCTGACCATGCGGCAGCCAACTATGCCCTTGGCCAGGTACTGCTGAAGAAGAAAGATGCCGCTGGTATTGCTTGTATTGAAAAGGCGATTGACCAGAGAAACCATTGGGTGATCGATGGCTGTGAGTTGTTGTCCGATTTCTTCCATCAGCTGGATCAGGTTGAGCAAGCTCAAAAATACCTTGAGCGAGCTGAACGACATCAGCAACGCTTGCAAAAAGCCCGAACCGAAAGAGCCACAGTCTTTGAGCATGATCAATTCAAACCCCATACCCTAGATCAGGCTGAAATAGATGCCCTGATTCAACAGGTGCAGACCTATCCTCAGGTAAGAGAAGCCTATCTGGTCGAGAAAGTCGTTGAACTCTTTCCAGAAAAGCGGTTTTGCGTCATGGGGATTGTGTGCACACAAGCGTTGTTGGCCAGTGAAACGGCTGCGAAAAAATTAATTGAGCAATTAGTTAATCATCTGCAATTTCCGACAGAAGCTTATATCGTTATTCTGAACCATCCTCAGTCTGGGAAGCTAGGCAAAAAGATCTGCCAGATTGAACAGTCTCTCCTGTTTCGTCGCCAGTAGTTTGGTCCGAGTCTTCCCTCACTCTGAAGGGCTGCAGCGGAATCCTTTAAATGGACGCTAACCAATCATAAATTTGGTTGAGTTGTTCTAAACTGACGAGTCCGTACTGCCACAGAATAATGGGGATTTGGGGGGCGGTTTGTTCTTGAAACCGTGAAACTAGGGATAGAACATCCGGGGAGAGTGCCAATTCCTGTTGCAGATACTGAAGTAGTTGGGTTTGCCGATTCATGTCGAGAAGCAGGTCCAGACGGAAATGCAATAAGATGCTAACCATATTGGACTGACAATCTCAGACTAGCTGTGATGGAAGACCAGGGTATGGGTGATCCAGTGGCGTCCCTGCAGCATTTGGGGTGAACTATATCATTAGCCCCATTTTTTGGCCGTTATGATGGGCAGTTTTAATCAGATGTTGGCGACAAGAACGGTCTACACCCATGCGATCGCAAAACTGGTTAATCACTTGGATGTGAATCGCGATTGCTTTCCCGCGTAACCGAATAAAGCGTTGGTGGCCGAGAATATGATCTATTTGAATCACAAATGGTGCAAACATGATGGTTTCCTCAAATGGATTGCATACCTGCACTATCGCGTTCCTAAGTAGGACTCTCCAGGGAAGATCGGGAGCCTAATCAGGAACTTAATAAATCCAGGTGATCCGGATCAAATTCGGGTGTCGCGCTGTCATTGCCAATCATTTTGCTGATGATAAAGCTGAAAATTGGTGGAGGTCGTTGTCGGTTGGTGGGGGATTTAGAATAAAGACAGCAGCTATCCGCTGTTGGTCATTTGCAGTAATCTTCGGCAACTGAAAGGGAGACGGATATGGGGCAGTCTGCTAAATTTTGGGACAAAATTGCGGATCGCTATTTGAAATAGCCTGTAGCGGATGTAGGCGTACTTCCAACCCCATATAGACATCTTGGAGATTGGTTGCGGCACTGGATCAACTGCGATGGTGCATGGTCCTTATGTGAAACATATTTGAGCGATCGATTGCTCCAAGAATATGATTGACATCGCCCAAACGAGAGCAGCCGATCAAAATATCAACAACATCACGTTTGAACAAGCCCGTATTGACGAGTTGAACATCCCCGATCACAGCCTTGATGTTGTTACTCGGTCTGAGTATCCTGCACTTGCTGGAAGATAAGACAGCGGTGATGGCAAAGGTGTATGACATGCTGCAGCCTGGTGGTCTTTTCGTCACCAGTACGATGTGCTTGGGTGACACGATGGCCTGGTTTAAATGGATTGCCCCCATTGGTAAGTTTTTGGGATTTTCCCGTTGGTCAAAGTCTTTACGGTGCAAGAACTTGCAGATAGTTTAACGGATGCTCGTTTTGAGCTGGATTATCAGTGGCAGCCAGACAAAGGTAAAGCTGTGTTTATCGTGGCGAAAAAAGCCCCATAAGCCGCAGGGAAATCTGATCCAAACAGCAAGGGATTATGCAATTTTCCTACCCTGGATCGTGTAAACCAGGGGAACGTCTTGTCCTAAATGAGGCAGGTAAAATCTACCGGGTTCACGCTCTTCAATCCCCTCAAAACAAGGATAGGGGCTAAAAGGATACTCATTGATGCAACGAATTTCAATTCCGGCATTGATGAGAGCATTGATCACAGAGCTGAGTGGGTGTGCCCAAGTGATAAGCGTTGATTTTAAGTTGCCACTATTTTCTGTATAGGTGCCTTCTTCTTCAATATCTGGGTCAGATTGTTCAAAGTAGGAGTAACCCGCGATCAGATCGTAAACAGGATGAAATTCCGCCATATAAAAAGTGCCTCCCAAGGCTAAGTTAGCTGCAATAACTTCGGCCCATTGGCTCAGCTCAGGAAGCCAGCAAACCACCCCATAAGAGGTAAATACAATGTCATATAGAGGTTCTGCTCCTCGATCAAAATGATAAATATCCGAGCAGATAAAGGTTGCATCCAGATTAGCTTTTCGCTTAAGTTCCAATGCTTGACTAATGGCGACTGGAGAGAGATCGACCCCTGTGCAGAGGGCTCCCATTCTAGCCAAGGAGAGTGTATCTAACCCAAAGTGACACTGCAGGTGCAATAGTCTCTGTCCAGATAAGTTTGAGAGTTCGGCTAGCTCAATTTCTGTCAGGGATGACTTGCCAGCTAAGAACCCATCAACGTCATAAAACCGAGAGACAAAATGCACCTCCGCCCGCCGATTCCAAGATTCTCGGTTGACACTCAGGTAATCCATTTTTGCCTCCAAGATATCCACTTTAAAAATGGGTAGTTGTCCAACACTTCAGGCCGCCAAACGTCGACTAACTCGGGCAAACAGTTAGCTCATCGGATGAGATAAAACAAACATATATCGACGGAGTGCTTTAGGTGCTTGAGTCTTCGAGAAACGCACGAAACCACATCGAGTGTAGAAAGGGATTAGACCTTCGGTACAACGAACATAAATCTTCTGTTGAGCATCTTGAGCTGCCTGTTGGATAAGAGCACGCCCCAAACCCTGGCGACGATATTTAGGATTAATCAAAATATTGGTTAAGACGTATGCGCCCGCCTTTGGAGAAAGTTCTAGGCTACCTACGATTTGGTCATGCCAGGAAATAACCCAGGCTTTGGTGTTCAAGTAATGCTTTGTCCGCCACCCAATGGCACTGAAAAACAATATGACAAAGGGAGCGCTACTGAACAGCATGCTCACTCCGATCACCCAACTTATATGCCCCCACTGACTAGTCCATGACAATTCCACAGAACGCTTAGTGAGCCATAGTCCCAGCGCAAAGATAACTCCTGAAATTATCAAACCGATGAAACACTGTTGGAGAACCTTGCGATGATGAGCTTGATATTCAGCTTGTGTATACGGTCGAATGACATAACCTGATTGCATGGGTTTACTGTTCATATGCTGGCGACTAAAGACTCTGGTTGAGCGTCCAGGATAAGCTTCGCGAAGTTAAGTCATGATGCCAATTTCTACTCGTAACCTTTCCCCATTACCAGGGGTAAAAGAGTTGAGGAGGCTGATGCAGTCTCTAGCGGTATTGGATGCCATCTTGTCTCCCGATTGGGAGGATCGGTATTACTCTTTTGATGGCCATTGGAGCCAGAATGAACAACTCGGATCAATGCGCAACGGGAGTGGAGACTTTCTCTTTGAATTGTTTAATCCCTATGGCTGTTTTCTCAAAGGATTTGCGCATGAATCGGTGATGAGTCCCTATCGGACAGAACCCCCCAGGCTTTGGCCTGGACTTTTTGACGATGTCCCGCTTGAGTTCAAACCATGTCTAGATGAACCAGCTTTTGCAATCGAAGATACGACTTTTTGTGCCTGGTGTCAGACAACAGACTCGAAGTGGCTGCGGGGTTCTATTGACTTTCCAGAGGGTTCTGATCCAGATGGTTCTATTGAGCTACTCAAAATATTTGATCATCAACCCAACACTTATCAACAGTGGGCTCAAGACTATTATGAGTGCCCGGTTGACATTAACGCTATTCGGCAGATTTACCAACATCTACCCCTAACCCCCACCCTTATTCAACAGTTGAATCCTGTACTGTCGATTGCTGATTTGTTTGAAGATTTGCATGAGATTGGATATCCAGTGGCTAAGGTCGTTTGACTCGGTAATGGAGAGAACCACAACCCAATGAATAGGTATACCCTGGTGGTTGATAGAAGAAGTGCTATGGTGTGATGCCACAATCACCACAACGGCGTAGACGGGGTGTTGTTCTGACCAGCATTGGGTTAGAACGGTTGCGCGCCGCCATCCAAGACAGCGAAGCTCAGGACAATCAAGACGAACGTTACACGCTCCAAGATCTGAGTGACCGGACCCAATTAGATGCTAAAACCATTGCCAAGGTCCTCGATGGAGCAGTGGGATTAGATAAGCGCACCTTAACCCAATGCTTTGAGACCTTTGCCCTTACCCTACAGGCCGAAGATTTTCGTCGTCCCGAATCTGCGCCAGCCCAGCCGTCCACAGCCCCTCCTACCCAACAGATCGATTTGGGCGACGCCGTCGATATTTCCAGCTTCTACGGTCGGATTCAGGAATTGGCTACCTTAAGTCAGTGGCTGGGGACCGAGCGCTGCCGATTAGTGGGCTTATTAGGGATTGGCGGTATTGGCAAAACTGCGCTCTCCGTCAAATTGGTTAAGCATTTGCAGGCCGACTATGACGCCGTCGTTTGGCGGTCCCTTCGGCATGGACCGCCGATTGAGGATCTACTGATTGATCTATTGCAGTCCCTAAAACCTGGAACAACAACGATTAATCAGCTGCAATCCTTACTCTCTCGATTGATGACCTATCTGCGCCAGCATCGCTGTCTCTTGGTGTTAGATAACTGGGAAACCCTGTTAGCCAGTGGGGCGGGGAGTGCCCATGCCCATGCAGGTCAACATAAACCAGAATATGAAGGGTATGGTGAGTTGTTGCGATCGCTCGGTGAAACGCCCCACCAAAGCTGTCTGATCCTGACCAGCCGAGAGAAACCCGCAACCTTAGCAGAACTAGAAGGTCCTGTTGTTCGGGCCTTAGCCCTACATGGCTTGGAACCCGAAAAAGCGATTCCTCTGCTCACCCAAAAAGGATTAAGCGGTGACCCCACCGCTTTTCAACAGCTCATCCAGTTTTACGAAGGTCACCCCTTGGGACTCAAAATTGTGGCAACCGCCATTCAGGACATTTTTGCTGGGGATATTCAAGCCTTTCTGGACGAAGGGATAACCGTGTTTAACGGGTTGCGGATTCTGCTTGATCAGCAGTTTCAGCGCTTGTCCCTACTAGAACAGGATGTCATGTATTGGCTAGCCATCAATCGAGATCCAGTCACCCTAGCTGAACTGCGGCAAGATTTACTTTTTCCAGTCCCCTTGCCCAATCTACTGGAAGCGATGGAGGCCCTACGGCGACGGTCCCTCTGTGTCGTGACCCAATCGGGCGGTGAGGTGGGCGTCCCTCAATTTACCCTGCAGCCCGTATTGATGGAATATGTGACGCAGCGGTTTATCGAGATGATTCGCCAGAACTTTGTGGATCCAGACTTAACGGTGCCCCCTAATGCTGGACCACTGGCCTATTTCCACAGTCATGCTCTCCTGAAAGCCCAAACCAAAGAGGGGGTTCGCCTGCAGCAGCGGCAGTTCATTCTGCAACCCGTGCTCAATCAACTCTTGGTGGAGTTCCAAACACCATCAGCCATCGAATCCCGATTGCGAGCTATTTTGCTCCAGTTAAAACAGCGAACAGGCTATGCGGCTGGCAACTGCCTTAACCTTCTGGTGCAATTACAGGTGGATTTAGCCGGTTTAGATCTCTCTGAGTTAGCCCTTTGGCAAGCGGATTTGCGCGATACTGCTTTGCTCAAGGTGAATATGGCGGGAGCTGACCTCAAAGGTACGGCTTTTGCCAATGCCTTTCCCCAGGTGGTGACCGCAGCGTTTAATCCCCAGGGAGACCAATTGGCGACAGGCCATTTTGCCAATATGATTTTTTTGTGGGATGTCCGCAACCCCAAGCAACGAAGACAAGCTGTGGGCATGTTGCAGGGGCATACCAATAATGTCTGGTCTGTGGCGTTCCATCCCGATGGCACTCGCCTAGCCAGTGGCAGTGAAGATCAAACCATTCGCCTGTGGCAGGTAGATACCGAGCAATGCCTGCGCATCTTCACCGGACATACCGACTGTGTGCGGTCTGTGGCTCTGCATCCCGATGGTCAGCGATTATTGAGTGCGGGGGAAGATCGCACCTGGCGGGTGTGGGATTTGGCAACGGGGGATTGTCTGCAGGCCGTAGAGGGGCACGAGCAGGGAATTTGGTCGATTGCCCTCAGCCCTAATGGTCAGATTCTCGCCAGTGCCAGCCATGATGCCACGGTCAAACTGTGGAATGTGGAAACGGGACAATGTTTATGGACCCTCAAAGGCCATACGGATTGGTTACGGTCGGTGGCCTTTAGTGGGGATGGTCAATGGTTGGTGAGTGGGGGTTGCGATCGCACCCTTCGGATCTGGAAAGTCAGCTCTGGTCAATGCATCCAAGTTCTTCAACCCCATAGCCAAGCCATTTTTGCCGTATCCTTTTTGCCCCACAGTTCCACCATCGTTAGTGCTGGATTAGACTGCACCATTTGTCTGACGGATTTGGACACCGGAGTCTGTCAGCGTCGCCTGCTCGGCCATACAAGCTGTATTTATGCCTTGGCCTGCCATCCCCAGGGACATTTATTGGCCAGTGGCGGCGATGAGCCGATGATTGGCTTATGGGATGTGGGGGGACAAGCCCTCCAAATTTGGCGAGCCCAAGTGAATAGTATCCTTAGTCTTCGGTACAGTCCAGGCGGACAAACTCTGGTGAGCAGCAGTACTGACGGGGCGGTTCGTTTTTGGCAGGTGGAAACGCAGGAATATAAAACGTACTGGCAACATCAGGGGTGGGTGTTTGGGCTGGCATTCCACCCCCAGGGAAATCTCGTGGCAAGCGCGGGTAGCGATCAGCTGATTCGCCTGTGGGATGTGGCATCAGGCAGTGTGATCCAAGTCCTGATGGGGCATCGCGCCACCATTTCAGCTCTTGAATTTAGCCCTGATGGGCAGCAGCTCGCCAGTTGCAGTTGGGATGGAACTTGGCGGATTTGGGATCTATCCACTGGACAAGATGTGCAAGTGATGCCGGGTCACTTTCTTAACAGTGTAAGTTGGAGCCCCGATGGGCGGCAGGTGGTGCTGGGGTCGTTTGAAGCGGCTGTGCAGATTTGGGATGTCCCGTCTGCCAGTCTCACCAAGACGCTGGTTGGCCATCGTTTTTGGGCTTGGTATGTGGCCTGGAGTCCTCGATGCGATCGCATTGTTTCTGGGGGAGCGGATCAAGCGGTGCGGGTCTGGGATGCCGAGTCCGGTGAATGCTTACAGGTGCTGAACGGACACCGAGACTGGGTGATGGGCGTAGCCTTCAGTCCCAACGGTCAAACCTTAGCGAGCTGCAGTAAAGATGGAACGACGCGGTTATGGGCTGTTGAGTCCGGCCAATGCCTGGCAGAGTTAACAGGACATGTTAGCTGGGTGACAGCGTTGGCCTTCAGCCCTGATGGTCAAACCTTGGCAACAGCGAGTAGTGAGTTAGAACTGAAGCTTTGGCATCCTGAGCAGCAGGAATGTCTGAACACACGGCGGGCAGATCGGTTATACGAGGGCTTAAACCTTGCCAACTGCCAGGGGTTAACACTGCCTCAGCAAGAAATGCTCAAATTTTTGGGGGCTACCCACAACGTAAGTGGATAAGCGTTAGAGTTCAAAATCCTCTTCAGACATGATGATTTAGCTAGTGGTGTCCCCCGTTTCCCCTAAGAGTTGTTGAATAGCAGTATTTAGCTGATCTTCATTAATGGGTTTTTTGAGCCTGGGCACATGGTCTAAGGCCTCTGGGATGGTAAATTTGGAATCATAGCCAGTGGTAAAGAGAAACGGTATTTGCCGCTTCAGCAATTGTTCAGCCACGATAAAGCTCTTCTCTTCTTTGAGGTTAATGTCTAGAATGCCGAGGATGTATTCCTCTTGCCTCAAGAGTTTAAGGGCCAGTTTAACTCGAGGGGCAGTATCTACCCGGACAAACCCCAACCCCCCCAAACTGTTTTCCATCTCTAACGCCAACAACATATTGTCTTCAACCAGTAGAACACGACCGGAAGCAGGATCTGACTCTTCTATCTCTGGCGAAGGCGGGCTGGATGTGTTCGGTACATCCGATTCACCAGTCTGGAAGAGGATTAGTTCTGTGGGTAACCAGAAATCGACTTGTACCCCTGAGGCTGGGAATCGAATGTTGGCCTCCCCCTCAAACTCAAACGGAATTGCTCGTTCTATCAGCGTGCGACCAAACCCTCTGCGCTTAGGTGGAAAGACGGCTGGCCCATTGGATTCTCGCCAATAAAAGGCAAGGCCTCCGTCTTGTTCCATCCAGCGAATATCAACTTTTCCGGTGGGAATGGATAACGCACCGTACTTTGCAGAATTGGTAATCAGTTCATGAATCACCAAGGCAAACATGGGTACAAAATTGGCCTTAAGGCCCACGTTTATGCCCGTCATGCTAACTTGCCGTTCTGCTTCCGCCAGGTAAGGCCGCAGTTCTGTCGTTAAGAGGTTGTGGAGACTGGGCCATTCTAGGCTATGTCCCGCCACTAAATCATGGGCATACGCCAAGGCAGCAATTCTGCGGTCTAAAAGAAGCGTATACTCTTCGATGGAAGTCGTCGAGTGGCGAGTCTGGCGGGAGATCGAGCGGATTAGGGCCAGAATATTTTTGACGCGGTGGTTGAGTTCGGCGATGAGTAAATCTTGTTGTCGCTGTTGTCGTAACCACTCCTGCTGTTGAACTTCTCCTTGGCTGATGGCCAACTGCATAAGGCCAGTGCGCAGTTCTAGAGCAACTTCCGATTCTAGACTTGACCAAGGCTGACATTGCCCCGCGATGGTTTCCCGATACTCAGCAAAGGAGGCACGGGGCCGCAATCTTGGTCCATTGGGGCCTTCAACAATATCTTTTTCAGGAGACCCTGCCCATCGCACTTCATAGATCATCTCATTGCGAAAGAAGATGACGAAGACTTGGTCACTCGGAGATAGCCCTAAACAAAGTGCACCAGCGGTTTTATTCAATTGATTTGGATTAGAGAAATTCAGCTGGGATAGGTTTTCGAAAGGCACTAAATCAGGACTTGGATTGGTTTGCACCTGTTCCACCAGTTCTTGAATCAGGCCGAGGGCAGGGACATCTCCAAAGGTTTCAATTTCATGCTGCGCAATAATGGCTAGACCATGGGCAGAGAGCATGGTGCACAGTTGTTGACCTAAGCCCTGAACAGTTTGAGTAAAACTGCCACTATTGGTGAGTGCTTGAATCACTTGGGTGATAGCGGAGGTGGTTCGTTTACGAGCGTTAAACCGTTCTTCTTCTAACACCTGTTGAAACTTGAGAGAAAAAAGTTGGCCGAATAAATCACAGGTGGACCGGAAATCAGGGGAGAGTAGCTTGGCACTTTTGTGGTGAAAGGCAAATAAGCCCCAAAGCCCCCTACGGACGATAATTGCGAGATTCATGGACGCCTGCACACCCATGTTGGCTAAATATTCCAAGTGAATGGGAGAAACGGCCCGAACTTGAGTGAGAGACAGATCAAGGGGATCGGCATTCGGATCGGCGGCGATCAGGTCAGCCAATGGGGCATGGATATCTGCGATCGCACGAATCGGCATTTTCAGCGCAATGGCCCGCACCTGCTGAGGAATATCTGAGGCCGGATATCTGAGGCCAAGATAAGGCTCTAAATCGTCATCTAGCAAGGCTTCGGCCACAACTTCTCCCGCCCCATCCGGTAGGAACTGATAAGCCATAACGCGATCAAATCCGGTGAGCCGCTGTAAATCTCTAACTGCCATTTGCAACAATGCAGCCGTTGCTGTTTCGTCTTGTAGACGAGCTAGCAATAATCTTGCCTGAGCAAATGCGGTTTGATTGTGGTGATCTTGCGGAGAAACAGGCTCTACTTCAATCAGAAAATGGGGCCCACAGCGATGAAGACTGATATCCAGGTTTTGGTGATTGAGCAGATAGGTCCCCACCCGTTCTCGCTGAGACTCAATGGTGGGATGACCCGCGACATTCCTGAGATTATGGATCACCCGTTCTGAAAGTAGCGTACTGATCGATTGGCCTAAAGCCTCTTGGGCAGAAGTTCCCAGGAAATCGCCAATATTACTGGAAACATGGGTGATAAGCTCAACGTGCTTGTCAGTCGCAATCAAAGCGCCAAAGGATTGGATGCAACCCGGAATGTGAATGGGCTCGCGCTCACAATTGGAAATCGCTAATTCTCTAATTTCCATACCTCACCTAAATGCATGAACAACATAGGAGAGAAGGGCAATCTTCAAGTTCCCTTGAATGGCTGTTTTCTGATCAAAGATGAAGAGATTCATGTTTGCCTAATCACCAACCTAGGGTATTAGGTAGCCTATCGCCATCATATAGGATTTGGTGATGGACGAAATTTAGCCTGTTGGATATCTTGAACAATCAGATTCAATTCACGGGATGGAGTTTATTCCCTTGTGGGGAGCATAAAACGCCAAATTGGAGTGTATTTAACTGTTCACAACATTAGCAACATTTTATCTATATCGATGATTGAGTAAATCTTTCTCTAATGACAGGCAGTTAACAGTATTAGCACTTATATCTTTGGCTTTGTAAAAATGTAGTTTCGATAAGATTGACCTTATTAATTAAAAATTTCCCAAAAAGATAACCTGTCCTGGTCAGGATTAGCCTTTCTTCTTGGGTTAGAGGAAACATGATTAGACCTCCATAAGGAGTGATATCTACCGCTGAGAGCTCTATTAGGCTGTTCTCATATCCCTTACATCTGTAGCACTATCTAAAATTTTGGCTGGAACAACGATATTGGCTGAATCTGCCCCATAAAGCAGATGATGGCCTAACTTAGAATCGAATGTCATTGACATGCACCCACTTTAATTCCTATAGACCTTAAAGATACGTGGGATTACTGAAGCTTTTGGCCATCTGATGACGGTATAAGGAGTTTAGTTCTTCACCGCTTATCCGTACGACCGCGGAAAGAGTCTTGAACTGACTTAGGTCAATTGTCGGCTTCTTCTAATCGAGAATTTGGGAATATGCATACCGCTCATCGTAATATCTTAATCATTAGTGATGACGAGCAAGATGTGGAAATCATCCGGGAAGCACTCGGTAAAAACCATGATTTCCCAATCGACCTTTTTCATTGTTTTACCCTTGCTGAAAGTATTGAGTTTCTGCAGTCAGGTCTCCCGATTGATCTAATCCTGCTTAATTTATGCATCAACGGCACAGAGGGATTGAAACGCTTTGATCAGATTCATCAAGCTTTCCCCTCCATTCCCCTGATTATTTTGAGCGAAAATATCGATGAAGCAGTCGCTCGCCAGGCAATGCAAGCAGGAGCCCAAGACTATCTGGTCAAAGGGCGCTTCAC
Organism: Acaryochloris sp. IP29b_bin.137; assembly: GCF_028285745.1. Lineage (GTDB taxonomy): Bacteria > Cyanobacteriota > Cyanobacteriia > Thermosynechococcales > Thermosynechococcaceae > Acaryochloris. The sequence continues at coordinate 9,988 of NZ_JANQOP010000270.1, read as the reverse complement.
CCACAGCCATCTGTGCCGCTCGATTCAGTATGCCCTTGAGCGTCAAGGGTTACTCTGCGAGTTAGAGGCCAAGAATCGTGACTTACAGTCTCTGTCAGCACAGCTCGAAGCTGTGCATCAGCGGTTGGAGTCGTTGTCAACGATAGATGGTTTGACACAGGTGAGTAACCGTCGCGGGTTTGATGAAACCTTCTTATCGGAATGGAATCGGCTCTGTCGAGACGTTCATCCGCTAGCGTTGATTCTGTGTGAAGTTGACCACTTCAAAGCCTTTAACGATACCTATGGATACTCAGTGGGAGAGGATCGCTTGCGGGACGTTGCTCAAGTGATTGCCAAGATTGCCAAACGCCCAGCTGACTGTGTCGCTCGATATGGCGGTGAATCGTTTGCCATTATCTTACCCAATACCGACTTGGAGGGTGCCACTCAGGTTGCTGAAGCGATTCGCAACGCGATTGAAGCCCTTGCTATTCCCCATGTTGCCTCCTCAACCAGTGATACAGTGTCAGTGAGCCTGGGGGTTGCCAGCCAAGTTCCCGATGAAAATGTAGCGCCGTCCATTCTGATCGAGGCAGCTGATCGAGCATTGTACGTGGCTCAGCAACAAGGTCGCGATCGCATCCAAACCCACCAAAAAGATTGTTCTGCTCTGGAGTCCAGGCGGACTTTAGAATTAGCCGACCGTTTACACAACGCCCTTGACCAGAGACGGCAGGGAAAGCAGAGGATGGACTCTGGGGCCTTATTTACCTCTTAATAATGGCTTCTGAGCGGCTTCTGAGCAAGGTTGACACCACCAAGGCTTATCCGAACATCATGCTAAACAGAATTGGTGCTGGTTTTTGCCGCAGCAATCAGGAACTTTATGGTACTGGATGACTTATTCCTATAAATAAAAATTGAAGTGTTTCTTAACGCTCCAATAGGTATTTTTACCAACAGAGACTAATCCAGGGAAGTCTTAGACTGACTTAATCTAAGACTTATATCAATTACTTTACAAAAGTTTTGAAATTGTCCATGAAGGGGCAAATTAATTTTAGTTCGGTTGAACAAAAGCGTTCTCTTTCACGTCTCAATAAATGAACAGCATTCGTATGATTCTGCAACGGAATCTGAGTTGTAAAATCGACGCTTTTCATGCCTGCAGACGTCCATCCATTTTTCAAACAAGACGGTCATTAGACCAGCCTTATTCAATACCTGCCTCCCCTCTCGTTGGATACGTTTTGTGCGCCCAAGAATGAGTAACCCGCCCCCCTCAAATCAACCCAGCCCCTCTGCCCCTCAACCGTCATCCTCACATCTGCGAACGCTGCCTTTCCCCGCTCTTGTGGCTTTGCTCGCCTTGGGATTCGGTTTAACCAGTCTGTTTCTAGCTTTAAGGCATCCTTATAGCCCTTTCTTTATCAGCTTCAACGGTAAAACAGGGGGGGCCGATATTGCTGAACATCACTCTGAGATCCCTCGTCCCCCTATACAAATTCAGCCCACGAATACCCCTCAATTATTGTCCTTGGTCCTTCATGAACGACCAACTGTAGCGTCACCGTTGGAGGGGTTTTGCCATCCGCTCTGGGGGCAGGGGGAATTGAGCCAAGGGATTCGAGGACGCACCCATAACGGACGGATGGAATACGCCTACGATTATGCAGCAGGGATTGGCACGCCTATTTATGCCATGCGGGCTGGTCGAGTCATCAGTTTGCAAGATAAGTACCCGGATTGGGGAGGCGGTAAAGAGCAGATCCACCGCTTTAACCATGTGTGGTTAGAACATGAAGGCGGGTACCGCTCTGCCTATGTCCACTTACAGCAAGGATTTCGCCAACGCGTCAATCTCAAGATTGGGGATCAGGTTAAAGCAGGCCAGATTATTGGCTATAGCGGTAACTCCGGCTGGAGTAGTGGTCCTCATCTCCATGTTGAGGTCCATCGTGCTGATGAGCGATATCGGTTTACCCAAACGGTTCCCTTTGCTATTTCCAGCACTTGCAGTCTGGGTCGTCAAGCCACAGATCTCACCCCTAAATCGTCGACAGTTGAGGACTCGCAGTAACTGCAGGAGCTGGGGTTTGGCTAATCGCCAGGATTTCTCTTCTAGCCCACTGATCGGCGGCCAGAATGTCCTCAAGGCTGGGCTGCAACGTGTTGTGCGATGTATAGCGATCGCAAGCCGTTTCAATCACTTTAGGAATATCTAAAAAGCTGATTTTCTCCTCTAGGAACAGGGCAACCGCCTGTTCATTGGCCGCATTCATCACGGCTGGCATTGCTCCACCCATCCGGCCGACATCATAGGCCAATTGCATGCAGGGATATTTTTGATGGTTAGGGTCGCGGAAGGTCAGATCCCCAGACTTCACCAGATCGAGCGGTTCCCAATCGGTCGCTACCCGTTCCGGCCAAGACAGGGCATACAGAAGCGGTAAACGCATATCGGGCCAACCCAGTTGGGCTAATACCGACGTATCTTGCAGCTCAATCAGAGAGTGAATAATGCTTTGAGGGTGGATAACAATATCGATGTGGTCGTAATCCATACCAAACAGATAATGGGCTTCAATCACTTCGAGCCCTTTGTTCATCAAAGTTGCCGAATCGACGGTAATCTTTTTCCCCATCGACCAATTGGGATGTTTCAGGGCATCAGCAACGGTAACTTCTGGTAATTTCTCAACGGGCCAATCCCGGAACGCTCCGCCAGAGGCAGTCAGGATAATTCGACGGAGGCCGTCTGCAGGCACCCCTTGCAAGCATTGGAAAATGGCAGAGTGTTCGGAGTCAGCCGGTAAAAGCTTGACCCCATGTTTCTCGACTAACGGTAAAACGACCGGACCTCCGGCAATCAGGGTCTCTTTATTGGCAAGGGCAATATCTTTGCCAGCTTTGATGGCGGCAATCGTGGGCAGGAGACCGGCACAACCAACAATCCCGGTGACAACGGATTCAGCATCGCCGTAAGCCGCCACTTCAACGACGCCGGCTTCGCCCGCTAGTAGTTGGGGTTGGGAATCAAGATCAGCAATGGCGTCTTTCAGCTCGGGTAGTTGATTCGGATCAGCGATGGCAACAATCTCGGGGCCAAACTGCCGGATTTGCTGTGACAGTAGCTCAATATTGCGGCCCGCAGCCATCCCCACAATTCGGAACTGGTCAGGATACTGAGCGACAATATCCAAGGTTTGGGTACCGATGGATCCTGTTGAGCCAAGAAGAGTAATTGCTTTCACAGTTTCTTAATCATTGCGGGTCCTTCCTATCTTACTAGGTCAATGGACCTCTGCGGGAGAGGGGCAGGATCGCTCCATGCAGCTCAATTAGCCTGAGAAGAGATGCGTTTGAGGACAAATTGGGCAACTCCAAAAAGAATGATTGTTTCACCCAACAACTCAGCAAACTCTTCCAATGTAATTCTGAGAGGTTCTACCCAAAACGGTAGGCTCATGTTTTGCTCTGTCAAAGTGAGCGGGGCTCCAGGAGAGAACCCAGTGTGTAAATTCTCCTTAATAAGTTCGGCACCAAATCCACCGAGCAAGAAGATACCCAGTCCGATCAATACCCACAACACGATGGGGCGATGCTCCCGCCACAACCGATCTAGATCGCGCCAGCATATCAGTGGAATGGCGATTAGTATCGTTATATAGATACCCTTCCAGTTGTATTGATTCAATTGCAAGTGGAGTTTGGTGAGTTCGTCAACCGCACCGTAGAAGCACAGTGAGGCTAGAGACAGAGGAAGTAGCCTGGAAAGAGGACGTTGGATTCGATTTCGAAAGATGAGTAAGAGTAACGCCAGCAAACCAATGGTAAATAAGGCAGCGGCCTGCATCAAAGATGGCAAGGATCTCAACCCATTCCAATCTAGCCAAGCAGGCATGGATTGCTGTCGCCAGATGGTGATGAGGTAGGCTAGGGCCAGCCCAACTTCTAAGCCAATCAGACACCATAGCCCAATGCTCAGGTGTTTGGGGAGCCGTTTGATAGGGGCGATCATGATCAACAAATCTGGATTGTTTTGCTCAAAGATTTATGCCGGAGCAAAAATGGGTTATCCAAGCTAGAGATAGCCCGTTAGGTGTTCAAACCCAAGTGGGGAGCAACAGGAAGTTGAAGACAAGGCCCAGAACGATGAAAAAGCCGCCAAAGATAAACGACCAGAACCGATGATAGCTATTGATGACGCGTCCACCTTCAGTTCTGAGTTGGATTAGATCCATCCAGGGGGCAATACTGCGGCGAAACCATCCCGTAGAACCGACCTGAGTATCAATCAGATCCTTGACCTGAGACATGCCAAATAGGAAGTTGCCAATTGGACCAAAGCGGGAGGAATAGCGGAGGAATAACATGCCGCTTTTGTCTTGCAGTTTCAAATCTGAGCCAAATTTGTAGCCTGCATCTCCCCGCCCAATCAGTCGCCCGTCCAGCCTGACGGGCTGTCCTCGTAGGGGGCTAGCATAGGGATCAGACATAAGGGTGAGAACATCGCGTTGAGGAGCTTGGCCGAAGTTAGGATACATAATGAAAGTCTTGGCTAGAATGCCTAAGCCCAATCCGATCAGCATGAAGGTAATGGGATTCGTTCCGGCGGCCAGTCCTAAAATAAGTCCCCCTGCTAGGCCAATAAATTCAGCCCCATAGAGCAACAGATCCAGAAAGAAGTGGCTATAAAGGCGCTGCTTATTCAAATGTCGGCCTTCCCCAACCACTCGGCCCATATCAAACTCAATGTCCAGTCCGAGCTGTTCCGCATAGGTGCTCAAGGCCCGAACGCGCTTGCCCGTCAGGGGGTGGGTTGACTGTAGCTCCATCCAAAAAGCCCAGGGGTTAAATAAGTCCCATAAAAAGACGCGGCCAATTTTACTGGTGTCAGAAGCCACTCGATAGGCAGTTCCCGAGGAAGTGGCGGCCTTGGCATCGTAGATCCCCAATGCCCGAGTTCCTTCCAACAAGCGGCTGGGCTCTTTGGACCGCTGCCCTTCCTCAACAATCCCGTAGGCAATTTTGACCAATGCCCGCGATAAGGCATTTGGGTTTCCGGTGACTTCGGCGGCAAAATGGTCGGCAAAATACTCCCGAGTTCGAGATAGATATAAAACGAGATAAGTGCCAATGATATAGAAAACATAGGCTGCGATCGCAGCGGCTTGCAGCGCATCTTTTCCTTTACTACTTCCCCCTCTGCGACCCGCCCGATGAGCAAAGGTATAAATCAAATACGTAATTTGCACTAGGGTGGAGGCCAAGGTCATCACCGCAAAATCCCAATGGACGATATGTCCAAGTTCATGGGCATAGACCGTTGCAACTTCGTCTTCATCCAGGTAAGTAAATAATCCGCGGCTAACGACTAACCGAGCACTGTTGGGGAGCGAGCCATAGGTAAAAGCCGTCGGATTCTGATCTTCAATAATGCCTAAGCGAGGCATCTTGAGCTTCTTCTCTGCACAAACGCTTTGCAGAATTTGGCTGGTCTCGGGACTGAGATGTTCGAGCTCTCCTAGGGTGATCCAATGGGTGCCATACAGCCACCGTTGCGTCCAATCCATCAGCCAAGGGGATAGGAAAAATACCCCCGCATTGATGATTAACGTCAAGACAACAGAAGCCCCTAATCCCAGGGCTGGATTCTCACTTTCAGAAATAAGAAAGACGCCCATCACCAGGACCAGCACCATCCCAAACAGGAGGCTAACGGTGACCCCCGAGGCTAAGCTCAGATTTCCACCGATCCCGGCCATCGCTAGCTTCATGCCCATCGCGGCTCGCGTTCTTTTGGAGGGAGTTGGGCTCGGAGGATCGGCAGGTGCGGTTGCGGCAGGTGCAGTTGCGGCAGGGATACGTTTGTCTTGATCTTGCCGTAATTGAGGTAAGACCTGAGTGGCCCATTCCTGAACTTGGGCAATCGGACTGGAGGCCAGGGGTTGGCAAAGCATCAGTGCCTGTTCGAGTTGCCCACAGCTTTGATGAGCCATGATCAGATACATTTGGGCCTGCACATGGATCGAACTACCGGGCGTCGCCGCTTGCCACACCCGTTCTAAAATTTGGATGGCTTGGGTCTGTTGACCTTGTTGTTGAGCAGCTATTCCAGCTTTGAGTTCTTCCTGTAGAGAGGCCATGAACAGCTCCTTGTTCTGTTGACTTTGTATAAGTACACCGAGAGTTTGAATGAGACTCAAGCTTATCAGCATCCACATCAAATGAGGTGTGATGCAACTCCTAGTCAAACCAACGAAACGATGTCAATGTCAGCTAGCTGGGTTAGGAGTTATGCTTTGTATCTCAATCCTAGTCATCCAAGGGGCAATCAGCCAGATCCAGCCTAGAAATTCTTAACGCTTGCCCTCAGGAACTGTGCCTAAACCCTTTACCAACAACCGTTTGCACAAGCTGTAGGGCTGAATCTATGCGGGTTGCAAGTCCGGGCGGGGGGTTGAATCGGCCAGTCGTGCCACCAGGGTGACGTTAAATTCAGCCTCAAAACAGGCTTTTTTCAGGTCTAAACTCCATAATTCTAGGGCACAATCATCGTCTGCCTGGCTGGCTTGGAGATGGAGAATGATGGTATTGGCTGGATCGATATCACAGTGGAGCGATTGGATCGCGCCAATTTGCCGTCGATCCAAGGCAACGGCTAATTTGAGAATGGCACTGAGCTGGTCGACCATCTGACGCTGGGTCCGATTGGCTAGGTTTTGATAATTTTCATGCTTCTTTTTAGGGGGCCCTTTACGGTGATACCGCGCGAGGTTAGCGATAATTTCGACTTCAGCATCGGTATAACCCAGCAGCCCCCCGTGCCGGATCAGGTAATAGGAATGTTTATGGTGAGCCGAATGGCTGATGTAATGTCCACAGTTGTGCAAAATAGCGGCGGCCCAGAGCAAATGACGCTCATCCTCCCCCCAGGGATGAAGAGAGCCTTGGGTTTGGTCAAATAGTGCGACGGCAAAGTCAGCGATGCGCTCTGCCGAGGCCAGATCAACCTGATATTGATGGGCTAGATTGATCACGCTCCGCTCTCTGACGGAGCCTTGATAGCGGAGACGATCTTCGATTAACCCCTGTTTCATCATCCAATCGACGACAATTCCCTCGCGCAGCGCCCGCTCGCAGGGGGTAATGGCATCTAAATTCAGCAACGTCATGGCCTCAGCCAGAATCACGGCTCCAGATAAGATAATTTCTGCCCGTCGCTCGGTCATTCCAGGCATTTTGCAGCGTTCTTCGTAGTTGAACTTTCGCAATTTGTGGATCAGTTCATTCAGGTCATCCAGGATCAGGACATGGCCATGGAGGGTGGTGGGACAGGCTCCCATTACCTCGCAAGCGTGCAGTTTAAGAATGCTTTCAATGGTGCCAGATGTCCCAATCAGGGTGGGATGTTCGCCGGGGGAAAGCTGCGATCGCAATTCTTCAATCGGCCATTCCAACGTGCCACGAACAAAAGCCTGTAAGCGCTCAAACTCCCGAGTACTCACGGGATCCGTGGTGATAAACTCGTCCGTCAAACGTACGGCTCCCACCTTGGTACTGCTCAGGGAACGAGGATCTTGGCCATTCCCTAGAATAAGCTCCGTTGATCCGCCCCCAATATCAATAATGATGTGGGGGCTATTGTTAAATTCAATGCCAGATAAAACCCCAAGATAGATGCGGCGGGCTTCTTCTGGACCCGAAATCACATTGATCTTGAGACCTAGTTCGGATTCTACGGCCCGGATAAAGGCGCGACCATTGACCGCTTCTCGTACGGCGCTGGTGGCAACGGCTTGGATTCGCTCAACTTTGTAGGCCTGGGCTACTTCTTGACATCGACGGAGGGCGGCAATAGCTCGTGCGATCGCATCCGCATGTAACGCACCGGTATCCTTACTGCCTTCCCCCAAGCGAACCGTGCTTTTCTCGGTATCGATAATATTAAACGCCGGAATCTCAGGGTTGATCTTCACCACAACCATATGGATGGAATTGGTTCCTACATCAATAGCAGCAATGGTTTGCATGGCTGGTTGAGCCCTAGGCTGATTCTGCTACAAACTGTAGGCGGTGGTGGGGGCAATGGTCAACGGTGATATTTGCACCAAAAAATGCTATGGCCAACGGGATTTGAAGTGGCAGGATTTAGGCCTGTTTAAATCTACAGGCAAGGGACTCAACCTAGCTCTATTGAAAATGCATCCAAGGCATTTGAGCTTGCTTGGTCACCGAGATTAAATAATCTAGGAAGGTTTCAGCAACTACCGAAAGATGTTTCCCCGATAAATAGGCAACAGACCATTGCTGCTCAATCGGAAAATGCTCAACATCCAGAATGGCTAAATCCGTGTACTCTCTGCCGTTCAGGGAATGCCGCGATAGAACGGAAATCCCTAACCCCCCTGCGATCGCTTGCTTGATCGCCTCATTACTTCCCAACTCCAGTTTGATTTCTACCTGAACCTTATGCTGATTGAATAGGGCCTGGACGGCTTGACGGGTGCCTGACCCTGGCTCCCGCATAATAAAGCGCTCATCGTTTAGAACAGAGATGTCGATATTCTTTTGACCTGCCAGGGGATGGGTCGGTTGGGCGACGACCACGAGTGGATTTTTAATGACCGGTTGGACCCGAAGATCAAGATTTTGGGGTGGATGACTCAGAATATATAAGTCATCCTGGTTCTCCATCATCCGCTTTTCGAGCTGCAGATGATTGGTAATCTTGAGGGAGATATCGATACCCGGATACTGGTCGCAGAAATTGCCCAAAAGCCGAGGAACAAAATACTTACAGGTAGTCACGGTCGCCAAATGTAATTTGCCCTGGGTCATGCCTTGCAAATCACTGACAATCATCTCGAATTGATCGAGTTCTTCAAAAATAGCCTGGCACGTTGAAAATAACCGATTGCCCACTTCCGTCAGGTAGAGCTGCTTCCCAAGTTTTTCGAACAGGGGAAAGCCAATGGTCTTAGAAAGCTGTTTGATTTGAATTGAAACCGTGGGTTGAGTCAGATAGAGTTCTTCGGCGGCGCGGGTAAAACTGCCATGACGGGCAGCTGTTTCAAATACTTTCAGTTGATGTAGAGTCGGCTGCATTGCGATCGTACAGAGGAATGTTGTATAGACTTCAATCGCTGTCTGTCCCTATTGTAATAGATTTTTGTCTATTTATTCGCCGAGTTCAACCTTAAACCAAGATAAGACGCAGACCGTAAAGACCCAGTAAAAAAGGGATTAGTAGACAATTAAGCGGTATAGTCATCCCAGGAGTCTTTTGCAGATTGCAAAATCAGCGTCTTCTGCTTACTATTGGCAATCATTAGGGAGACCCAAGTTGCCTTCTAAATCTCCGAAAACCAAGGTTGTCGCCGTTCTCAATGGCAAAGGTGGGGTTGGCAAAACCACTACCGCCGTCAATCTCACGGCAGTATTTGCTGAAGGGAATAAAGTTCTTCTAATTGATGCCGACCCACAAGGTTCCGCAACCTGGTGGACCCAACGAGACACCAATTCCCTCAAGTTTCAGGTTCAGTCTGGAACCAGTGCCAAAGAGCTAAAGGATTTGCGCCGCTCCAGTAAGCAAGAACTCGTGGTCGTCGATACGCCTCCCGGCCTGGAATCCGAGATTTTGAAAATGGTCATCCCTGTGGTTGACTATTTAGTGCTTCCTACGCCTCCTGCGCCCATGGAAATTGCCGTATTGATCGAAACGGTCCGTTCCTTGGTCAAACCGTCGGGTGTAGCTCATCGGGTATTACTGACTAGAGTCGATCCTCGCAGTTTGCGGGAAGCCTTAGATGCACAAAATACGTTGATGGAGTTGGGCATTCCGGCTTTTCATGCTTTTGTACGGAGTTATAAGGCCCATGAACGGGCCGCCTTAGAAGGACAACCCATTACACAATGGAAAGGGAAATATAGTAAAGAGGCAAAAGCAGATTATTGCCGCGTTGTTGATGAAATTAAGCGGGATTGGGAAAGTTAATGGCTA
>NZ_JANQOP010000263.1 GCF_028285745.1 Acaryochloris sp. IP29b_bin.137 | reverse complement strand
ATTCGATCACAATAGGTTGGTAGCTAGCAGCCTTAATTATCTGAAGTACATTTCTAGAGGTTCCACATTCTGGATTGTGATGAATGACTATCATTAATTTACCCTTCGACGAAAATAATCTGTTACCAAGTCATGGTTTTAAGCTAGGTTATCTCATAAAACATCTATGAAAGATGTTCAAAAATTTAGTTTGGCCTTCGATAGGAATACTGTGCAGATAAGGGGTTAGCACAGCACCTTGGAAGAAGAGATGAATTGAATTGTGGGTCTCAACTAGAGTTTTCATAATCGAAACTTAACATGATTGAAATTTTTCCTTAATCAAAAATTGATGTTCACTTTACGAAGGACTGGGAGGTTGCTCTAAGGCACTTTTTTATGACTAAAAAAGGCCAAAACCTTCACTTAATAACCTGAGTTTGGGATAAGCTAAAACCCTTATTTCTGCGTAGGCTGAAACCTTGATTATTTCGTAGAAGGGGCTCAAAAATGGAATTAACCCGAACTGGGGTTGAGTATCAAATCCAACAGAGACGAGGAGGTTCACCGTTAATTGGCGGTTCTCACTCTTTCAAGTTTTTTATGCATGACATATGCATCGACGTACCCTTTTGTGGGGTGACAGAACGCTTCTGGTAACGTGCCCACAATTTCGAATCCAAGCTTTTGCCAAAGACGAACCGCTCTCTCGTTCGTAGACACAACCAAGTTGTACTGCATTGACTTAAAACCACGTGAGATGGCCTCCTCTTGAGAATGCTGGCACATTAAAGTTGCGATCCCCTGGCCCTGGGCAGCAGTATCCACTATGTAACCGCAATTGCAAACGTGCGATCCCTGGCCGGGTTGGTTAGGTTTGATGTAATAAGTGCCAAGGATCTGCCCCGACTGCGATTCGACGACGAAGGTGGTAGTCGGCACTTTTATCCAGGCGCGGAGTGCCTCGGACTCGGATATGTCAGCGGCGAAACTATAAGTGTCCCCGGCGCGAAATACTGGTTCCAAGATGTCCCAAATTGCTGGCCAGTCAGCGGGCCTGAATGATCTAATGGTGTTCATAGAACATCGGATGATATTTGAGATATAAAAAAAGGAAATTGTGTGGCAGCAGACAAGGTTGAAAACTCTGCCCTAAATTTCGCCCGCTCGCGACGACACAGTTTTAGGTAGAGACACAGTCTTAGATAGAGACACATTACGTACTAGATATTATTGGCTTCAGACCAATTTTTGAGTTCTTCCAAAAAGCCTAAGGCTGTTTCGCCGAACTCATTGATTTCTAAGCGAACTAGGGGTATGATCACAGTTCCTCAAATTAAGGACTATAGAGCTGAAATAATTTAACAGTATAAGTTCTGGCTTGCAGTTCAAGTGAATCTTGAACATTACGAGGACAAAAGAATATAAACAAGAGGTCTGATCAAGGAAAGATCATCTTTTTGAGTGTTTAAGAAAATTGGACCATATCGCCCTTCAATTACCCAAATTCGAAATACCCAAAAACATCTTTCCGGGAGAAAGCTTAGTAATTTCTTGATTTCTATCTCAATAATCATTTTTTTAGCTAAGAGATAAAAATTTAACTTAATAAATATCGATAAAGTACCAACACTAAAACTCTAATGGATGCTGAATAAATTCCCTTGAAAATAAGTTTAAAGAGTTGAATGAATTTTTCCTGAGAGAACCATTAGAGCTCCGTTATTAGATGGTTAAGATAATTTTTTATTTATAGAATATTTAACTTTTTAATATTCAAAATTTAACCTGGCAGACATAGACTTTGAATGCTTGAAACATAGCCTCAGTCTGCTTTTTAGCACGACTTTACTTGAGTCTATATTCTTTAATTTCTTGTTTCATAGGGAGAAGTTTCTTTACATTAATGTCCTCTTTTTTTCTTTGGCTTTTGTTCGTCGTATCTAAATTTCAAGAGTTCCAGCTTTTTCCATTTAGTCCAATCAATGTTTATTGACTTAGGAATTGTTTTATGAGTTTTACGACTGCATTTCCCTCTCAGGTCATTGGGCAGAACGGTTATTCTGTCGTTCCCTTAGTCACTATCGGCGAGATTATCCCTGACACGACGGGTGCATTGAATAGCTCCACCGCGGGTGATTATCAACCCGTGGGTATCTTGGATGGTGCAGGTGCCATCCGCTTCGATGACGATACGGTTCGGGCTTTCGTCAACCACGAGTTGGTGGATCAAAGTGGTGTGCCCTACTCCTTAACAGCAGAGGATGGCAGCACTTTTGATGTCACCGGTGGACGCATTTCTTACTTTGATATCAACATCAACACGTTTGAAATTGAAGATGCAGGAATTGCTTACAACCGTGTATTTGATGCCAATGGTGATATCGCTTCCGATACCTCTATCTTTGGCCAAGTTCGTGTAGGCCCTGATGATCCGACCTTGCGACCAATCGAGGGATTTTCCCGTTTTTGTTCCGGTGGCTTGACTGAAGCTGAACAGTTTGGCCCAGGTATGGGGTTGGTGGATGACATCTACTTTGCCGGAGAAGAGGTCGGTGGTAGCCGGAACCGAGTAGGGGGTGCCAATTGGGCGTTGGATATTGCTACCGGTGATATCTATCAATTACCTGCCTTTGGTAGAGGATCTTGGGAGAACACCACTGAAATTGACACGGGTACAACCACTCATGTTGCCTTTGTCTTAGCCGATGACCAATCTCCCTTTGATTTTGATGACGATGGCGAAGTTGAAGGTGCGCCGTTCTACCTCTATGTAGGTGAAAAGAATGCCAATTCCGATAACTTCCTAGAGCGAAATGGCTTAGCTGGCGGGAACCTTTACGTTTGGGTGCCTGATGCCAACCAGGATGACGCCACGGATAATGACGTCTTAAATGCCCTCCAGTTTAATGGTGCAGGCACCACGGAAGCGGGCACCTGGGTACAGATTGATAACGCTGCGCAACCAGACCAAGCTTCATTAGACGGGGCCACCGGCTTTGATCAATTTGGGTATCCCACCCAAGGCAACCTCATTACTCAAGCTGAAGCAGCGGGTGCCTTCGTCGTCTCCCGACCCGAAGACGTTGCCACTAACCCCAATAATCCCAGTGAAATTGTCCAAGCGGTGACGGGGGTAGATACATTTGCGATTGGCCCTGATGGCAACGGGGCGGATTCCTTTGGTGCCCTCTATACCCTGGATACAGATTTTTCCAACCTCACGAATGGGGGGCCGCTCACGGCAACCGCCAAGGTTATTTACGATGGGGATGAAGATCCCAACCGAAGTCTTCGCAGTCCTGACAATTTAGACTGGAGCCCAGATGGCTTTATCTATGTGCAAGAGGATGAGGCAGAAGAGGATACCCTGGCCACGGGTGAGTTTCTATTTGGTCAGGGTGCAGCCAATCCTAATGAGGCCAGTATTGTCAGGGTTGACCCCAATGCCACCCCTGAGGAAGCCGCAGTTGGTGCGAATGTGACGACCATCGGTGTTGTCGATCGCAGTCAGATTTTTGATCCGACCATTCCAGATCCCTCAACCGCTGTAGATGAAGATTTCGAGCGGACTGAAGATGGAATTTTTGGCCCAGGAGAAATACAGCTAGCGGATGGGACCATATTGGACGCTGGTGAGTGGGAGACCTCTGGCATTGTCGATGTGTCTGACTTATTCGGAGAAGAAGCAGGTACTATTTTCCTTTTTGATGTGCAAGCTCATGGTTTAGCGGACCAAGATGATGAAAACCCTGTATTTGGAGATGTGTCGGCTCTCACAGACGACAACTTATCCGAAGGCGGACAGCTCGCCCTGCTCATCCGATCCGACTCCATCGAGGTGGACAACGATGCTATCCAGCTCGGTACAGAGGGTGATGATGATTTAACGGGGAACGCGGCAGATAACTCTATTCGCGGTCTGGCTGGAGATGATGACATCGCTGGCCGTGGGGGTGATGATGACCTGTTTGGCGGACTCGGCGATGATGACGTCAAAGGGGGTCGCGGTGATGATGGCGTTTGGGGAGGCGCTGGCGATGACGACCTTTCCGGAGGCCGAGGAGATGACACCGTGATTGGTGCCGATGGCGAAGATGAACTCCGAGGCGGTCGGGGGGATGACTCCCTTAATGGTGGTGCTGACAACGATACCCTTCGAGGTGGTCGGGGGAATGACACCCTCATCGGGGGAGCTAGCGATGATGAGCTGCGAGGCGGTCGCGGTGATGATTCCCTCGTCGGTGGTGGGGGTTCAGATGACCTCGATGGCGGTAGAGGAATAGATACCGCAGACTTCAGCGATTTGGAGTTTGCTGTCACCGCAAGCTTAGAGGATGGTACAGCCACCTATGAGCCTGCCCCTGATGTAACGGTCACAGATACCCTAAAGAATATTGAAAATGTGACAGGGACCGCATTCAATGACTCCCTCACTGGAGATGCGGGCGCCAATGTTCTCAATGGGTTGGGGGGTACCGATGAACTAACCGGTGGCGGAGATGGTGATACTTTCATCTTGGGCGATGAGACGGGCACCTTCTACACCGAGGCAGGGACAACGGATGTTGCTAATATTAACGACTTTGTCTCGGGTGAGGATGTCATTCAGCTTGCAGGGAGTATCGACGACTATTCCTTCTTTGGGATTGGTGAAAGCTCCTCCTTTGCCATAGCCCTTGACGATGGTAACGGTACATTCGACTTCCTCAATGATGATCTGATTGCCTTCGTCGATGATGGGTTCACTGAGTCTGATTTAGTTTTTGTCTAACATCACTTATCTGAATACCATAAAAAATGAAAAAACATCTGAGTCAAACTGACATTGACTCAGATGTTTTTCTATAAAATTTTAATAGAATAAACCAAGAGATTAATGAGGAAAATAATTAATTATAAAAAGTTGAAAATAAAATTCAGAAGGCGATTAGTAAAATATTCTAGAGATAAGATAAGCCTCTAAAAATCAGTTTAAATCGGTAAGCTTAACGCTAGACTTGCACTAATAGGATCATGACTAAACCCGAAAATAATCAAATTTCTACTATTGAATCTATTCCTGGATATTCCAATCTAGACCGATGGAACAAAGGTGTGAGTTCTGCTTGTGAGAGACTCAATAGCGGTGTTGTAATCCCTGAATGGACACCTTCATTCAAAGTTTCTCCGGATGCAAACGTATTTGCCATTGGCTCTTGCTTTGCTCGAAATATTGAAAGAGAACTTCAGCATTTAGAGGTGAATGTCACAAGTGCTAACCCTCTGAGTGATGTTCTTGAAGTTCGCACTAACTTGCAGTTGGGGCTTCTAAATAAGTACAATCCCATCTCTATTCACCAGGAACTAGCTTGGGCAGCAGATGAGGGTTCTTTCCCCAGTAATGGATTTATAGACTGCCAAGGAAAGTTATATGATCCCTATCTTCGGGAACAAACTCCTGGAGGAGACCTAGAGAAAATGCAGGTCAGGAGGCATGCGCTTAAAGAATACTTTGCTCAAATATATGAAGCAGATCTAGTAATCGTCACACTTGGATTGACAGAAACCTGGTTTGATCGATCAACTAAGTTAGCCATTACGGAAGTGCCTTCTCCACGATTGATGAAACTGCATCCTCAACGGTTTGGTTTTAAACAGCTGTACCATTCTGATTGCATCAAAGTACTCAAATCAATTTGTGCGCTTTTAAAGAAACACGGAAAACCCAACCATAAAATCATCTTTACCGTGTCACCCGTCGCTCTCAAGCGTACATTTTCTGGGCAAGATGTGGTCGTAGCCAATATGATGTCAAAATCGACATTACGCTCAGCAGCAGGAGAGATTGCTGCCCATATTGAGGAAGTAGACTATTTCCCCAGCTATGAAGCAGTAATGATGTCAGACCCGTTGCTGGTATGGCAGGAAGATCTTCGTAATGTCACAGAATTTATCGTAAATCAAATCATGAATGAATTTGTTCAAAGGTATGGATTAAAAGCTCCACAAACTAAAGAACAGATCCAGTCAAATTATCATTTTTTGCTGCAAAGAAGACTAGCACTCTCGAAAAAAAATGCAAATTTGCTAGGTAATATCTTGAGTGAACATAGTCAACAGAATCCAAACTTGGATTTCCACAAATTTGGAACTTAGTAGGCATACCATTTTAAAGGAATAACTTTTCTTCAAGAGTATTGCCATTCCGTCTTCCCATATCAAAATCTTGATCTCAACAAACTCTATTAATGGAAGAACTAAACCTCTAAGATCGATCCTTAAATCAGTCTAGTTTTTTATCAAGTTTTCATTCCTCATCAATTGAGTTATTTGAGTAACCAGAGAATTTGGAATATGTGTATTCAAGGTGACCATCTTTCGTACTTCGTGGCCCATACATCGGAGAAGTTATTAATTAAAAGCCACCATAACGGATTTTATCTGCCTAGAGTGATGAAAGAGGGGTAGTCGTTTTGAACACCATTTATCTGGATGCGACGTTTGATTCTTGGGTTAGGTATTGACTTCCATCCTGACATTATTTAGGAGGATGGATTGACTGTGGTGCAAGGAAATAAGGCGGTATTAAAACTCAATGCTTAACAGTTTTATTTCCAGTTTCTGATTACGAGGATCATGGAAAGCTCCGATCTCTGGGATTCAGAACTATTGATATGATTGAGTTGCAGAAGATTTGACCCTTTTGACCGTTGTCATACCCGTACTAGGTCAATATTTCGAATCCTAGATCTGAAAATCTTCCTACTGAAAGTAACTTCTGTGATACTTGCGCCTGTCTGTGTTGAGGTGAGGCCCACCCTGTAATGGGGAAGAAATTAAATTCTTTAGCCTTTGCAGTAGAGACTTATAGCGATCCTGGATACTGTTGGCGAAAGTATTACAAATGCAACTACACGTGTATTACAGGATCATAAGTGCAACGAAATTCTGTAGGTTGTTCCGTGCGTAGTATTTTAAATTTCATACTTGTAGCACATTCGCCAACAGTATCGATCCTGTGGGAAAAATTGGGCGTATGCTAGCACAACTCCTTTTAGTCAGTGTTTTCATACCCAAACATAGATTTGTAGTGCATAGTGAGATAATTGAAGTTGTAAGCTGTCTCAGTTTAGACAGATGCAACAGTCAATCACTTCAGAATCAACGCCTCCTGATATTGTTGGAACATCGAATCTCGCCAATCAACTAGGACATCCAAGATTACTTGCTGATCTCATTGATGATGCTGAAGGCAAGCGAGAGATCCTCTTGAAAATTGATGCGATCCAAGACATCAGTCAGGCAGAGAAAAAGGCAAGACGAGAACGAATTAAGCACTGGGCCAAGAAACTTGGTAAATCTCCCCGAACTGTAGATCGATGGTTCCAAACCTTTAGGAAGGAAGGATGGTCAGCCATTATTCATGCGACTCGTTCGGATAAAGGTATCCTCCAGGGCCGGAAATCTTGGAAACCCAATACTGAATATTGGATGAAATTCATCGAGAAAACTTATAAAGATGGCAATCGACATAGCCGCCGGATGAACCGCAATCAGGTGTATAACCAGGTCAAAGGGCACGCCACCCTGCAACTGGGTCTTCAAGCGCATGAATATCCCTCAAATCGTTTTGTCTATAAGGTATTGGAGCCTCTAGCAAATAAACAAAAAGTTCGGCATCCAGGACAAGGACCTGGGCTTTGGATTCAGACCACTGATGGAACGATATCCGTCGAACGAAGCAATCAGGTTTGGCAAATTGACCATACCTGTTTGGATACGCTCCTCACAAATGAGCAATATGAAATTGCTGGGAGCCCCTTTCTTACTGCAATTATCGACACCTATTCTGGCTGTACACTTGGGTTCTATCTAGGTTTTTCTTCTGCAGGTTCCCATGAAGTTGGTATTGCGCTCCGACACGCTATCCTTCAAAAGCGTCATGGCCCAGAATACCAACTGAATAAAGCATGGGAGCCTTATGGTTTGCCCGATTACATCGTCACCGACCGAGCTAAGGAATTTAAATCAACCCATCTCAAGCAGATAGCTGCGGAGTTGGGTATCAAGTTGCGGTACCGTGCCTATCCTGAGCAAGGTGGGATGATTGAGAGTCTATTTGATAAGAACAACAAAGAGGTACTTTCGCAACTTCCGGGTTACACAGGATCCAATGTACAAAAGCGCCCTGAAAATGCTGAAAAGTATGCATGTGTTTTCTATGAAGAGCTGGAGCAAATTCTTACTCGCTATTTTGTAGATCACTATAATCACCACAGCCATCCCAAAGCGATTCATCAAACTAGAAATCAGCGTTGGTGGGCTGGGTTACTGGGCCATAAACCTCGAACCGTAGATGAGCACCGTCTTGATATCTGTCTGAGGAAGACAATCCCTCGCAAAGTACAAAAGCGAGGAACCGTCTTATTTGAATGCTTAGTGTATCAGGGGGAATGGTTAGAGGATTACCAAGGCCAGTATGTACTGCTTCGATACGATCCCAGAAATATTTCAACACTCATGGTCTACAGCCCAGAAACAGAGAGGGAACCCTCACATTTTTTAGGGACGGTGAAAGCTAGAGATCATGAAGGCGATCACCTAGTTCTAGCGGATTGGAAAGAAACGAAAAAGCGTTTTCGGGAAGCAGGTGAAGCCATAGATCAGTCATCCATCCTTGCTGAGCGCATTAAGATCCAAAAGTTTGCCCAGGAGAAAATTAAAACGCTCAAGCAGCGACGAAAGGCAGAGCAAAAGCGCATCAACCGTAAATCAAACCCAACTAATGTTATTGAGCTAGTTCCCAAGACAAAAGCGCCTCCAACACAGGATAAGCAGAATGCCACCGCACCCAAAACCTACAATGAAAGGCCAATTCCAGTCTCTGGCAATGGGCAACTGCAAGCTCAAGCTTCTGAGATAATTGCTTTTGATTGGAATGCATTATTGAACAACGAAGAATAAATTCGATGAGTCAGCAGAACCCAGCGCTTAAGCAAAATGACGGTGCCCCTAAAGTACCATTACCAATCTTGCTGGGGGCTGAACCAAAACGCACACCAGAATTAGAAGCTGAGGTCCTTCGAATTAGCCAAAGTGACATTTTTGATGTTGCCCAACGAGATCGTGACCTGTTTGCTTGGTTATCCTCCCAACGTGATGCTCGGTTGAATGGATACGTCAATTCAAAA
>NZ_JANQOP010000255.1 GCF_028285745.1 Acaryochloris sp. IP29b_bin.137 | reverse complement strand
GAGTGGGCGATTCTACTTTTTTCTTGACCCGATTATGGAGGTATTATGCTGCGCCGGACTTCAGTCGCAACCATTGGCTTAATTATTGGAACCATTCTCTCCGTTTTAGGAATGGCGGGTTACATCAATAATGAAACCACTTTGAACGTGGTGACATTCTTTGTGGGTGTTCCTGTTTTGGTGGGCGCTTTGGCCTTGAAAGCGGCTGAACTTGAGCCTGTTTTTCTGAAAGAAGAGCCCTCTGATGAAATGCTAGCCTTGCGAGAAGCCCAAGCAACCCCGACCTTAAATCAGGTCCGTCAAGATGTCACGCGCTACCGCTATGGACAAACGGTCCATTTGGATATCGCCCTTGAGCGCCTAGGACTAAAACCCAGCTTTGTCGATGAATGTCCCGTTTTGGTAGGGCTGCGCGAAACCACAACAGAAGGGGCTTATACTTTGGTACTAGAATTTGAGACCCCCTACGTCCCATTTGAGAACTGGAAGAAGAAAGAAGACCGCTTTGCCAGCTTTTTTGGCCCTGGGATTAACGCTTTAGTGGAAGAACCCAGTAAAGATCGAGTAGATATTTCATTGATTGTCAAATCTGCTTAGGCAGCATCAGTCCAATGCAGTGAGTAAAAGGCGGCCCTCCGCCTGTCAATCAGTAATCTAAGTAAATTGCATTAAGGGGGCTGACATCTTGCCATGTAGCCCCCTTAATGCAATCAATTTTGCCCCCCGGCACACCATCTTAAGTTGAGATTATTGCGGGCCAGATAAGCATTATCCTTCTATCCACAATCACATCCACCACAATCCCCACAGCCATCTAACCCATCCATTACATCACAACCCAAATCGCACAGATCCGCTACATCACAAACATCTAGGGGAATACAAGCACTATCACACCAGCCTGCACCACAATCCCCACAGGTCTCTCGCTGTTTACGGCGTTTTTTTGAATTCGGCAAACTTGCGTTTAAGAGGTGACTCGCGCCTTTGCAGGCTCGCAAACGCTTTTGAAAGCGCGGGATTGCCGCAGCTAAACCATCATCCTGGACTGAGCGTCGAAAATATTCTGAACAAGACACTCCCCCATAAAACCGCCTGTGAGCACATGAAAATCCTTTGTAAGGAGAGAGGTAACGTTGATAGCTCCGCACGCTTATCAGCACGAACCATCGCAATAGATGGCTAAGGTGCAGACATTCTGCTGCCTGAGCAACTGGAACAATCACAGCAGCAGAACGAGATACGATTCCTCTATTCACAAACCCAACGCCTTTAAAAATAGGTACATCACTCAGGGTGCCCAAGCAACCTCTAGTGTTCGGGTGATGGGCAACCTCATTGCCTGCTTTAAATGCTATTGACAGCGAAAATCGAAGCTATTATCAGCATTTTGAACTAAATAATCAGGAATTAGCCAATAAACGATATAAATTTTACGGCCAGCAGTTTTCTGATCTTCTAAAGGCCATTGAGACAGATTATGCAATCCATAGGAGACTCTACCGTTAAAGCGACCATTCACTGCAAATTCAACATTAAACTCACCGTTCGAAAAAGTCTCACCCATGTTATCTGGTACATAGAAATGTTCAACTTGTCCCGACTTCCCTAAATATTCTCTGAGCTGACCAATAAAATAAAAGCAACTATCCCCATTACCAGGAGAACGCCTAACGTCACCAAACGCATAAATGTTTGACGTGTCGTCAGGATGTAAGAGCTGACTAAATGCTGTTTCATAATCATGGAGAATTCTATTGTTCTCCATGATTATGAAACGTTATGATACACGCCAAAACAAATAAAGGACCACCGATAGCTAAGACCGGAATCATCAAGATCAATCTTGAGATCCACAGCAATATCTTTTCTCTGTTATCAACACCCTTACTGTTTATGCTTGGCATTGTGAAAATAAGGCGCTACACATTTTTGTGAGTTGAGACAACTCATACATCGCTCGGAATGCCAAATATCAACTATAAACGGTTAGATAAGAGGACAGATGATGAAATTTAACGGGAGTGTTTATTTGCTTCAGCATAGATGCAAATTACTCGCTAGATATTTAGATCTTGCTGTTGAAATCAATATAAGTTGAAATTTAGACGCTTGGCACCAGTGAGAATTTTGGGACTGAACGTTTAGTCGGGGCTCCAACTTGCCCATACTAAGAACAGTTTTCCCTGAGATTTAGGATTAGATGTAGTGTGATTGCCACTTCCCTTGGGATACCCCAATTATTGATTCAAACTGAACAGAGTCGCGAACCATTTGAATTTAAAACAGGTTCTGAATGGACAGTGGGACGGCATCCCAATAATCCGATTCAACTCAGCGATCGCTGTGCGTCTCGCCAACATGCCAAGTTGGTAAGCCTAGTCAATCAACATTTCTGCTATGTCGATCTCAATAGTCGCAATGGTTCTAAGCATAATGGTCGATCCGTAAAGCAACCGGTTTGGCTGCAACATGGTGATCGCATCAAAATTGGGGATACCTCTCTTATTTTTCAAGATATTCCAGCCCATCGAACGACCGGGAATGGCACACCTGAACAAGCTCAAGTCTTACTCCTCCAAGCAGATGCGTTGCAAGGTAAGATTTGGCAAACCATTTTGCGATCGCAAACCATAGACAGCTTTTGGGAATCCCCTGACATTGATCTCAAAGCCTATTTACCCCGATGCGTAGCCTGCGGGTCCCTCCCTCAATTACTGATCCTGGATACCCAAGTGCTGGGTGCCCAAACCTATGGAGTCACAGCTTGGTGCGCTCAAACTTTCCCCCAACTCCACATTATTGTGAACAATAGCCAGGAACGGCAAATTCTGATGTCTGAGCGGCAGAAAGCGGCACAGGCAGGCTGCTTAAACTGGTTCCCCGCCTTCCGAGAGCCCAAGCTGATGGATAATGTCGCTGGCATTGTGGTGCAGGTGAATGGAGTGATGAATATCCTAGGGGGAAACCTCCGTCAAGATCAGCTGTTCTCAGTCTTACAGTCCTTTGAGACGCTCCTGAGCGAAGTCGAGCGATTACAGCCTCCTCCCAAATCGGTCAAACCTCACCCCGCTCAGCCATCCAATCCTGCCGTGCAAAACGGAGATTTAACCCAGGTCACCCATGTCCGTCGCAAGGGCTAACTCCGCCTGGAGAACATCAATCAATTGGCGAGCCGTGCGACCCGAACGACCATTGTGGCGAGTCGCCCATTGCAAAGCCCGAAATTGAAGCTCATTCTCCTTTAGAGACAGATTAGCTCGCTTTGCAAGGTGAAATACCATCTCTAAGTAGGTCGTTTGAGTGGCAGGGGTGAATGTCAGCGTCAGACCAAATCGATCGCTCAAAGACAGCTTCTCTTGCACCGTATCCCAAGCATGGATCTCATCACTATCCTGTGGACGAGGTCGATCTTTTGAAAACTCTCGGATTAAATGCCGACGATTGGAGGTGGCATAGACAATCACATGGCTAGGTCTGGCAGCTACATGACCTTCTAAAACGACTTTTAAAGCTTTATAGCTTTCTTCATCTTCTTCAAACGAGAGGTCATCCACAAAAATAATAAATTTTTGCGGGCGGCTGTGGAGCTGTTCCATGATCTGAGGCAGCTCAATCAAAGCGGATTGCTGCACTTCGATCAGGCGCAAGCCTCGATCACCATAAAGGGGGATCAAGGCTTTAATCATGGCAGACTTGCCAGCACCTCGACTGCCATATAAAAGGATATTCAAAGCTGGATATCCCCGAAGCAGCGCTTCTGTATTTTTGATCAACTGATCCCGCTGATCGTCGTAGCCCACCAGTTCATCCATGGCAACCTGATCGGGATAGGGATGGCCTTGGAGTTGGTGGGCTTGCCAGCTAAACACTCGATATTGAGCCATCAGCCCACAGCCCGCTTGGCAATGATACTGGGCGAGGGCCGGTAACGCCTCTGTCCAGTCACTATACGCTGGTAACAGCAGCATTGCTGGGGAATCCTCGGTTGGAAGGGCACTCGGTAATGACGGTAGGCTTGGTCCCCCCATACGCTCAACCGCTGGCACCAGATCCGCTCCGTTCCATTGCCAAAGGTGCTGGATAACGGTCAGATCATGGCGGGCTGCTGCGAGCAATTCAGGAGGCAACTGCCCCAGGGGACAACGTTGGGCTTGCTGAGTAAAGGGATTGTCTGACGCCATCACCTGTCGGACTAAGTAATGCCGCCAGCTTTGTTGAGTCGCAGATAGGGTTTGAAAGAATTGCCCATAAACCCATAACACCTGACATAGATCGGGTTCGGGCGGTTGCAAAGCCTGTAAAACAGCCAAAAAAGCTTGCCCTACCTCGTTCTCCCAAACGGATTGGTAGAGTAATAAAGAGCTGGCCTGTTGTTGGCGAATACGCCATATCTGGTGAGGGTTGACGCTAGGCGGGTCAGAGATCAATGCAAAGCAGGGAATGCGTACTGCTTCAGTTTATTTCACAATGTCCTTTTGAATTTGCGCAAATGGTTTGACGGTTTCAATGATTCATGCGCGGGGTCTTACAGTTCCTTAAGTCCAGCAACTTGCACTAACGGATAACTGCCAAAGACCTTGAGAACTTCGGTATGAGCCAGCAATTCATCTAATGCCGATTGAAAAAAGGCCGTGTTGAGGTTCGCTTCTGCGTCCACATAAAATACATATTCTCCCAAAGACCGTTTACTCGGACGAGATTCAATCCGGCTTAAATTAATATGCCGATCATTGAAAATTTTAAGGGGCTGGAGCAATGCCCCCGGAACATTGGCCGGTAAGCTGAACGCCAAAGAGGTATACATGGGACTGCCTTCAGGGGCACGAACTGGATGGGACGTTCCTTTTTGACTGATGACCCAAAATCGAGTGCAGTTGTCAGGATGATCTTGGATGGACCGATGAGCCACTGGCAGCTGATACAGCTGGGCCGCCCGCTCTGAGGAGATGGCTGCAATAGAACCGTCTTCATCCACGTAATTCAACGCATCCGTCGTCGAACTGACAGGCACCAATGTGGCTTGGGGCAATGTTTTTTTTAGCCAAGTCTGACATTGCCCAAGGGCTTGAGGGTGGGAATAAACGGCTTGGATAGATGGCAGATGCTGCGTTTTAGCAATCAGAACATGCTGGATGGGTAACACCAAGGCTTGGCGGATTTGCAGGATATCTAACTGCCAAACGGTGTCTAAGGTAACAGAGACACTCCCTTCAATGGAATTTTCAACGGGAGAAACAGAGAGTTGGGTATCGCCAGTGGCAGTCGATTGGAGGGCTTGAGCAATACTTGGACAGGGACAGAGAATGGGCGTCGGCTGTTGCGTCAGTTTTGCGTACCAATCAGCATATGCGATCGCAGCTTGTTCGGCATAGGTTCCTGCAGGTCCAAGATGGGCAATGGATAGCGACATAGATACCCCTGATAATTACAGATAGTTTATCTGGGTTTGTTGATGTTCTTATGGAGAATCTCCCCACGAATAAACCAAAGAAATGTAAAATTACCTTAACAGTCCCGTAACGTTCCCGTTTATGCAACTTAACTTTGCAGCCTCTCATTCCGTATTGATCACCGTTCCTGATGCATCCGTGCCCATTCAGCACTATTTGCGTCAGCCCCAACGCTTAGTCTATGCCCTCACCGATCGCAGTCGAGTGGAGCGCCTTGGTGATGATTGTTTTCGCCTAACCATGCGCCCTCGGGAGTTCCTAACATTAAGTTTTCAGCCCGTTGTTGATCTAAAAGTCTGGGCTGAACCCAATGGCACCGTCCACTTACAGTCTGTTGACTGTGAAATCAGAGGCATCGAATATATTAATAATCGCTTTGATCTCACACTAAATGGCAAACTTTACCCTCTACCTGCAGAAGGTCCAACTCAACTGATGGGCAAAGGCGATGTCAAGGTCAATGTTGAACTGCCCCCTCTCTTTTGGATGACGCCTCAACCGATTTTAGAAGCGGCAGGTCAACGCATCCTTCAAGGCATCTTTTTGACCTTCAAGCAGCGCCTGGGACATCAACTGATCAATGACTATCTCCAATGGGCAGGTACGTCTCAACCCCTCGCAGTGGACAAGGCTCACCCGCAAAGCTTATCGGCCAATCCTTCCACGTATTAACAGGCGCGGCGTAAATTCAAATTCAATGGATCACTCGATTGCGACCCTTGTGCTTGGCACGATATAGGGCAGCATCAGCGGATTCAAGGAGGGTCGTCGCCGAATTTTGGAGATTGGGAATAAGCGAAGCAACCCCTAAGCTTAAGGTCACTCGATGACTGACTGATGAGCTTTGATGTGGAATTGACAAGGACTCAACAGCCACTCGAATGATTTCAGCAATATGGGTAGCTCCTTCGAGGGGAGTGTTGGGTAACAACACCACAAATTCTTCACCGCCATAGCGAGCCACCATATCAGCCGGTCGTTTAACGCTTGTTTCAATGGTAGAAGCCACCTGCTGTAAACAGGTATCACCTGCCTGATGACCATAGGTGTCGTTATATTGCTTGAAATGATCGACATCACACAGAATCACGGATAGGGGCTGCTGTTCCCGCCGAAGTCGTCTCCACTCCTGATCTAGAGTCTCATCAAAACTGCGGCGATTATGGATTTGGGTGAGTCCATCCCTTCGACTCAGCTGTTGTAGCTGCTGGTTCAGTTGTTTTAATTTCTCTTCTGCCTGGTGCCGTTCTTCGATTTCTTGCTGAAGCTGCCTATTTTGAGCATGCAACGCTTGGGTGCGTTCTCGAACAGTTTCCTCTAAATCAGCCTTAACGATGGCGCGCTCTAAAATACTGCCAGCTTGAGCATTAAAGGCAACGAGGAACGCTTCATCTTCCTGACTGAAGTTAATCCGATACCGTTCAGGTACGTCTCCCCGTTTCGATTCAGCTTGCAGGACGCTCGGGCGATATTTATTGGCCAATTGAGTAATGGCAATCAGTGTTCCGTGAGCATTAAAAACAGGCAGACAAAGCAAGCTGTATAGGGGGGTATTGCCCCCAAACTGGTGTGTTGATACCGGAGGATGGTTAAACGCAAGGTTAATGGGCTGCCCTGTCTCGACCAGTTTGCTCAATGGTCCATCTCCTAACGGGATTTGCGGGTGGGGCGTCTCTGCATCGGTCCATAGTCGATTGCGATCTCGATCCACGACCCACAGAATGGAATCTTCGGCCTGCAGCAGCTGTTTGGCTTCTGCCATAATGCAATGCAACGTTTCTTCTAGCGACCATCCACTTTGACCTAAAAAGTGTGTTGCGGTCATCAGGGCATGGGCCGCCCGTTGTTTTTGGGCTGCCGCATAAAAAGCTTTGGAACTTTCCAGCAGTAAGCCAATCACATCCACAAATTCAGCAAACAGAGTTTCATCCGCTGGGCCAAACCCATATTGATGAATGCGCTGACTCAGGGGAAGGGCAGGGTCAACCTGAGGCTGGATTTTGTTGAGCATCTGCACAACCGCCAGCAGTTGCCCCTGCTGATCGAGGATTGGAATAGCCAATAACGTGTAGGTTCGGTAACTGGTCCGTCGGTCTTGCTTCTTCGCTTCCTCTGAGCGAGGGTCATGGTAAAAATCATAGGGGATGTTAATCGTTTCGCAGTGGGTGGCAACATACCCCGCAATCCCCCGATCGGCCGGAATTCGAATTTCTATAGCCCCGGAGTCTCCCTCATCTTGGACCATAGACCAAAGTTCATGCCGTTCAGTATCCAACATAAATATGGTGGTGCGATCGGCATCTAGCAGTTCACCAATTTTCTGGGCAATCGAGTGCAATAAATCATTCAGCACCCCCTGGAACCCCTGATTCTCCAACATGGAAAGGGTTTGGTGGACAATGCTCAATTCTTGCTTGACTTGGTGAATCACGTGCCGAAAGGTTTGCTGGGTTAAGGGCGCCAACATTTGGGCAAACCGACTGGCAGTGGATGGAGTGGGTAAAGTATCCACCTGAGACAAAATAGGTCGGGGAGGGACTGACCGTTCAGCTGGAGTGGGGGTGGAAGATGAGGACTCAGCTGAATTTTGGGAAAAAGCCTTCATGTAGAACTTGTAATCAAGGTAGACTGTGCCAACGACTGATCATCCCGTCATCTAGACATTGAGGGAGACGCCTGAGTATTATGCAAACTGCTTTTCTCAGGGATTGAGGGATTGAGAGATTTAAGCCATCCAAAACCTTAATAAATTATCGTTAAGCGTTTAAGAGTAGCCCTAGCATTCCCCATTTAATGATTCACTCAACCAATGCAATGGATCTGGCACCGTTCTTTATGTTCCTGATGGTTCAATCGGGTCGGTCTCGGGTGCTTCCTGGGTGCCCGGTTGCCCTCTATCGCTTGTGACAATGATCAGTTGGGAAAAGTAGGGCAGTTGCAAATCAGGATATCGCTCGAGATCTTGATAAATTTGTTGATTGGCCATGCTTGCCCGCACTACTACATAACTGGTCTGCAACAAATTGAGTTTTTTGAGAAGTTGCCAAACCGTGGTATAGACTTTACTGACTTTAAGCAACACCACCACATCCGCCCAAGCAAGCGCTTCTGGCAACGTTTCTAACCGCTGGAGGGCAGGGATGATCGCAACTTGTTCCGGTTGATAGGCTAAAGGGATATCTAAGGCTGCTGCCGCCGCCATCGGAGAACTGATCCCGGGTATCCGCTGGATCATGGCGTGAGGATAAAGGTTGGCTAGGGTCTCGGCCAGATAGGTAAAGGTACTATAGACCCCCACATCCCCCTCACAGGCAAACGCAATATCTTGCCCTTGAGACAGATAGTGCCAAATGGTTGATGCTGCCACCTGCCAAGCCTGTTGCAGCTGGTGCGGATTGTGGACATAAGGGAAAGTGAGGGGAATCTGCTGCTGGGAAGTTAACCATGGGGCAATAATTTGCTCAGCGATGCCTGGCTGACCCTCTAGGCCCGCAGGATAGGCCACAATAGGGCATTGCTGGAGGTAGCGCAGCCCTTTTAGGCTAATGAGTTCTGAATCACCGGGACCCACTCCAATCCCGTATAAGGTCCCAATCGTCGGAGGTTCTGCCAAAGCAACGGCCTGCGTGAAAACCATCAATCTTAGTTTAGACCGTTGATTGTTGTAACCCTTGGGGTTTCCATTCCACAGCTCTGCCCAATTCAACATCAAGGAGGTTAGTTAACCTTGTCCGCTCAGAACAGGCAAATGATCAAACAACGGAACCATGGTCTTTGAGATTCTCCGTGATGCATCTCGTTATGCCGGGTCCCACTCGGATCGAGTTATGGAGGCGACCCAGCAGCACCTCCTATTGGTTATTGTCCCCTTAGTCATCGCGATGCTGATGGGTGGATATTTGGGTTGGCAATGTGCTGCTTGGTCTAGGAAAGGAACGCTGTTTTCCCAGGCTATTGTGGCAACGGTGCTCAATCTGTTTAATGCTTTACGCGTGATTCCCAGCCTTGCCATTTTATTTTTACTGATCCCCCTTCTCGGGCTCACCTTTCAGGCAGCGGCCATAGCACTGTGCGCCCTCGCCATACCGCCCATCTTACTAGCAACGGAAGTTGGTTTTCGCACCGTTCCTAGTGTCGTTCGAGAAGCAGGATTAGCAATGGGGATGACTTCCTGGCAATTGTTTTATCACGTTGATCTGCCCCTTGCCCTACCTATCGTCTTAGCAGGGCTAAAAACGGCCACTCTAGAGGTGATTGCCAGTGCAACTTTAGCTGCATTTATTGGCGCTGGCGGGTTAGGAACCTTTATAACGTTAGGTTTTGCTTTAAACGATCCCGCCATTCTATTGGTCGGTGCTATTCCAGTAGCGGGTTTGGCACTGATGGCCGAATTCATCTTGGATCGGCTTCCGCAATCCCTCCCCAGGGCAAGTCACTCATGAATGGTGCCATCCGGCATCGTTGTTCCCTTGAGAAGGGCTTCATAGGGATTAGCACGGCATAGATTGGCCCGGTATAAATTGGCACGACAAAGATTCGCTTTGCGGAGATTCGCTTCTAAAAAGTTGGCTAAGCCCAGATTCGCTTCGATTAAATTTGCCCCTTCTAAATTGGCTTGATTGGCGTTAGCCATGTAGAGGTTAACCCGCATCATATTGGCTTGAAAATAGTCGGTTAGGGAATTCTCTGTGGCTTTTAGATTGGCACCGACGAGGTTTGCTCTGCGAATAATGGCTTTGGATAAGTTGGCTTTATGACATTTAGCTTGGGTCAGATTGGTTTTGTACAAATCAGCGCCTTCTAAGTTGGCGCATTCAAGATGGGCAGTTTCCAAATTGGCATGGATCAAATCGGCCATGCGCAAGTTAGCCCCTTTCAGACTCGCTTTATGCAAGTTGGCTTGACGTAAATCAGCCCCTTCCAAATTGGAATAGGCGAGGTTAGCCTGATCCAGATTTGCATATTCCAAAATATGCCCACTTAAGTTAGCCCCTTCCAAATCGGGGCGAGTTAAGAGGTTTTGAGCACGCCAATTATTCCAAACTTCAACGCCTTGCTTGATTAAATCGAGATGTTCTGCGTTGACCATTTACTTGAGCTGTCCAATTGAATAGGGCAAAGATAACGCAGGCTAGTGATGAACTAGTGCTTCTTTTTCTTCCTGCTATAACTGGTTTCAATCAGTCCAGACTTAAGGGGTTCACCAATTTCACGTTCCATACGGATGATTTTACGGGTCAGGTACTCAATGGTTTGCCGTTTTACCCACCCACGCTCAACGAGAATATCACCAAACCGCATCCCCGTGGCCTCCTGATCGTTTAAAGCCACATCCACTTGCGATTCGGTGAGTAAGCCAGCATCAATGAGATAACTGCCAAGACGCTTTGTTAAAGGATCATAAGAAAGCATAAAGAGTCGTTCTTGCGTGAGATTTAGATGATTTCAAGGATGCCCCTTTACTCACTATTCACTCTAAATAGGGAGAAAGGTTGATATTCTTTCACTTAAGGTGCCCCTTCTTGAGGATGAACAGATCAAGTGAGTCGATATCTGTAAGTGCCGAGGATGGGGTGGTCTAGACCCTCAGCTCGAAGACGAATGTTCTGAGAACCATCAGATTGAGATCCCCTAGAGACTCACTAATACTCCGTCCGTAAACTCAACGTTCGCTGTTACGGCTTGAACATCATCCAATTCTTCAATCGCATCCATAAGTCGAATGAGAGATTTGGCTTGGTCGGGATCTGCGATCGCAACGGAGGTATCACCGATCCAGCGCAATTCAGCATCCAAAACCTGAAATTTTTGACTTTTCAGGGCTGCCGTTACCGTTTCTAACAGAGAGACCACTGTACTGACTTCAGCGATGGTTTGGTCATCTTCTTCAACAAACTCATAAGAGTCAGCTCCAGCCTCCACCAAAGACTCCAGCAGTTGATCTTCATCCACCGGCCCCGCCACAGAAATAATCCCCCGTTGTTGGAACATCCACCCGACGCATCCCGTTTCACCCAAATTTCCCCCATATTTGTTGAAGGCAGCCCGCAAATCCGCCGCCGTCCGATTGCGATTATCGGTCATCGCTTCAATCAGTAGCGCCACGCCGCCGATACCATAACCTTCATAGCGAATTTCTTCCCATTGATCTCCATCTGCATCCAACTGGCCGGAGCCTTTAGCAATAGCTCGTTCTATATTTTCGTTGGGAATGCCTGCTGCCTTTGCTTTATCGATGGCGGACCGTAATTGGAAATTACCATTGGGATCAGAGGAACCATGTTTGGCGGCGACAATAATGGCCCTGGAAAGGCGAGCAAAGACTTTTCCCTTTTTGGCATCCACTCGGGCCTTTTGCCGTTTAATATTTGCCCATTTACTATGTCCTGCCATGCGTCAGCGAGAAAATCAACAACGTTGGAGATGAATGCGACTTTTATTATGGCACTCGGTTTGGGGCGGCTGGCAATGCATAAATTTTCCTTGAACGGCAGATAACATTACAGGGGAATCGCAATCCAGAATTTACTCTCCAAATCACCGCGTTAAGCCCGTCTCGCATAAGTGTCGATTGGATTACGTCACCATCGACCGCGGTTAAGCGATAATGGCAGGATGAGTAAATTCTGTGGGTAACCTACGATTACAGCAACCTTTTTTTCTCCGAAAAAGAGGATTATTACTGCCCTTGTGGGGATCAACTCCAGGATCTTGCTATCACACTGACATCAAGTGCAGGGATATAGAACCGGTGCAAATGCAGCTAACCTCTGAGCAACCTCAATCCTTACCCATTTTGGGATTATCGGTCGATATCCTGCCAGATTATACGGAATGGTTGGCAGCCCAAATCGCACAAGAGCGCGGACTGCATATCGTCACTTTAAATGCAGAAATGACCATGCAGGCTCGCCAAAATCCTCAGCTATTGCAAGTGATTCAATCTGCAGAACTGGTGATTCCAGACGGTGCAGGTGTGGTGATGCATTTTCGCATTCGGGGACGAAAAATTGATCGCTGTCCAGGCATTGAGATGGCAGAAGCGTTGCTTAAACGTTCCGTGCAACAACAGCCCTGGTCTTTCTTCTTTTATGGTGGAGAACCGGGCGTCACCGATGTGGCCGCGCAAAAATGGCAGCAACAGATCCCGACTATCAATATTGCGGGCACTCAACATGGCTTTATCGCAGGGGCTGAGATGGAAGCTTTTCTCCATACTCTGCAGGAACAACAACCCCAAGTTATTTTTGTCGGCTTGGGCGTTCCTCGACAAGAATTTTGGATCGCCGAACATCGTCACCTCTGTCCCCAGGCCCTTTGGGTTGGGGTGGGTGGCAGTTTTGATATCTGGGCGGAGACGAAAACGCGGGCCCCAAGTTGGCTCTGTAACAACAACCTGGAATGGGTCTATCGCCTCTACCAAGAACCCTGGCGGTGGCGGCGGATGATGGCGTTGCCCCAGTTTGCCTGGTGCTCTTTGATAGATACTCTGAACTAAATTAGCAATGACTCAAGCGACTTTTTCCACTCCCACCATGTCTTCGACCTTTCAACGATTGCAAGCTCAAGTTGAAACCCCAGCGAATGCCCATTATACGGTGCAGCTACGGAATGTTTGTAAGGTCTATCCACAAACCCGGTTTAGCTTGTTAAATATCAATTTGACCTTGAAGCAAGGCGACTTCCTGTTTGTGACCGGAGCCTCGGGGGCCGGGAAAACCACTTTAATGAAGTTAATGTATGGCGCGGAGCAAGCGGATCGAGGCGAAGTCCGCGTAGCAGGGACGAATGTCGGGTTGCTGAGGGGAAATCGGCTCTCTCATCTTCGGCGCAAGTTGGGGGTCGTCTTTCAAGACTATAAGTTAATCCCCCGGTGGACCGTAGCTGAAAATGTGGCCTTTGTGTTGCGATCGCAAGGGGTGCCGAAAGCCGAAATTGAACGGCGCTTGCTGCCGACCTTAAAACTGGTTGGTCTGCAACAGCGGATGGATTGTTTTCCTAGCCAGTTGTCCGGTGGAGAACAGCAGCGAGCCAGTATTGCCCGGGCGATTGTCGGTTCTCCCAAATTATTATTAGCGGATGAACCCACCGGCAATCTCGATCAAGACAATGCCCTTCAGGTTTTGGGTATTCTCAAAAAGCTTAACAGCCTGGGTATCACGGTCGTGATCACAACCCACGACATGGGCTTAATCGAAGCGGTTCAAGCGCCCGTCGCCCAACTGGATCAAGGACGTCTACAGGTGGTCCCCGCAGAACAGGTGATCTAATGCGTTCTCCCTCGTCTCAGATTCCGGAACAATTTCAACTCATCGCCACCAAGCTGAGCTATTTGCTCCAAGAAACCACCCGCGGACTCCGACGAGGGGGATGGATGAATTGGGCCGCCATCAGTACCGTCACCGTCTTACTCTTTCTCCTGGGCGTCAGCCTGCAAACGTCGTGGCAGGTCAGCGGCCTATTAAATCAATTGGGATCTCGGTTTGAAGTGGCCGTCTATCTCCAAGCAGAGACTCCCGGTGAGCAACTGAAGTCTTCCATTGCTCAATTTCCAGATGTATCGAGTATTGAAGTGATTCCTAAAGAACAAGCTTGGCAGGATCTCCTCTCCGATTTAGGGACTACGGATATCGCTGGGGCAACCGAAGGGTTGGGGGAAAATCCCCTGGTAGATGCCCTCAAGGTGCAGGCTAAAACTGCGGCAGCCGTCCCCTCTCTGGCGCAAAAGATCGCCCGCCTCCGGGGGGTTGAATCTGTTCAATATCTGGATGAAGCCCTTAAGAACCTGACGCAACTCAATCGGGGGCTCAGTCAAATTAGTTTAGGGGTAGTGGCCTTACTCACCATCACTGCGATCGCAGTCATCACCACCACGATTCGGCTAATTGTAGTGGCTCGCACGCAAGAAATTGAAGTGATGAAATTAGTGGGTGCCACAACCAGCTGGATTTATTTACCCTTTGTTCTGCAGGGAATTACCTTTGGCCTAGTGGGCGCTGTGCTGGCTTGGGGATTAATCTTTGTTACTCGCCAATTGATGCAAACGGCTTTTGCCCAACAACCTGCTTTTCTTCAGGCGGTGGGAGAGGGGCTGCGACTGAACGCAGGGCAGTTGGTTGTCTTGCCGCTGATCCTATTGGGTTTTGGCAGTATTGTCGGAATTATTGGTAGCTTATTTGCCGTTCGTCGATTTGCCCATCGATAGTGGTTCAACGCCGGAAAATTTGGCGGAACCAGCTCGATTTCGGTTGAGGTTGCTGCTGTTGAAATTGGGCCAATTCTTGCACAAGGCGTTGATTCTGAGCCCGCAATCGAGCAACTTCGGCAGTTAAACTGACATTGCGTTGAAAAATTCTTTGTTGTTGCAGCTCTAATTCCACAATTTTTTGACGAGCTGCTTCGGCTTCTGGCGACAGGGTTTGAAACTCAGATGCGGGCACTTGACGGTCTGACTTTGCCATCAATCGTTGAGAGGTTGTCAGTAACTCTGGATCTAGTTCACTGGACGGAGTTTGCCAAGGATCATCACAGTTTTCAGCTTCTGACATGGCTGGAGTTTGTGCTTGAGGGAGAAACAATAGATATTCTAGTTTTACTCGGGGGAAGCCAGCATTCTCAAGGACCAAAGTCATACCAATTAGGGAATAATCGGTAATTTTCGTTCTTTTTCGAGTTTGAAGGATTATGCCGTCATTGTAGCTTATCCTACAAATAGGATTTTTTTCGAGCCCAGCGGGTGCTTTGCCAAATCCGTAAGCTAATAACAGCACCGATTAAAGCCCCCAAAGACCATTTAACACTGTGCTTCAGTAAGCTGGGTCTAGCATTTTCGTGTTGTTCTCGGGCGACTTGAGCTTGTCGCTTAATTTCAGAGCGTGCAGGGTCGAGCAGGGCTGGGAGTTGAACTTTGATTTCGGACAGGGGCTGACTAGAATCAAAATTAGCAGGGAGGCGATTATTGAGGGCTTGAGACAGCAACATCTGAAACTCGTCCACTGAATTAGTCTGGCGAAGCTTATTCTCTAATTGCTGAACGAGAGCCAGTCGTTGATCTTGAAAGGCGCTGACCCTCGATATCCTTGAATTGTGGATGCGTTGCGAGTTCACCATACAAAGCGGAATTAATGCAAACAAGACAAGGGCCATGCATAGCGTCATCCAAGTCAAAAGTTTGACGACAATTTTTTCACCGGGACGCCGATACTCTTGCTCCCCCCAAAAAACCATAACAAAGCCAATTAGGGGGACAGGGATACGCTCTACGATGTCACCAATGCTTCTAAATTCCCACATGGGGTCCATTAATCTGAACGGAATAAGGATGGCTCCCAGGTCCAAAAATGCCAAAAGTAGGAGGCCATAACCCAACCAACGAATTAGCGTTGTTGATCGAGATTGAGTGGCATAGGAACGCCATAATCGGTCTAATTTAGATTGAGTCATGGACAAAACGATACGCTCTCGCCCAATCTTACGCCTTTAAGGCGCTTCTTCAGGACTTTGCCCCTGAGTTTGACACACTATCCACCAGCAAAATAAGCCGAACAGCAAGACTGTGAGCATGACAAAGAGGAGGGCGCCATCATTGCTATGCCAATAGTCAAATAGTGCTGGATTGTTTTGCGTCGAGAGGAGCGCCAACAAGGCAACACGGATGCCATTGATAAAAAATCCCAGGGTAACCGCCACAATGGGCGCTATGATTTTCTCCGTTGTTGGCAAGGGAAACATCAGCAGAAAGATCAAGGTGATGGCAAACATATAGGTCATTAAGTTCAAACCCGAGCAAGACGGCACAACCCTAACAGCCCCATCGGGTAACTGAATAAGATTATCGGTGAGTCGAACGGAAAACCCTGAATACCAAAGTAAGTAAGTTGAAAATTGAGCAGTGAAGGGGGAGATATCGGGGATAAATTTGAGCAGCAGTTTCGGCAGACCCAGGCAAAAGAGGGTTAATAATTCGGTTCGATATTGACCTATAGCCTGATAACCCGAAGCCAACAGCATAACGCCGATGGCAGCAACAACAGGGGCGAAGGCAAGATACCAGCCTGCCGGGGAGCGGAAGCTTTGGTAAAGGATTCCAGCCACAATACAAGTGCCCAACCCAAGGGAGAGAATGTTGCTGCCGAAGGACAGTTGTTGTCGCCGATCCCACAAACTGGACAAGGCTGCGCATAAAAACACGAGGCTCATGGCTAAATGGGCCACTTTATCCGCTCTCAGATTGGCACTGAAGTAAAGGGCCAGCATACAGCTCATCAATCCTAGCAAAACAATAATAGGAATTTTGATCTGATGCCCTGTGTAGATGGAGAGACCTCTAATGGTCATGGACTGATATCCCTCTCTTTCACCATCAGCAAAGAATATTTTCTAGGTTAGCAATTGATCGGAGGAGATGAGGGGCTACAACCCTTAGCGTTCAAACTGGGGAATGTGATTTATCGCGGGTCATCCACTGTTGCAATGTCTGGATCAGGAGCTGGCTGTCCGACCGATTGAGATGATTCGCCAAAGCTAAAGCTGCTCGACTAGTGCAATTGATCATCACCGTTTCTTCTTCCCCAGTCAGCGGTACTGAGTAGATCTCGGTGATGTCTTTATAGAAGGAGGAATATTGCCAATAGGTCCATCCCCATAGCTGATATTTGATCACAAAGCAGTGACCCAAACTTTCGATGATAGTGCTCGTTAAGTTCTGCTTCAGCCAATTTAGGCCCGTAAACCAAGGAATACTGCCAAGACAGAGCAACAGTAATCCAAGACTCATGCCACTAATATCTCCCGAGACTAGAGCTTGGCGAGTAAAGATTAATCCAAGGGGCAACAGGGATAGAGCACCAAAGACCACAGGTCCCAAAAGGGTCAGAAAAGTCATTCCGGCTAGATCTTGCAACCTTAGTAAGGGCGCAGACCAAATAGGGTAGATACGGACCTGCAAATGCTTGGGGTTGGTTTCAAGTTGGAGTCGTTGAGTGCTTGTCCCCAGAACCGGAGCCGGACTGGGACTGGCATGAGGTGGGGTTAACGCCAATAATGCTGCTCTTGCAGAATCAAATCGATCGGCTAAGGCGGGGGCTGTCATTTTCTCTAGCCAAGTGGCGAGATGATGGGTGAGGGTGATGCGATGGCTGTTGCATGCTATCCGGAGGGCATAAGCCGATCTTGGACCCTCGCGAAACTGTAACCGTAAATCCGGTTGGGTCAATTCGGCTGGAGCTAGCCCCGTCAGCACATGAACTAGTGTCGCTCCTAAACTATATAAATCTGAGGCGGGGACAGCTTGCCCGCCAAACTGCTCTAAGGGGGTATAGCCATAGGTGCCCACAACCGTAAATGAACGACCTATCTGGGGCAATTGATTTTGAACAGCTCCAAAGTCAACCAAGAAGACGGTCTGGTCCGGCGTCAGGATCAGATTACTGGGTTTGATATCTCTGTGAAGGATAGGGGGATACTGCTCGTGTAGATAGATCAGGATTCTTAAAACCTGGGTGGCCAAATCATAGATCTGAGATTCCGAGAATGGCTGGCCCTTATCAATCAGGGCTTGTAAGTTTTTCCCCGAAATATATTCTTGTATCAAACCCAACCATGGTTCAGGGGAGGGGATATTAAAAGAATCAAGGTATTGAGGAATTTGGGGATGATTCAACTGCTGTAGAACTTGAACTTCTCGCTCAAATAATTTCATCTCATCCCATGCCATTCCTCGTCCAAAAGCCAAAAACTTGATAATGACCGGCTTGGGTTTAGAGGGGGCCTGATGGTCGGTTGCTAACCAGGTCTGTCGAGTGGGTTGAGCCCTCAACTGCTGCCGCAGCTGATATCGCCCCTCTAAGCGTTGCCCAATCTGAAACATGGTGACTCAATTTGGCCTGAACCACATCTCAATTATGATGGTCAGACTATGCATCTGCCAGAACAGGGCGTATCCAAAGGTTCGGGGAGTTGACTCTGAATCTCTCTAAGGCCCTCCCCCAACGGTTGGATATACCCGCCAGAACAGTCACAGAGTCACGGGTTTCAGGGCCTTAGACTGATGACCGACAGGATCATCTCAGCACGGTTGCATCTAAGACAACATCCCGCTGTCCATCGGGAATAACCATTCGCCCCCTCTGGATAGTGGCATGCATATGTTTCAGCACTAACCCAGGCTTCTGTTTCTTTTGATCTTCACTGGCAAAGTACCCATGACCAATGGGATCGTATCGATTGTTAAAGTCTCCGCAATCAAACGCGAAGACATTACTAGGCACTGCATTAAAATTTTCTGGCCCTTTTTGACCTAATCGTCTTGAGGCTATCAGGTTGCCTAAATTCGCAACGATGGCCGTTCGTAATGCCCAATCATCAGACGCATAATAGACTGCCACATTTCTTGCTGATGAAGGAATCCACTGGCCTTCTTCCCCTGCTTCTAGGGCTTCATTGACAATATCGGATGCCGAAAGGAAAATATTTCGGAAAATGAGAGGAAAGCCATTCAATTGAAAATATTGAACAGCACGGTTAAGTGCCCCCCTTAAAACCCGAGCCCCCATTGAATGGGTGAGGATATTCAAATTTTTGCTGAAGGGAGCCGCTATTTTTGCATCCGCTTGACCTCCATTTCGTTGATTCAGCCAGTCAAAATACCATTCGAAGAACCGCATAAATGCGATGTCACTTGCATCCGCAGCCATCTGATCGTCAAAGTAGTCTCCCAAAATGCCACGATCGTTATCACATGGCCAAATAAGGGGAACTACCCGAATTTGTTTCCCTTGACCTCTGAGAGCATCGAAGTGATTTTGCAATTCTTCTGTTGTTGGGAAAATCGCGGGCTCCGGTAAATTCGAAAATCCATGGACATAAAATAGGATTTCCTTTGCTGGATCAGCTTCTAGGGTATCAAAGAATGCAGAATGCCCAATCTATGTGTAGGTATTGATATTGTCTCGACGACAAAAAGAAATGGATTGTCCAGCTTGATTGTCATCCAAATTAAAGGCAACTGAGCGTTACGGGCAGGGCTGTTTTAAATTACCTATAGAAAAATTAGGATGACTCAACCTCGTAATGGAAGAAGTAATGAGCACCCTAATTGACGTCTTCAAGCAAGTC
>NZ_JANQOP010000042.1 GCF_028285745.1 Acaryochloris sp. IP29b_bin.137 | reverse complement strand
GGTTGCTGTTCAGCGGACATTGTGGATCTATTGTTTCAGCTAATTTTACGGACTTGTCCCATCTTATCGAAACCTTTGAAGGAATCACCGATAAAGTTGGACCTGGCCTCAAACCTCAACTCTCAATTTTGAACCTTTGTCATTGGACTGATTTTTCCCGTGCTTCAACCACGAGGTACCCAACTAAACGTCCCAATAGGAAAAAGTAACTAAATTTAATGATCACTCAGATTGGCGACTCAGCAATCGCCAATATTGAGGGAAAGGTCTCAGTCAATCTTCAGCGATGTTGTCTTGTCAGGTTAACTCCTATTTGTGGAAATCCTTCCATCTTCTGTTGCTCAAATTATCAATGCTGCTGGGGTTACGCCATTCATAAGGAGCCAAAGGACATCAGTTCTACCCCTAAACAGCATTGGCACCTCATCCCTTTTCGCTGAGATCTACGGTGCTCTAATGAAGATTCTTTGGCGGCTCGCTTTGAATTAAAAATTTTATTGTCTATTGTTCTAATATTTATAAATTAAATATGTAAATATTTTAATAATTATAATTTACGATTTTTTAGGACATATGAATTATAAATATTGACTATGGGCTAATATAATTCTTCTTTTTGAGATTTAAAGGCATTTTATTCTTTATCAAGCACTACAAACTCGTCAATAATGCTTACAGGTGCTGAAACTCAAGGGAGATTCTAGAGAATGAAATTAGCCTACTGGATGTACGCTGGTCCAGCGCATATTGGCACGTTGAGAGTGGCCAGTTCTTTTAAAAATGTTCATGGCATTATGCATGCTCCCTTGGGGGATGACTACTTCAACGTCATGCGCTCCATGCTAGAGCGAGAGCGGAACTTCACTCCCGTGACGGCCAGCGTGGTCGATCGTCATGTTTTAGCCCGTGGCTCGCAAGAGAAGGTAGTCGATAATATTACCCGCAAGGATGAAGAGGAAAATCCTGATTTGATTGTCCTCACCCCCACCTGCACCTCCAGTATTTTGCAAGAAGACCTGGAGAACTTTGTAGAGCGAGCTTCCCTCAGCACCCAAGGAGATGTCCTACTGGCTGATGTGAATCACTATCGCGTCAACGAGCTACAGGCTGCAGACCGTACCCTTGACCAAATTGTCCAGTTTTATATCCAAAAAGCCCGTAAGAATGGCGATTTACTGGAAGAAAAAACGGCTAAGCCTTCTGTAAATATCATTGGTATTTCCACCTTAGGGTTCCATAACCAGCATGACTGCACTGAACTGAAGCGGTTGATGGCTGACCTAGGCATTGAAGTCAACGAAGTCATTCCTGAAGGGGCTTCAGTCCATAACCTCAAGCGTCTCCCTCAAGCCTGGTTTAACCTGATTCCCTATCGTGAGATTGGCCATATGTCCGCTCACTATCTGGAGAAAGAGTTTGGCATGCCCTTCGTCGATATCACACCCATGGGTGTGGTGGAAACAGCTCGTTGCATTCGCAAGATTCAAGAAGTGTTGAATGCGCAAGGAGCAGACGTTAACTACGAAGAGTACATCGAAAACCAGACCCTCCATGTTTCCCAGGCAGCCTGGTTCTCTCGCTCCATCGACTGCCAAAACCTCACTGGTAAAAAAGCAGTCGTCTATGGCGATAACACCCATGCTGCAGCCATGACCAAAATCTTGGCACGGGAAATGGGCATTCATGTGGTTTGGGCGGGTACCTACTGCAAATATGATCAAGAATGGTTCCGCAAAGAAGTCAGCGAGTACTGTGACGAAGTGCTGATCAATGAAGATCATGGTGCCATCGGTGATGCTATTGCCCGAGTCGAACCCTCTGCGATCTTCGGCACCCAAATGGAGCGTCACGTAGGTAAGCGGCTCAATATCCCTTGTGGGGTGATTGCCGCTCCCATCCATATCCAAGATTTCCCCATCGGCTATAAGCCTTTCCTCGGCTACGAAGGAACGAATCAGGTGGCTGATTTGGTGTACAACTCCTTTACCCTAGGAATGGAAGACCATTTGCTAGAAATCTTCGGTGGCCATGACACCAAGGAAGTGATCACGAAGGGAATTTCAGCTGATTCTGATTTGGGTTGGAGTGCTGATGGGCAAGCCGAGCTCAACAAAATCCCCGGTTTTGTGCGCGGTAAAGTGAAGCGGAATACCGAGAAGTTCGCTCGTGAGCGTAATATTACCGAGATTACAGCTGAAGTGCTATATGCCGCGAAAGAAGCGGTGGGGGCATAACCTCAACTCTGATTGAAAGTAAAGATGTCAAGGTTGTCCAATCTCGGGCAGCCTTGCTCGTTTTGGGGAGAATTTAGACAGGCTGCCCTTTCAAAAAAGCTAGCGATTAAGGCTCAGCATAGTCTGACAGGGGGGCGCAGGAACAGACCAAGTTGCGATCGCCATAGGCATTGTTAATCCGACTAACAGCGGGCCAAAACTTAGACTCTCGCGTCCAGGGGGCAGGATAGGCAGCTTTCTCGCGGGAGTAGGGTCGGTCCCAGCTATCGGCAATCACCACATCAGCCGGATGAGGCGCATTCTTTAAGACGTTATTTTGGGCATCTGCTTGTCCGGCTTCAATCTCGGCAATCTCCGCGCGGATGGCAATCATTGCTTCACAGAATCGGTCCAGTTCAGCTTTGGATTCACTCTCGGTCGGCTCAATCATAATCGTGCCGGGTACGGGCCAAGACACTGTAGGTGCGTGATACCCGTAGTCCATCAGTCGCTTGGCAATATCTTCAACTTCGATGCCAGCCATTTTCTTCACCCCGCGCAAATCCAAGATGCATTCATGGGCTACTAACCCGGATTTCCCTTTGTACAACACTGGGTAGTAGGGGTCTAGACGCTTGGCAATATAGTTGGCATTAAGAATGGCGACCTCGGTCGCGTAAGTTAAGCCCCTAGACCCCATCAAGGCAATATAGACCCAGGAAATCGGCAGAATGCTAGCACTTCCCCAAGGAGCAGCCGCCACGGCCCCAATGCCTTGTTCCCCGCCCATGGATACCACCGGATGTTTGGGAATAAAGGGAACCAGATGCGCCGCGACTCCAATCGGCCCCATGCCTGGACCGCCGCCGCCATGGGGAATGCAGAAGGTTTTATGCAAATTCAGATGACAGACATCAGCACCAATATCGCCCGGACGGCAAAGTCCTACTTGAGCATTGAGGTTGGCACCATCCATATAGACCTGTCCCCCATTTTCATGGATCAGGTCACAAATCTCCTGAATGGTTTCTTCAAAAACACCGTGGGTGGAGGGATAGGTGACCATCAATGCCGATAGACGATCACGATGTTTCTCTGCTTTTTGGCGCAAATCAACCATATCGATGTTGCCCAGCGCATCACAGGCCACCACCACCACTTTCATTCCCGCCATCACTGCACTGGCTGGATTGGTACCGTGAGCAGAGTCGGGAATTAAACAGATATTGCGGTGGGTGTCTCCTCGGCTGGCATGGTATTGGTGAATCACTAACAAGCCTGTATATTCCCCTTGAGACCCCGCATTTGGTTGAAGCGAAATTCCGGCGAACCCCGTTATTTCAGCCAGCATGGTTTCTAGCTGTTGAAAGAGTTCCTTATATCCTTGAGCTTGATCCACTGGCACAAAGGGGTGGAGTTGACCGAACTCGGGCCAAGTAACGGGAACCATTTCCGAAGTGCCATTCAGTTTCATTGTGCAGGAGCCCAACGGAATCATCGAGGTGGTGAGGGACAGATCTTTAGCCTGCAACCGATGCATATAGCGAAGCAGTTCGGTTTCAGAATGGTAGGTGTTAAAAACTGGTTCAGCTAAATA
Organism: Acaryochloris sp. IP29b_bin.137; assembly: GCF_028285745.1. Classification (GTDB taxonomy): domain Bacteria; phylum Cyanobacteriota; class Cyanobacteriia; order Thermosynechococcales; family Thermosynechococcaceae; genus Acaryochloris. The sequence continues at coordinate 17,107 of NZ_JANQOP010000042.1, read as the reverse complement.
CTTGCTTTTGCGCTGATGTTGTTCGGGTAAGTCAATCGTCGCTTCGGCAAGCAAGTCTTCTAAAGTAAAGCAAAGTGGCTCTGAGGTAAATAAACTGAGAACATCCCACAGATCGGTGGGGGTGGTAGTTTCATCAAAGGCGATACTCACCGTCTTGGCATCCATATAGCGCAGATTAATGGATTTCGCGTGCGATCGCACCCGCAGTTCCTCTGCCGATAAGTCCCCTAACTTCACCGTCACGGTATCAAAGAACAGCTCCGCGGTCAGCTCAAAGCCGAGTTTCTTCAACCCAGTGGCTAACAAACCCGTCAATAGATGCGTGCGAGCGGCAATTTGTTTCAGCCCTTGCGGACCATGGTAGACGGCGTACATTCCCGCGATCACAGCTAATAAAACCTGAGCGGTACAAATATTGCTCGTGGCCTTATCTCGGCGGATATGTTGTTCACGGGTTTGCAAAGCCAGTCGTAGCGCTGGCTTATCCTGAACATCATGGGAGATTCCCACAATTCGACCAGGGATCTTGCGTTGATAGGCAGCTCGCGTGGCGAAGAACGCAGCATGAGGACCACCATATCCCAGGGGTACGCCAAAGCGTTGGCTATTACCCACCGCAATATCAGCGCCCCATTCCCCCGGTGGAGTCAGTAACAGCAGACTGAGCAGATCCGTCGCTACAGTTACGATGGCTCCTGCCTGATGGGCCACCTCAACAAAAGATCGATAGTCATCAATTGCTCCGTCTGTGGCGGGATATTGCAGTAATGCCCCAAAGGTCGTACCCTCGCCAAAGTCATACTGCTGGTGATCACCCACAATCACATCTATGCCAAGGGGCAAGGCCCGAGTATGAATAATATCAACGGTTTGGGGATGACATTTCTCAGAGACAAAGAAGGTTTTAGCGGTCTGCTTCTTTTGCAAGTTATAGCTCATGGCCATCGCTTCGGCAGCAGCGGTCCCTTCGTCTAGCAGCGAAGCATTGGCAATTTCCAACCCCGTTAAATCCATCACCATGGTTTGGAAGTTGAGCAGCGCCTCTAATCGTCCCTGAGCAATCTCTGCTTGATAGGGGGTGTATTGGGTATACCAGCCTGGGTTTTCAAGGATATTCCGCTGAATCACCGGAGGCGTAATACAGGCGGAGTATCCCGTGCCAATGTAGGACCGAAAGATTTTGTTTTTAGCAGCAATCGCTCGTAAGTCCTGAATCAGCTGATGTTCCCCCCGCTCTTGTCCCAAATTCAAAGGCTGCTTGAGACGGATCTGAGCAGGAACAGCCGCATCAATCAATGACGCCAGATCGTCCACCTTCATCGTCTCTAGCATTTGAGCAATTTCTGCTTCGCTGGGACCAATGTGGCGATGGGTAAACGTATCTGATGGTTTCAGTTTTGTTGGTAGATGCTGAGATAGCAGGGGACTCAGCGTTCCACTACCACCTTCCCCAGAGAAAAATGAGGTTTCAGGAGAAACAGAAGTTTTGATGGGGGATTGGGTCATGGCTACCGTATAGGCCTCAAACAACAGTTGAACAAAGGCGTGAAAGGCGATGGAGATGGAGGGGCCCGAAATAGGGTTGAAAATTCTATAAGTTTAGCAAAGAGATATGTAGCAAGATGATTATCTTGTATATCAGCTGTGCCCAATCCTTCCACAATCTAAGAAAACAGCTCAACTCACCGTAATCTAGCCTTCGATACAATGAAGAAGCAGAAAGACTACTTCCCCAATTAAGTGCCGGCCAAATGACTAGCCTTATTGTCAAATCCGAAAAAATTTCATTGCCGATTGATCTCTCGGCGCTGATCTCAACTCAACAAATGAGTTACCGGCAGTTCTGCGAATTTTGCCGTACCAACCCAGAACTCCGCATCGAACGCAGCGCTAGTGGGGAAGTCACCGTTATGCCACCTGCTTTTGCCGATACAGGAAATCGGAATTTCAAAATCGCTCAACAAATTGGTAACTGGGCAGATAAAAACAATACTGGAGAAGTGTTTGATTCTAGCGCTGGCTTTACTTTACCGAATGGCGCGACCCTTTCTCCAGATGCAGCTTGGATCCAATCTGAGCGTTGGCAAGCGCTATCCCCAGAAGAGCAGGCTTCATTTGCCCCTATCTCACCGGATTTTGTGGTAGAGCTACGGTCTAGCAGTGATTCGCTGATCAGACTGCAGGAGAAGATGGAGGAGTATATGGCAAATGGTGTGCGATTAGGGTTACTCATTGATCGAAAAAGCTGCCAAGTCCGTGTTTACCGCCCCCACAAGCCGCCTGAGATCTTAAACAACCCAGAATTTGTGAATTGTGAGCCAGAACTCCCTGGATTCCGATTGAAAATGAGGCAAATTTGGTAGTTGCGGCTTAACCTCCGCTTGTCCCTTGGGCCCAACTGTAGAAATTACCGTACCCGTTGGCCTGTCTCCATACCCAACGTCAGCAAAGCTTTCGCCCAGCCGATTCTCCCCTCAAGCCACCGCTTTTGGGATTGATGGGTTTGAGGACAGGTTTAGGGTTCGTTCGACTCAGATCTTGAAGTTGATCCTTTCCCATTTGCAATAATTAGAATGAGGCAAGAGATTGTATGGAATGGCCATTAACCCCTCAAAAGCCACATTGACCTACAGCCAAGAGCAAGTTCAGCAAATATTAAACCTTGCGATCGCGCAACAAGACTACGATGGCGAGTTTTCCCATGCCCAACTTCTCGAAATTGCTGAAGAACTTGGCATCCCCCAGCCCACGCTAGACCAAGCCATTCAGAACGTCAAAACTCAGCAAAGCGAGCTGGCTAGGCGGCAAAGCTTCGATCAGTACCGTCGGGCCAATTTACGCAAGAAAGCCGGACGATATGCGATCGCAAATTCCAGTCTCATCTTAGTCAATGCCTTAATGGGATTTTCGTTCCCCTGGTCCCTCTATATTGCCCTGTTGTGGGGACTCCGACTGGGACTTAATGCCTGGAATGTCTTCCACACTGGCGATGAAGCCTACGAACAGGCGTTCCGCCGATGGGAACGCAAGCATCAGCTTCAGCAAAAAGCCGATACTTGGCTGGGGCGAATTCTAAGTATCTAACCCTCCAAATGGCCGTCTGCCCATCTCCCCTCTCACTTGCGGAGGCGTCACTCCTCAATTTGTGCAATCCTTTGCACCCAGGAGTTAACTTATATGTTGCTCAAGTTAATTTATGTGTTTTGTGGTTGATCTGACAGTGGGTTGCTCAACGATAAGCGTAGAATTGGAAGGAAGCAAATATAAAGAAAATATTAAAACGTGTTCTAAACTCAGTTTTCGACAAGAAAAACCCTCACCTAGGGTGACTGTAATGAATTCCAATCGTCTCCGACAAGTTTGGGAAGTGATTGAAACGACTCAGACCGATGTCCTCACACAACTCAATGACAAACAACTGGTTCAAGTCTTGCTCACTAATCTTAAAGAGCGCAACTTGCTGCCTACTAGCGAGGAAGCCAATACCAAAGCATATCTTCAATCCCGGCTGCTGTTGATTCGAGAACTGGCTCAATCTCGGAAAGAATTATGCTGTCCGTTGAAAGTGAAGGTGGCCATCCATCCTCCCCTTGAAGTACTGACACGAGATTTAATCGCAGGCTAATAGGGGCCAGCAGAGTCAGGGTTCCAAGCAAGACCTCGTTATTAGGAGCGCTCCCCATCCGTCCCTTGAGAAGGCGTATCTGTGATCAAGTACCGATTCAAGAATGCGTTGGTCAACGAGAGCAAAATTGGCCCCAACAAGAATGCTAGTAAACCATGCACTTGAAAGCCTTGCACAAATACGGATGCCAGAGAAAAACAGATCCCATTCAGGACTAATAAGAATCCTCCCAGGGTTAACAAGGTTAGGGGAAACGAGAGAATGGTGAGGATCGGTTTAACTATGGCATTGACAATACCAATCGATATGGCTGCTGCGATCGCAACAGGAAAGTTGGCAATCTCAACGCCTGCAAACACGAAATCGACCACTAATAGGCTGAGAGCTGTTGCAAGTAGGGTTAAAACAAGTCCACGCATGTTCTTATCCGGGGTTGAGAGGGGATAACCATCAAAGCTTCAAACAGCGAAATCCTGAAGACGATAGATGAAGCAAACTGCACTTCTTACTCTAGTAGACAAATTTAGCCAACCAAGCGAAGCTAAAGATCATTTCACCTTTATTGCGTCTTGGAAAGGACAATAATGCAATGGTTCTCCGGGAGCTACTATTTTGTCCTTGGTCTTCAATCCGCTAGCTGAAACCTTTAGGCTAGTCATCAATGGGGTATTGACGATAGGGGAAGGTCTTAGGGCTATTGATACCCTCGGTTAATATCAAAGCTAAAGGTAATCCTTGAGTGACTGAAGGAGATCGCCATGGGTAAATCTCTGCCACCGAAAGCCATTATTGGACTGGGAAAATTTGCTTGGACCACCCTGTGGAATCTAATGATGTCGAATATGGCCCCTCGCAGCAAGGAAGGAGCCTATGTTCGTCCTGATAGCCAATTTCGACAAACCATTGCAGGTCCCGAGTCTGCTTTTCCTGCTGAGAATCGGCGATATAGGCTATACGTGGGATTAGGTTGTCCCTGGGCCCATCGAACCCTAGTGGTTCGGGCCTTGAAGGGTCTCCAAGACGTTATTGATGTTGTGGTCGTTCAGCCGTCAGCAACCGACGGAGGGTGGGTCTTTGTCTCCCAACATCAGGGGTGCAACAGTCTCAGGGATCTCTATCACCTTGCCCAACCCAGTTATGAGGGGCGCTGCACCGTTCCAGTCCTTTGGGATACTCAGACCCAAAGGATTGTCAATAACGAAAGCTCGGAAATTATTCTGATTCTCAATTCAGCCTTTAATGCTGTGGCCCAGCAGCCAGAACTAGACCTTTATCCAGAATCGTTACGTCGCCAGATCGACCAGTGGAACGAGAAAATCTATCATGCGGTCAATAATGGAGTCTATCGTTGTGGCTTTGCTCAAACCCAAGCCGCCTATGATCAAGCGGTGAACGAACTCTTCCAAGTGTTGGATGAGCTGGATCAAGTCTTGGCCAATCACCGCTACCTTTGCGGCGATTCCCTTACCCTAGCCGATGTTCGCCTGTTTCCCACCCTGTTCCGTTTTGATGTAGCCTACTACGGCTTGTTTAAGTGCAATCGCAGACGAATTCAAGACTACCCCCATTTAGGAGCTTATCTGCATGATTTGTATCAACTTCCCGGCGTGGCAGATACCTGTAATCTAGACGCCGTTAAGCAAAGCTATTATGGCACCCTATTCCCCTTGAATCCTGGCGGAATTATCCCCGCTGGACCAGATATTACCCGTTTATCGGCTCCCCACGGTCGCGAAACGATGGGACAAGCCCCTCAGTCGGTTTAAACCATAAGGTTAGGCTACCGATTGGACCACTGACAAGCGACTTGACCGATTATGCTGCTGTAACTTGAGCTAAAAGCGGCCCCATCCGCTAATTTGGAGATTGGGCAACGCTGTTGGATCGCGATCGTAACCCCATAAATAATTTCTGCAGCAGTCGGACCAATCACATGGGCGCCTAGAATCTGTCCATCCGCTTGGACAATCAACTTACTCCAGCCTGCCGTCAGATTTTGGAGCCGACCTGTGGGCGTATTGAGAAGGGAAGGATATACTACTCGAAAGGATAGCTGCTGTTGTTGGGCTTGTTGTTCTGTCAACCCGACCCTTGCTAGCGCTGGAGCGGTTTGAATTGACCAGGGCACGAGTCGATAATCCACCGTCGTCTGCCGTTTTGACAAGACATTTCTAACCGCCACTAAGGCTTCGTGGTGAGTAATATCAGCAAGGGTATACCCCCCTAAGACTGAACCACAGGCATAAATTTGAGAAGAAGACGTCTGGAGTTGAGGGTTGACCCATAGTCCTTGGGAACGGTGCTGAAGTTCAACATCCATCCGGCTGGGATGAATCGCTGATGATAAAGGTTCTGCTGCCCAAACTAACCTATCTACGGTCAGTTCACCATAATTCGTCACGACTTGATAGAAGGACTGGGATTTCGGAATTACTTCTTTAATTTGACAACGGGAAAAGATCTGAACGCCATCTGCCTCCAAATGGGCTTGGATCCGAGCGGCAGCCTCTGGATCTTCCCAAGGCAGAATATGGGGATGTTCGCAGAGCAAAGTAACTGGATATCCGAGACGGGCAATGGCTTGGCAGAGAATGGTCGAGATTGGCCCCCCTCCCACAACCAGAATAGGGTGTGACAGAGAAGGGGCTAGATTGTCTAAATATTCAATAATATTGGCGGGGAAAATCCAATCCTCTGTCTGCACACCTGGAATAGTGGGAGGACATTGATCGGCATCAAGGCAAAGCAGATAGCGGCGCGATCGCAACACCCGATCTTGAACATGTACCTGAAGCTGAGGTTCCTTTCGAAACTGGACTGCTCCATTAATTTGCTCAATGCCCAAGTTAGCCAACTGAGCAGGAGAATGCGGCGCTTGCCAGGTCATTGTCCTGGCCTCAGCCCATGCTTTTAGGGAACATTGATGAGGTCGGGTCTGGCTCCATTGATTCAAAAATAAATGATGGGGAATCACTTCCGGCGCGACGGAAATAAAGGCAACCCGCGCTGAACGTTCTTTTGCTGCGATCGCAGCAAAACGGGCCGCGGTATTATTTCCCACCACCACTAAATCGTAATCAACCGCCATACCTTATTCCAGATGATCCCGTTCTATCAATGTTATACAGATATGCTTGGCATGCAGTGCGCCAAAGCATTGAGCAACCGCTGATTTTCCTCAGGCGTTCGCACCGCAACGCGAAAGAAGTGCTCTCCCAACTCCGGGAAACTCAGGCAATCCCGAATCAGAATCTGATGATGTTTTAACAGGACTTCTTGTAGGGACGGCACTGAAACATCTGTGGCAACCAATAAAAAATTTGCAGCACTTTGATAGGGGCGAAATCCCCGCTCTATTAACCCTGTCATAAGCTGAGAGCGGGCATGGGGTAACCAATGCATCGTTTGTGTTTGAAAAGCATGATCTTCTAAAACAGCCACGCCAGCCGCCATAGCCAGAGAATTCACCGACCAGGGATCACGCCACTGCTGCCATCGCTGCAGATGGTCGGGATGACCCACGGCATAGCCCAAGCGTAAACCTGGGAGACTATAAAACTTGGTCAAAGAGCGCAAGATGATGAGATTTGGAAAATCTTGTATTTTAGGAATCAGGCTGAACTGATCCTGAGATGGGACAAAATCCATAAAGGCTTCATCCACCACAACCCATGCAAATTGGTTAAGTAGGCGCTCTGTTTGATTGAGGGATAGGATCTGTCCGGTTGGATTGTGAGGATTATTCAGCAATAGGCCTGACTCAGAGATTTCAGTAGACTGACCAATCGAAGTCAAGACTTGATCCATCAAACCGGGTAGGGAATCGTTCTGGCCTGCTTTAAAGTCCAGCGAAAACGAACGAATTTGAGCTTGAAATGCGTTTAACGCTCTTCGATAATCGGCAAACGCTGGCGTGACCATCGCCGTTGCAGGCAACTGGGCAAGGTCGCGACAGGCCCAGGTTAGTAACTCTGCAGATCCATTGCCAGGCAGAAACCAATTCATCGGCAGTTGATGAATGCGGCTTAATGTCTGACAGATAGCCTTACAGCTTGGATCAGGATAGGTGGTTAGGGTATCAAGGTGGGCTTGGACGGCTGAGATCGCAGTTTGCGGTGGCCCCAGCGGGTTAATACTGGCCGAGAAATCAAGAATGGAGTGAGGAGAGCAACCTGCTAAGTCTGCAGCCCATGCCAGGTTGCCCCCATGTATAGGGCGATTCAAATGTTACGCCTCATACAGAATTCAGATGGTTAAGAGAATTACTTTTTAGGGGCAACTTTTTCCTTGAATAGCTTACCTGCAGAGAAAGCTGGAACCTTAGTTGCGGGAATCTTCATTTTTGCACCGGTTTTGGGATTGCGACCCTCACGGGCTTTACGTTCGCGAGGTTCAAATGAGCCAAATCCCACCAAGGTGACTTTTTCCCCAGAAGAGACGGTTTCAACAATGGCCTCTAAGGCAGCAGAAAGAACTGCATCCGCCTGCTTTTTCGTGACACTTGCCTTATCAGCTACAGCGTCAACGAGTTCTCCTTTATTCATTGATTGACTCCTATTTGTTTAATTAAGCGTAAGCAAAAAATACTCGAGTCTGCTGATTTTGACTAAACCCTATAAAATTACGCAATTTTTCTAGAGCCTTTTTACAACCTAACAGGCTGAAATGTCGCAGCCACGATATTTTAATGGAATATTTTAATTGCTATTTGCTAAAAATAGATCGACCAAACCTTGATAACCTCTGGATTTCAGGTTTTTTTTAAAAATTGTGGTTCGGCGAGCAATATTAAATGGGGCTAAGTCTCATAGGTGAGCAAAAAACGATCGCCTCAGAATGCTTGCGGAAAAAGAGCTTCAAGGGATTACAAGGAAAAAATTTAAGGATTCAGATTTCATTAAAGAATTATTCAGTAATCGAAATTTAATTCTGTAAAAAATTATTAAGCTAAGCCATTTTTCGGGGGGCAACTGCTAAATACGCGGTATTTATCCTCAAAATCACCTTGATTTCTGAAAATTTACCCATGGGTAGCCGATGGCGAAAAGGACTGATTGACCCCTTTGAGTTTTCCTATGCTCCAGGAAAGCCAAAATTACAATTTTGTATGCGTTCATTCCTGGCATACAGAAGAGCAACTTGACAAGTTAGACTTTGGTCTACTTTCGACAGCTCCGGTAGAGCCATACAGTAATAAGCGGTCCCCCGACCCCAATATTGCTGATGGGTTGGCTATGGATGGACAGAATGTCTTATGGGGATTTAGGCAGATGAACCAAGGGGATCAAGGACAGAGAGGTCAGTGGGGAATCGGTCCACCCCCTGCTGGATATCGTTATTTAGAGTTATCCGTTAGTCCTCCAGAGCGTCAAGCGGTTATGCAACTCGCGTCTCAAGTTTTGCAAGATCCCCTGGCGCAATCGAAATTGTGCGATCGTATTTATGAACTGATGCAAAACGACTTGCAATATCAGCGTGAGCGGCAGCAGAACTATGGGGGGCGATATTAGTGGCCAGCAACAGCGAAACCCATAACCTCAACTATGTCACCGCCAACCGCTTTTATGTCGAGATCCAAGAGAAGAGCTATATCAGTGCTTGCTTTAGCGAATGTTCAGGGTTAAGCGCCAAAATTAAGCATGACACCTACTTTGAAGGTGGTGTTAACAACCAACAGCGGATTATCCTCGGCCAAACCGAATTCTCCGATGTCACCCTCAAACGGGGGATCACCAATGATCTGGTGTTTTGGGGATGGGCCAGTCGGATGCTCACCCAGCTAGAGCCCAGCGATCGCAATGTCAATCCTCAGCGTCGTAATATCAACATTCTCCTATTTAATCAAGCGGGAGAAACGATACAGACCTGGACCTTAATTGGTGCCGTTCCCGTGGGTTGGCAAGCGCCATCCCTCCAAGCGGATGCATCCACCGTTGCGATCGAAGAACTCACCCTGGCCTATGAAGGTCTAAAAGTTGTTGCCAATCTGCAACCCAGCAGTAATGCAGGCGGTGGGGCCACCTTCTTAAAAGGCAGAGATACGAATGCCGGAGGATTTTACCCCAGTAACTAACTTGCAAAGTTTATGGATATCAATTCAGGCCAAGGTCACCAATCCCTACCGGAAGAGATTCCTTCCTCAGACTCGCTTGGTCTTAGGCATCCATTGCTACCTCCCCCTGCGCTGGGACAATCATTTCTCCAACCTCATACTCTGTCTCCCTTAGGTGCAGTATCTCTAATCAATTTGGATACTTCTCTAACAGGTGAAAAAGACAGGGAAAATACTCTTTATAACCGTTTCTCTGCTCAAGGGCCAACGGAAATAATTGACGACAGCTTTTCAGGTCATACCCATATTTCTCCATCCGTCGGAATCCAGTTTCCTGAAGCTGCACAGCCCAAAGCTCTTATGCCAAAAGCATCCGTCGAGAGGCTTCAACCCCCACCAGAGTCAGTTTCAGCCCATCAGGAACAGCCACCAACTGCAAACAATGCCGATATAAGCCCCAGCAATGCAGCTCCGGCAACAGAATTAGAACAGTCGCCATCCAGTAAGGTTAGTTCAGCTCTAAATGATGACCAATCCCTAGTAACTTCCCCAGCTCAACCTCCATCTGAGCATCCGATCTCTCCACAGTCTTCCAGCCCCCATTCTGATCAGGCTGAGTCAGTCAGGCAGACTGATCCAGATCAAAGCGGTCCTAATGATGCTCTTCAACCCAAACAGATCCAAGCTCCTGAACTTGGCTTTCCAGCTACTGAACCTCAGTCTCAAGAGTCTACAAATTTCTCAGTTCCCTCCCCAACAGAAAATGCTTCAGGCTATCAAGCATCAGCGGTGGTTTCAGAGCAACCTAATCAGGAGTCCAAACAAAAATCAGACCAAACTAAGCAACAATCAATCGCCCATCCTCCCCCCGAAGGCTCTAAGGAAGTAAGTCCTTTTGCCCATCCACCAGAAGTATCGCCCCTTCAGGCGAAACCTCTGGACAATACTGATTCTGTGCTCCCCACAATTCAAGAGAGCCCCTCTAATCATCGAGAACAGGCAACTCATAGAAACTCAGACGTAAAGCCTCCTAACCAAGAATCCCTGCCTCTTGTTAAACCCACTCATTCTGATTCACCTTCAATCAAAGACTCAGAGACCTCTGGTCACCTTCAACCCAGCTACCCAGAAGCTTCATCTTTCAACGATACTTCTGTAGCTCAATCTAAGCCAAAAGAATTGGTTGGCCAAAACAAAGAAGTATCAGCCCCAGAAGTTCCACGTTCTGAACACAATCCTAATCGCCTGGAACAGCAAGTCTCTGGCGCACAGTTTCTGTCAGCTTCGAGCCAAGCGCCTCTGCCTGCTCCAAACCAGGAACAGCAAGTTTCTGAAATACAACTTGCAAAGTCTCCATCCGTTTCGAGTCAAAAGTCACAAGATGTCCCTGCTGCCAACAAAGAGGATGGGGTCTCTATACCGTCAGAAGGATCGACTGACAAAACCACAGATTTGCCTATTAATCAGACGGTAAAGTCATCTCCTAGTCCTTCTAACCATCAGCAAACGAGTAACTCACAGTCTCCTCACGCCAACCCAAGAGTAGAGACTAATCCAAGCATCCCGGTTAGCAATGGCCTACCAATCGAAAATACTGCAACACCCAGCACTCCAGTCCAAATCAACGAGAAATCAACAGAGCCGACAACTGTCCAAAGAGTTGCCCAACCCTTCACTCAACAATCACCTGATGATCAACCTTTACAGGAGGAGAGTTACAAGACACCTAACGATCTAACCCAGACTAGCGGGAGACCAATCGAGACAACAAGTGTTCAAAGAAAAGAGAGTTCTACGGCTCAGACAACTACTGATACCCCACTTACACCAACGGTAGAGACTAAACAAACTAGTTCTAGTCATGAACCCTCAATAACAGAGAATCCCTCTACACTTAGCTCTTCGATTAAGGCAGATAGGGAGGCGATACAAGAAAAAATTCTCCAAAGATCAGACAGTCATTCTCCTCAGGCATCAACTGAAACATCTGCTACAAAACAGAAGAAACAGAGCAAAAAAAGCAAACAGAAAAAGATTCCCTTGCAAACTCAGCTCTTGCGAGCGGGGGAACGGGCTAAACAGGATATTAACAAGGTTGGTAAGCAGCTCAAGCAGGCTTCGGACTCTCTCCCCATCGGCAAATCAGAAACTAAGGCAAGGCAAAGAGGCTCCACGAGTAATTCCCCTCAACTCCAACCGTCCAATACTCCATCGCTTCCAGCCGCATCATCTCCAGACTCAAAACAATCATCTCCGGAATTATCTCTAATCCAAAGCGAAACGCAGGCCTCAGAGCAAACAGCTTCTCCAGAAAAAACGCTTCCAAAGGCAGCTGAGGTTGTCAACCATCAACAGAATGCTTCAACTGTTCAAGCAATCCCTGAATCAGATGACTCCTCCCAAGAGCATCCTTCCTCTACGCCAATACAAACGCAGATATCAGAGCCAACAATTCAGCGAGACAAACATCCTGACTCAAACTCTGACATCACAGAGGTGTCTGAGCCTATCCCTAATTCCAAGGGTACTAGACAAAATCAAATTGAATCTGAATCATCAGCATCGCAGTCCAGTGCAGAGCAGAAAAAGGCTAGTGATATAGTTTCTAGTCCTGGGGCTAGTTCTTCTCGAGCTAAGTCAAAAAAGCGAAGACAATTCCCAACACAACCCCTGCAACGGCTGACCAGCTTCAGTAAGCAGGTTGTGGATACCGTCAGTCGCCAGATTGAGCCTCATCCTGATGAGGGTGCTATCCCTCAACAAACCCCATCCAGCGCATCAGCGCAGATTAGTGCAGAACACACCAGTGGAACTGTCCCATCTCAAAGAACGATAGCTGAAGGCAAACACCCCCAACAACCCACACCTGGTAATAACAAAAACTCTAATGACATCACAGCAGGTTCGGCACTGCCAGGCACTCAGGCCCAACCTTCAGCACCGGATGCAGATCTTAGTTCACAGTCTTCACCCAGTGCTAGCGTTCAAGGGAGCCAAGAGGGTCTAGCCAATCTTCCTATTCAGAAAACAACCGAAGAAAATCTCCAAACTCAATCATTTCCCATTTCGCAGACAGCAGAATCCCCACCTTTAGGATCTGTGCCTCTTCAACCTGAGAAAATATCCGCTCCGAGTCGCTCTAGGGAACCCTCGACTCAGGAAAAGCAGATACCAGCCTCTCTTTCGAAATCAGAATCACAATCCAATGTGGTTAAACCTGAGTGGCAAGCACTTCAGAATCAAGTCGCAGATGAACTCGTCAATCTAGGATCAAAAATTAAAGAGAGGGTTAATCGGTCGATACGAAGACAAATTTCACAAGATCCATTGTCGAAGCCTAAGTCAGCGAAGGAAGCGAGTTCGGTTGAACCAACTCAATCCCTCGGTGTTGCAGAGACCAACCTATCCATACAACCTGCAGATGTTTCTGAGTCTAATGAAGATAATATTCAGGCTTCTGCTGAGCCGAACTCAGGTAAGGAGCAAACCTTAGAGACTGATCCAGTACAACTCGCTCCTCTATCTAACTCTGCAATAGAAAGTCTGGAGCAAACTGGTGGAAACTCTGTCGTTACGCCTTCACTAGACGAAGATAATAATCTAGCAGAAGTAAACGCAGTGCCTCCGATTCAAACTAACTCTATTGATGAAGCAGAGGTTAAGACGCCACAACAAGATTCAGAACAAAGTGATGCGACGTTGCGATCGCAAAATAAGAACTCTATCCAGAAGTCTCAAAATAGCTCTGAATTAACGTCTGTGAGTCCAGACCATCAAAGTATTGTAATCTCTGAATCGTCTCAAAGTCGCGATCGCAACAATCCCCTCAATTCCCCTATTTCAAAAATAGGAACAACCATTGTTCAGCAGCTAGCGAATTTGCGCCCTAAAAAGGCGAAGTCCAAACGCAAGACAAAAAAACAGAAGTCAACATCTCCAGCCCAACTATCCAGCGAGAAGACGTCAACCCCTTCAATCCCCCCTGCCTCAAATTCTGTACCAGATCAAATCTCTCAATCTACGGATCAGCCAGAAATCTCAAAACCACCAACTGTTCAGACACAAGCATCACCCAATACGGGAGATATAGCAGTACAAAGTCAGCATATTAGTGAAAAGGATGATGCAGGTCCGGTGCAGAATGAGATGGTCTCAGACCAACCTCCAAGAATCGAACCATCAGCCACTGTTGACTCCCCAAAATCAGAAAATCTTGCATCTGATCTTCCTTCACCCTTAGTTGATAGCTCCGCTGAGCTGAATTCACACACATCAGAATTTATCCAACCACAGCCCATCTCTGCTGAAGGAACCGACTCTAATCCCCCAGACATAGAGAGTTCAAGCTATGCCAACGAACCCAATATTCAGAGAAAAGCAGAACTTCCTTCTCCGTCTACTTCAAATGAGAGGCGACTTGCTTCTCAGAAAGATTACGTTTCTCAAGGTGAAGTATCAGCGCAAGCAGCCGCTAATCCAAGTACGGGTAGTGAAGGAGACCCAATCCAACATCAAGCCACATCTCATCCACAAACATCACAGCCCGTTGATGATTCAATAAAACAATCAACAGGTTCCACCGTCTCAAATACGCATCCTCAAACTGTACTACCTGTCCAGGCGCAAAAAATCCCTCAAGAGGATTTAGGAATATCCGATACTCAGACTCCACTAGCCAACCCATCCGCCGATCAAGATAGCCTATCCCCACAGCACATTACTCAAGATCAATCTACACCTTCTCTACCAGACTCTGATATTCAACATTCACTAGAACAAACTGTCCCGGCAACAGCATCAACATCTCCAGAATGTCCGCCCATTGGTGAAATTTCTATTCAGACTAAGGTTGAATATCCATCAACAACTCACCCGATTCAACCTCAACAGCAGCTCACACCTAACCCCCATTCATCTGCCCAGCACTCTAGGGCAGAACAAAACCAGCTTTCCAGTGAGAGTAAGTTCAATGATGCTAATGAGATTTCTGAGATCGAGGTTAGTGGTTTAGGAGTTGATCCCTCAACATCCCTAGTTCAAACCTTCAGACCCAATTTCGACAATGTAAGCGACTCATTAACCCAAACGTCTGGCCACAATCTGGATAGTACTCATAACAAAACATTCCCAGATGGAGGGCAAGACTTCGACATTCAGGAAGATCATCCTTCTCCTACGATTCAAGCCAAAGTAGATCTGACCGAGAAGAACGTTTCTGAAACGATTTCATCGCCTGCTATAGCCGATGATACGAATATTGCTTCTCCTCAAAGCCCTAATTCTGCCTCAGACACTGCAGATAATATTGCGCCCCTAAATACAAGCGATAGCGCGAGTATAAATACCGCCGGGACGAACGACATTATTCAGCTGAGTACTGAGACTAGCGAACCAGAAAACACTCAGCTAAAAGCCTCTGAAACTCCTGAATTAGAAGATCCTTCTGCGCCGTCAGAATCAACCACAGAAGAATCAAATCTGGCATCTAAGCCAACTTCTAATGTTCCAATTCAAACTGTTGAGATTTCCGTGGTTCAACCCAAGGCTGAATCACAGCCTCAGCAAGCGATCTCTGGTCAATCGTTTGATGAGAGCGATCGCATTCAAGCATCAACTTCAAAAGCTGAAGATAATCTCTCCATACAACCCACCTCAGATAGCCAACTTTCCCAATCAACTGAGCCATCCGAACCACAGCAAATTGCACCACAGATTTCGTCGCAAACTCCACCAACCGTCACACCTTCCGTTGATCTGTCTGAATTAGCCCCCGTCATTCAATCCTCAACAGTAGAGGAATCTCACACCCCTAATGCGGCTCCTACCGATATTTCAGAAGAGTCAGGAATCATTCAATCTACTCATCAGCCCAATACAAAGTCCGATTCGACCCTATCCACCTCAAGTTCAAACAATTCGGATCAGGTTAATTCCAATGCCCCAACCCATCCGAATATTTCTGACACAGAAACTCCAGAATTACAACAACTTACAACTGAAAATATTGCTGATTCATCCCCTCAAGTATCAGAAAGCATCCAGCCTCAACCGGACAAGATAGATTCTTCCCATCGTCGGGTGATAGAAATTTCAGCTCAGCTCCCCGAAGAGAATAGTGGAACGACTAACCCGCCCGCTCCAGAGCTATCGTCAAGTCCATCCTCCGACCTAAACCAGAATCAACCTCTTCAACCAAAGTTGGAAAACAACGCTTCCTTGACAGAAGCAGGTCCTGGCCTTACTCATACAGAATCATCTCCTGATACTGCACAAAAATCCGAGGTTGCAGAAGTTCCTCAAGTAAGTGCTGATTCAAATATTCAGGCTTCCACAGCAGATCATATTGGTCCCCCTCTCACTTCAACTAAGTCGCAATCATTAGAACTAAATCAACCAATAGTTCAGCGCCAAGCAGAAGCCACTCCTGATGGAGCCCATCAGGAGATAGAAGAAGAACATACTTCGTCGGATTCTACAGATTCTCCTCAACGACGAGTTATTGAGTTAGCGGCTAAACCCCCTGAATCAGATCTATCTGAAGGAAACTCCCCAGATCTAACCGTTGCTCAGCTACTGGCGAACGGCCAGGCTCCCTCGCCCTTGTCCAGCATTTCAGATAACTTGGTTTCTCCTAAGCACCTGAGTAGCCTTTTGCCTACCAGTAAACCTAAGCGCCAATCCCAGGCACCCAGCCATTTCCCAAGTCTAGATGCTCCACCAGATCTAGTCTCTGTTTCTGGAGATGTGGCAAGTTTTGAGGATACTTTGGAGGTAGGTGTAGAGGGTGCGATCGCGCCCGCAATACAGCGCTCAAATAGTCGTTCAGACCAGGCACTCCCTTCAAGTTGGTCTAGTATCGAAGATCTATTCACAGCTCAACCACAATCACCTAAAATCGTCCAACGTAAAACAAAATCGCCCTCTCCAGCGTCTGTAACTACATCAGATTTAGTCCTCACCCCCACTGGAATTTATCCTGAGAAGCAAGTCCAACGAAAACCTGCTCCCATCCAGCGGACCCAAACCGTGCAAAAGGTATCTGCAACGCCTCCGGTCTCTTCCACTCCTCCAACCACCGAAGTGGTGATGCGCCAGTTCCAAACAGAACAGCCCACCGAATCTGAAGTAGACGAGCAAAATTTCGAAATCCTAGCAAGGGAGATCTATCATGTCCTGCGTCAGCGCTTAGAAGTCGAACGAGAACGACATGGAGGGTATCATTCCGGTCGTTTGCCTTGGTGATGTTCTAACGAAAAGGTTGAAAATAAACCATGACCTATAGTGGTTCTCGCAGTAATAATAGTGCCGTTGCCTCAGGCAAGTTAGCCAAGGCAACTTTAGTCCACCAACCCACGGACAAGAGTAAAGATATTGAATTTATGTTCAATCCCACAGAGTTGGTTTTTCAGCAGTCGATGCGTCTAAATGAA
>NZ_JANQOP010000287.1 GCF_028285745.1 Acaryochloris sp. IP29b_bin.137 | reverse complement strand
CTGCTAACATAAAAACGCTTCTAGGGCTTGTAGCTCAGTGGACTAGAGCACGTGGCTTCGGACCACGGTGTCGGGGGTTCGAATCCCTCCTGGCCCGTTTTTTAATCAACTCAAGTGCCATCGCTTGGGTGCATTGCCGTTTCTATCGTTATCCTCACAGTATGGGTGTTCGAGTTCGTCAGCACGTTAATCCGCTGAGTCAAAAATTCCAAACTGAGATCGCACCCCCGGATTGGCCTGAAATCTTCGCTCAGCCAGAGCAGCCTCTCTACTTAGATATTGGTTGTGCCCGCGGGCAGTTTTTACTGGAGATGGCCCAACTCCAGACCCACCACAATTTCTTAGGGGTGGAAATTCGACGACCCATGGTCCAATCTGCCTTGCAACGCCGGGATGCATTACAGCTCACCAATCTCCATTTCCTGTTCGGTAACATTAATACGTCACTGGCTTCCCTTGTGGGTGCCCAGTCCGTTACAGGCGTCACCATTCAATTTCCCGACCCCTGGTTTAAGCGTCGCCATCAAAAACGGCGCGTTGTCCAACCGCAACTGGTGAATGAGTTAGCCATTTGCCTTAAGCCAGAGGGGTTACTGCTTATCCAATCAGACGTATTGGAGGTGGCGATTGATATGTGCGATCGCATCGCCGAACATCCTGCCTTTACAGGCACAACACCGCCCCACCATTGGCTAGCAGAAAGCCCTTTCCCCGCTACAACTGAGCGGGAAAAGTTGACCTTATCAGAAGGGTTGCCAGTGTACCGTTATTTATTTCAACGGCGAGTCGAGCCAGAATCTAAATAATCGTGTTATCGGGAATCTCAGCATTCTTCAGTACCACAACGATACCGCTGCGGATGTAAAAGCCATGCTCCTCCTGATTGGACTCTTCAACATTGTCTTTATTGACAATCTTGACGTTGCGGCCAATCCGGGCGTTTTTATCAATAATGGCGCGACTAATCTTTGTATTCTCGCCAATGCCGATGGGAATACTCGTATCACCCATCCCTGAGGCACGTTCAGCGAAGGGCTGGTAAAAGTCAGCGCCCATCACCAAGGCATTATCCAAGGTACAGCCCGATTCGACGCGCGATCGCACACCCAATACCGAGCGGTTAATCTGGCAATTTTTGATAATGCAGCCTTCAGCAATCATCGATTCCGTCACATGGCAATCCAACTGCTTGGTGGGGGGCAAGTAGCGAGAGCGAGTGTAAATCGGTGCTTTTTCGTCATAGAAGCTAAAGGGAGGTTGAGGTTGGCGGGTTAATGCCAAGTTTGCTTCGTAAAATGCTTCAATTGTCCCGATATCTTCCCAATAATCATTGAAGAGATAGGCTTGGACATTGTAGTCTTTTGCCGAGCTAGGGATGATTTCCTTACCAAAGTCCGTAGAATCAGGCGCGCTCTTGAGTAGATCGATTAAGACATCTTTTTTAAAAACATAGATTCCCATTGAAGCAATAAACGGTTTTTCTTGAGCTTCTTCTGGTGTCAGCCCCAGAGTAGTGGTATCCACCTTCATCCGCTCCAGTTCCTCACCTTGGGGCTTCTCACTAAAGTCAACCACACGACCAGAAGCCTCATCAATTTTCATCAAGCCAAAAGCAGGGGCACGATAAGCATCAATGGGAAGCACCGACAGGGTAATATCGGCATTCGTACTGCGATGGCGCTCAACAAAAACGCTATAGTCCATGCGATAGAGGTGATCTCCAGACAAGATCAAAATTTCATCTATATCTCGCTGGTCGGCAAACATCCACACGTACTGGCGAACAGCATCTGCAGTTCCCTGAAACCAATTGGGATTTTCAGGCGTTTGCTGCGCAGCAAGCACCTCAGCAAAGCCATCGCTAAAGCTAGAAAAATTGTAGGTTTGGGAAATATGACGATTCAATGACGCAGAGTTAAATTGCGTCATTACATAAATTTTGTTGATTTCCGAATTGATACAGTTACTCATCGGAATATCAATCAGGCGATACTTACCAGCCAAAGAAACCGCAGGCTTGGCCCGTTGCTTGGTCAGAGGATATAGGCGTGTACCAGCACCACCACCCAAAACAATTGCTAAAACTCTATTCATATTCTCAATGACACCTTCACTGCCTATCGCCTCCACACTCCAGTGTCGGACGGTCCGTTACAGTTGACAAGGGCAAATTAGTTAAGAGCTAAGGTTCGATCTCGTTCAATTCTTCGAGAGCTACCTGAATGGATTGGGTCAACTCGTCCACTGCTTTTCTCGCACCCTGGCGATTGGCGCTATAGGCAGGCCACCGTTCCGTCACCGAGATGGGATCGCTAATCGTCAGCTTTAAGGATTGTGCCCCTAACTTCGGTGGAGAGTGGGGATCGCCCCCCTGGATATAGGTCATGATTTTCCACAGGAGCAGTACAATCTCTGCAAAGCGATCGCCCGAGGGTTTTGCCAAAATATAGTTACCACTCACCATGGTGAGTCGTTCCACCATTCGCATATGACCAATCCGGAGGCTAGCCTCTTGGGCCAGCCAATCAGCCATCCCTCGCTCCAAGGGAGTGAGCTTTTCCAAATCTTGACGATAGATACGATCAAAACCAGCCTGTTCTAGCCTACGGCAGCGATCCACTAAGTTCCCTTTTGCTGTTAAACCGAAATAAGATTCAGATGCTTGCAGAGCAATATCCAATTGCTGTTTGAGTTGGAAAGCAAGTTTGGCATTCCGATCAGCAGGGTCATAGGGTACCGGATCCACGGCTGGACGAAGCAAATGGTAGTACTTGCTATAAAACTGCTCCATCTCAGCCAGCAGGCACTCACCCAAGCGCAGCACCCGGCCATATAGAACATCTGTCGCTGGCTCTTCCAGTAATTGTGGGGGAGCTACCTCACCCGTCAGATCCATTTGAGCTTCCAGTTGTCCCAGAAGTTCTTTTACAGCTTTCCAGGGAGGCGAAACATAACGATATCGAATCCGCAATGGCACAATATAGACCGATTCTGTGCGATTCGCTTTCAATAAATCTTCAATGCACCAAAACCCTAACTGGGCAACACCTGGCTCTAAGGGACTGACCAATTCATTATGTTCATTGGTTCCCCCTTCCGGAGAAATGGCAATGGGATAGGGGCTATTGGCAAACAGGTCACGCGCTGCTCGTAATCCTACCCGGTCTGCTTTTCCTCTAAGAATGGGCGTCCCTCCCAATCGTGGAAACAGCCAAGACACAAACTGCCCTGCCCATAGTGGAATACCGCGATCGTACATAAAATGGCTGTAGGTTGGTCTTTTGAAGCGAATACCTGCTTGACGAGCCTCCTTAGGAACCAATCGCCAAAGCATATAAGACATGGCAAAAGGGTCATTGGTACTGGGATGGCGGAAGGCCATTAGAAAGCGAGACTTGCCCGCCTGAAATTCTTGGTACTGCTTGACTAGAATTTCTAATTTTTCAGCGTCAACGGACGTAACAGAGAGCCTCCAAGGCATCCAGATGGGCAATAGGAACCGAACGGTTTCCACCACCCAAGGGGTTAGACGTTGTGGAATAAATTCTAAGGGCGGTTGAGCTTTAGAAATGAACTGGGGCAAGGATAACAGCTCCCTATTCAGGCTTGGTTGATCACGCTACCCTAGGAGAATAGCTTGTTTATCTTGGACTGTAAGGCTAACTCTATGGGCGAGACACCCCTCCAGCGACCCATGACCACCGTTGTATTGGCAATGAGTGCGGACGGCAAAATTGCTGATGCCCAACATGCCCCACCAGAGTTTGGGTCTGCTGAAGATTATGCCCACTTAGAGCGGCAGGTTGCGGCTGCCGATGGCATACTTTTTGGATCGGCCACTCTCAAAGCCGGGGAAACCGCCATGCGCGTGGTCACCCCAGAGCTGATCGATGCCCGCCTTCAGCGGGGTCAACCGGAACAGCCCGCCCAAATTGTCTGTACCCGTTCGGGGGATTTAGATCCCAACCTGCGCTTTTTCCAGCAAGCGGTTCCCCATTGGTTGGTCACGACTCAATCGGGAGGCCAGCCGTGGCAAGAAAAATCCCATTTTGAGCAAATTTTCACTCACGAAACACCTTCCCAATCCATTGACTGGGTAACGACCCTAGGGGCAATGGCCCCGCTCGGCATTTGCAAGTTAGCCGTCCTGGGGGGTGGACAAATCGTGGCCGCCCTATTGGCGGAAGATTTGATTGACGAGCTGCATCTAACCGTTTGCCCGCTCTTGCTAGGCGGCACAGCCACCCCTACCCCTGTTGCGGGCAACGGTTGGTTACAGCAGGAAGCTCCTTGGCTAGAGCTTTTATCGGTCAAGCAGATTGAGAGCGAGTTATTTTTGCATTACCGCCGACGACGGTAGAGAAACCCACCTCGCATTTGCCCAACGATAGGCTATTCTTCCTCAGACTCAGCGGGTGGAGTGACTTCTTGTTTGATGGTGAGGTAGCGGATAACGTTTTCACTAATTCGCATTTCGCGTTCTAGCTTTGCGATCGCATGCCCCTGACCGTTGTAGTTCATCTGGACATAGATGCCCTCACGGAAATTTTGAATTTCGTAAGCTAAACGTCGCTTGCCTCGATGTTGAGTATCGATGGCTTCGACTCCCTGGTCTTTTAACAAGTCTTGGTACTTGTTAATGGCCTGATCCAACTGTTCCTCGCCTAAATCTGGGCGCAGGATATACATTGTTTCGTAAGCAGTCATTAATGTTTCTCCTTATGGACTAAAGGCTTCTTTGAGAAGGCATCATCGGCCATGAGCGTCAGTCGTTCATGCCAACAGCTCATTTAAGAAGCAAGGATCTCCGATCCTATCATTGAATTCTGTCAACCAGTCAGCATTGGACTCGTGAACGCAAGTTACAGGCCCTGAAAAATGAAAATTAGTCGCCAATAGAGCTTAAATGGGCGATAATTGACTGAAAACTCGGCTTAGCGAAGTAATACCCTTGAAATAATTGGATATCTAGCTGTCTTAGAATATCTAATTCAGCCTTCGTTTCAACGCCTTCAGCAATGGGTTCAATCGCTAGATCTCGGCAGACTTGAACAATCCCTTTAACGATGGCCTGACGACCTTTATCCCTATCAATATTACGAATCAAAGCCATGTCTAGCTT
The DNA here is from genome assembly GCF_028285745.1 of Acaryochloris sp. IP29b_bin.137. Taxonomy (GTDB): domain Bacteria; phylum Cyanobacteriota; class Cyanobacteriia; order Thermosynechococcales; family Thermosynechococcaceae; genus Acaryochloris. Next base: position 21,092 of record NZ_JANQOP010000287.1, on the reverse strand, counting down.
AATGAAGTCAGGCTGAAAATCAGCTAGAAAATTTAGCCCCGAATATCCAGCACCAAAGTCATCTAATGCTGTTTTAAATCCCAGCTTCTGATAATGCTCAATGATGGAGCGGACATGGGCATAATCTTTAACCTTCTCAACTTCGGTTAACTCAAATAAAATGCGATCGAGCGGGAAATTACATTGCTTGGCAGTCTCAATCGTTGTCCGAATGCAAAGTTCGGGTTGATAGACTGCATTGGGTAAAAAATTAATACTCAAAATTGACTGGACTTCTAGCTCTGCTGCAAGCTGAATGGCTCGAACTCGGCAGGCTTGATCAAAACGATAGCGGCTCTCATCCGTTACCTGTCCCAGAATGCTCGCGGCTGACTCATTGTTTAGGCCACGAACTAACGCTTCTTGAGCAAAGATACTGCCATCTGCATCGTTAATAATGGGCTGGAACGCCATTGTGAACTCGAAGTCCAACTCAGGCGTATTGAGACAATCGGCGCACCCCCCTGCCATAGATTTCTGATCAACCACTACTGTGTGTACGAGATATTATTTCTGGTATGGGTTAGGCCAAGAGCATACGTTTCTTCTAAATGGATATTCCCCTATGCAAAGGCATTTAACCCGTATTACATCAGTATGCCCACCCATAAACACTAGCTTTAATTGGCCTGCCCCTCTATCTGAATATAAGCCAGGGTGACGAATGAGAAGACTCGTCTAATTTATCGAATTTGCATATTGACAGCATCCGAAATGGCTGGAATCTCTGCATATTGTCCTTGACTTGTTTTAAGAACGCTGTAAGCAAAGGTAGCCAGAATTCCTAGGAAAACAGTATTGAAGAGGGTCTCTATGATTAACTCAACCTGAAGCCCTTGGCCGAGGATGGGTAACACCAGGTTACAAACCATCAACACCAAATCAAGCAAGATCGCCTGCAGCACGTTGAAGCGAATGAAACGGCTGATATTGTCATTTCTAACGACAGCAAAAAAGAGTCCCATAAACAGGATTAACCCAGCAAACGGAATCAATCGGATAAATTGGGCGTAAATTTGCACGAACGGAATAATGGGCAATAGGCCAATACTGGTGATGGTAGGAAACTGACGCATAATATATTGACCATCGCCATAAACAATGGCATCCATCAGTGGCAGTAAATAAGGCAAAGCACCCAACACCCTATCGGACCAAGGGGTGGACTCATTCCAACTCATTGCATCGTCTCCCAAATAATATGTTCGCAACGTTTCCACACTGTAACGTATCCCCCACTGAATGAAGGGCAACTCGAGATGTCCCCTAAAAGACAAGGATTAATCGCGCGTTTGGGCATAGGCTGCATCGGAGATCCAGGGAACCTCTGCATGATGTCCTCGTAAGGATTGAATGACGGAGTAGGCCACAATGCCAACCGTTCCGAGAAATAGCACTGCAAAAAAGGCCATTAGGAAGAGTCCTGTCCCGGCTCCAGCAGTAACCACTGCGCTGCTTAAAATACCTAGCAAGTCAAACACAGTCAAAATTAAGGACAAAGAAATTCCCAACATAATGGCTTGCATAGCGTTGTAGCGAATGAGATGGCGGATGCGATTGTTTCTGACCACACCAACATACAAACCGATAAAGACCAGTAACGGCACAATCGACAGCCCTCCACCCCCAATTCGATAAATGGGAAAGAGTAATTCTATCGGGTAAAACAGCCAACGAAGCGGAGGAAATCTAATCAACAGAGAACTGAGGAGGCCAAAGGGATAAGCGTTCAAGAGTGGCACTAGGAAAGGTAAGCATGCCAGAATTCGCTCTTGTGTCGTTGTTGCTCCACGCCAAGTCATATCAGACCTTCTTTACAAGGCTTTTTTAAGGATATTTATCAACCACTATACGGTATCAAATCACAGAACCCCTCGCGGCCTAAAACTACGCCAGATCTACTGAGGCACAAGAGCTCAAAAAAATCGGTCGCAACCTTTCCGCTGGCCCGAGTTACTCCACTTCGACTTCAGCCACTCGAAAGCCCATTTGACATTGATACTGCTTAGACTGTGGTTCAGTCTCTGAAATTTGCTCCAGCAAGTGACCACAACACAATCGATCCTGACGCCATCGAGGTCGACCTTGACGATCAGCAAGCACACAGGACTGGCAAACCACTTGAGGTGAGAGTAATTGGTCTTTGGTTAGGATGACTAACATAATCAGCCCCTCAGCACGTTTATTTGCCTTGTCACTATTTTAGGCGACCGCTCCTGGAGTTGTCTGCTACTGCAACCATACTTATTGAGTACCCATAACCTGGGACTGTCTAGCAATGATGACAAGATTCAATCCCCGGATGCAGAGGTCATTGGGAGTGATGTCAACGGTACTCCAAGACGTTAAGATGTTTAATCTAAGAGACTCGTCAAAAAACGGCAATCATCCCGCCTGAAGGCTTCATAAACCCTACTTGGGTGTACCCAGGCGATTAGATCAGAGCTTTGTTCATACTTGAAAAAGGTAGGCTTTGCAATGCAAACCAGCTTAGACATTCTGACAGAAACTGATCCTGCGATCGCAGGTATCCTGCAACAAGAATTACAGCGTCAGCGGGATCATCTGGAGCTGATTGCCAGTGAGAACTTTACCTCAGCCGCCGTTTTAGCAGCCCAAGGATCGATCTTAACCAATAAGTATGCCGAGGGACTCCCCGGCAAGCGCTATTACGGTGGCTGCGAATTTATTGATGCCGCCGAACAGCTCGCTATCGATCGAGCCAAAGAACTATTTAATGCAGCTCATGTTAATGTTCAGCCTCATTCTGGTGCTCAGGCTAACTTTGCGGTCTTCCTAACACTGCTTGAGCCAGGTGACACCTTTATGGGTATGGATTTATCCCATGGTGGCCACTTAACCCACGGTTCGCCAGTCAATGTTTCTGGGAAATGGTTCAACGTCGTCCAGTATGGGGTTGACCCGGAAACTGAACAGCTCAACTTCGATACGATTCGCGAGCTAGCCCTCAAGCATCGCCCCAAAATGATTGTCTGTGGGTATTCTGCCTATCCACGCCTCATTGATTTTGAGAGGTTTCGGGCGATTGCAGATGAAATTGATGCCTATTTAATGGCAGATGTTGCTCATATTGCGGGCTTGGTCGCATCTGGACATCACCCCAATCCTTTACCTTTCTGCGATGTGGTTACCACAACCACCCACAAAACCCTTCGAGGCCCCCGTGGCGGCCTGATTATGACTAAGGATTCTGACCTGGGTAAAAAGTTGGATAAATCAGTATTCCCAGGCACTCAAGGTGGCCCCCTAGAGCATGTGATTGCGGCCAAAGCGGTGGCTTTCGGTGAAGCGCTCAAGCCTGATTTTCGGGATTACTGTGGGCATGTGGTAGAGAACGCTCAAGCTCTCGCTCAACAACTGCAAACTCGCGGATTCAAAATCGTCTCCAATGGCACCGATAATCACCTATTACTAGTCGATCTGCGTTCCATTGGCATGACGGGTAAACAAGCCGATCAGCGAGTGAGCCAAGTCAATATTACGGTGAACAAAAACACTGTCCCCTTCGACCCAGAATCTCCATTTGTCACCAGCGGTCTTCGATTAGGATCTCCCGCCATGACGACTCGGGGGATGGGAACTGCAGAATTTATTGAAATTGCCAATATCATCGCGGATTGCCTGTTACAACCTGACGATCCAGCCGTGACGGAAGACTGTCGCCAACGAGTTTCAAATCTATGTTCGCGCTTTCCCCTATATCCCCACCTCGACAGCCCTATACCCGCTTTAACCCAGTAATCAAGCATCATTGGTTTGGCCGCTGAACTTGTGTTTATCCCCATTCCTCATGCATGATGTGTTTGTGACAGTTCATTAAGACTGTTTTCAGTTCTGCATGGTTTGCTCAATTCTCTTTACGTAGCAGGATCTCGGATGCCCTATCATCTGGTTGCCTTTCTTGTGGCTGCCCTCGTGGTCCTCTGGAGTACACCAATCGTTAAAAAGATTGGCTTAAAGAGTGGCTATGTAGATATGCCCGATCCCCGTAAAGTCCACAAGCGTCCAATGGTTCGCTTAGGGGGGATTTCAATTTTTATGGGTAGCCAAATTGCCCTTCTAATTGTTGCCATATCGGGTGGATTTGGCGACCTTCCCCCTGCATCTGCGTCTGAAGTTTGGGGTGTGGTGATTGGGGGGATGCTCTACTTTCTGATTGGGCTAGCCGATGATTTGTTTACTTTAACGCCTTGGTCGCGACTGCTGATGCAGTTTGCAGTCGCTGGGATGGCCTGGGGCGTTGGGGTACGGATCGAGTTTGTGACACTCCCCTTTTCTGATCTAGGACTTATTAACATTGAATGGTTCAGCCTGCCTCTTACTTTAGTATGGCTAGTCGGCATGGCTAATGCCGTCAACTTTATGGATGGGCTAGATGGCCTAGCTGCAGGAATTTCAGGGATTTCAGCAGTCGTGATGTTGGTGGTCAGCTTATTTATAAACCAACCGACTGCGGCGCTGTTGGCGGCAGCCCTTGCAGGTGGGGCATTGGGTTTTCTCCGCTATAACTTTAATCCTGCTCAAATTTTTATGGGAGATGGTGGTGCTTACTTCTTGGGGTTTACCTTGGCGGGAATTGGCGTTATTGGCTTAGTCAAAACCGTGACTACTGTTGCGGTTGCGTTACCTTTTGTGATCTTGGCAGTGCCTATCTTTGACACCTCTACGGTTGTTCTCAATCGTTTACGCCGGGGGAAGTCACCGTTTAGTGCCGATAAAGGACATCTGCATCATCGTCTCCTCGATGCTGGTCTCTCTCAGCGACGTAGCGTGCTCCTTATCTATGCCATTGTTTTTTGGGTGGGCAGCTTAGCCATTGCCATTGCAGGCATTCCTGCCGGTAAAGCCTATGCTTTAGGCGCAACGCTACTCCTGTGTTACGCCATCTGGCGGGCTTGGCAGCGATTGCGAGAACCCCGTACATAGCCCGAAATCATCCGCGAAATGGGTTTAATTGACCCCATCCCCTTCCTCACCAAGACAGCACGTCACATTTCCTGAGAAGTGACGATACAGTATGGAGGGTGAGTCAACGAGATTAAAGGGTATGAGCCGAAGCGCTGAGGTGATTTGCGTGGGAACAGAGCTTCTCCTGGGAGAGGTACTGAACTCGAATGCTCAGTTTTTGGGGCAGGAATTAGCGCGATTGGGCATTCCCCATTTTCATCAGACCGTCGTGGGCGATAATCCGGCCCGCATCAAAGGTGCGATCGCACTCGCTTGCCAGCGATCGCAACTCTTGATCTTCACGGGGGGATTAGGACCAACACCCGATGACCTCACCACAGAAACGTTGGCTGACTTTTTTCAAACTCCGTTGGTCAACCATCCTGAAATCTTAGAAGATATTGCCCGTAAATTTGCCCAGCGCAACCGCGAGCCTAGTCCATCGAACGACAAACAAGCCTTACTCCCTGAATCGGCCCAGGTGTTACCCAATCCCATTGGTAGTGCACCCGGTATCGTTTGGCAGCCGCGTCCAGAACTGACCATTTTTACTTTTCCTGGGGTTCCCAAAGAGTTTCACCAGATGTGGCACGAAACAGCAGTTCCCTATTTACAATCGACGGGTTGGGTTTCCGCCCAGATCTATAGTCGGGTTCTCCGATTTTGGGGTATTCCTGAATCCACCTTGGCTGACCAAGTCGCCCCGTTGTTGGCCTTAACCAATCCCACCGTTGCCCCTTACGCCAGCAAAGGGCAGGCTCGCTTACGAATTTCGACCCGCGCAGCTTCAAAAGAGACGGCCAACCAAGTCATTGCCCCCATCGAACAGCAAATTCGGCAGATTTGCGGACTACATTGTTTTGGTGCCGATGACGACACCTTGGAATCAGTGGTTGGCGATTTGTTAAAGCAGAGAGGAGAAACCCTTGCTGTTGCAGAATCCTGCACAGGTGGAGGGCTTGGACAACGCCTCACGAACATATCGGGTAGCTCAACTTATTTTTTGGGGGGGGTGATCTCCTACGCTAATGCCGTTAAACGCGATCTACTGCATGTGAATGAAAGCGATCTGGAACAGCATGGTGCGGTGAGTGCCATTGTGGCAGAACAGATGGCAATAGGGGTGCGATCTCACCTTCATAGCACGTGGGGCGTTAGTATCACTGGCATTGCTGGTCCCGATGGTGGCACAGAGACCAAACCGGTTGGGCTGGTCTATATTGGGCTGTCAGGGCCAGCAGGAACTCATAGCATTGAGTATAAAATCAGTCCATTAAGGGGACGAGATTGGGTACGGCAGATGAGTACCTCCCATGCGCTCGATCACTTACGTCATCAATTATTGACTGGCTAACCATAAATCCCTTTGCTTTCACATCCGGGCGAATACGTAATTTGGTTACAGACATCACACAATAAACAGATGAATATGCTAAGTTAAAGAAACGTTATAACAATTTTTGTTTTATAACCATCCGTAAAAGCAACCATAGCTTTGTTCTGATGCGTTACAACGTCACTGCGAGGGATTATTTACTCAATGGACTATTTAGATAAAATTATCGAAAAAATCAAGAATTTTGCTCGTAAACTTGTCGAGATTCTAGTTGGTCCAGAAGTTGAGCCTGAACTAGAGGTTATTCCAATTCCTGTCCGAGATCGACGTTAACCCTCTCCGACCGATGGCAGCGATCCCTTAAATCGCTTAAGCCTAACTTTTTCCAAATTTCCTTGCTGCTTCCTTATTCTGCGATATTGCGAGAAGTCAGTAGCTTTAGACTGTGATGGATAAGAACTTTCTTAGCTGATTTTTTGTGAGTCCTATCAGCATCCTGGTTCTACATGGCCCCAATCTTAACCTGTTGGGTCAGCGTGAGCCTGGCATTTACGGAACAGTAACCTTAGAGAATATCAACCAGCAATTGCACTCTCTTGCTGGGAAGCTGAAGTGTGAAATTGAATGCCACCAATCCAACCATGAAGGCAACTTGGTCGATGCAATTCAGGGTGCTCTGGGCCGTCATGACGGTATTTTAATCAATGCAGCAGCCTATACCCACACCAGCGTGGCGATACGGGATGCGCTAACTGCCGTAGATATACCTGCGGTGGAAGTCCACCTCAGCAATATTTACCGTCGCGAAGACTTTCGGCATCACTCTTACATCGCCCCAGTCGTTATCGGACAAGTAAGCGGATTCGGCGCTCAAAGCTACATTCTTGCCCTACAAGCGCTGGTCAACCATCTACAACCCTAGATGTCCCTGACTGCATTATTTTGAACGGTTTACCTAGTCAGCGGCAGCAGCAGCTTTTTTCAAAGGAGTTGAGGCATAATAGAGTTGGTTGATATTCGTTGGTTTGGTGCAATTCATCTGACGAATATGGCTAAAACGCCCCATTGATTCCGATATATGTTGAGGTTTACGATCTTGTCTCCTTCTTCTGATCACTTTTACCCTGGTCTATCTGGTGAGTCCAGCCCCACCTACCTGCCACCTCGTAACATTGTGCCGATGGTCGTTGAGCAGTCTGGTCGTGGCGAGCGAGCCTTTGATATTTACTCTCGCTTACTTCGCGAGCGGATCGTTTTTTTGGGCGGAGGGGGTTCAGCCAATGGGGGAGGCATTGATGATGCCATTGCCGATGCCATTGTGGCTCAACTCCTTTTTCTGGAATCGGAAAATCCTGAGCAGGATATTTACCTTTACATTAATTCACCTGGCGGTTCAATCACGGCAGGAATGGCTATCTACGACACCATTCAGCATATTCGTCCTGATGTCTGTACCATTTGCTTTGGTTTAGCAGCTAGTATGGGTGCGTTCCTTCTATGTGCGGGTACTGCGGGCAAACGAATGGCTTTGCCAAATGCGCGAATTATGATTCATCAGCCCTTGGGCGGTGCCCAGGGTCAGGCCGTGGATATTGAAATTCGGGCCAAGGAAATTCTGTACCTGAAGAACAATCTCAATCACTTGATGGCAAGCCATACCGGTCAGCCTTTTGAGCGGATTGAGGCGGACACCGAGAGAGATTTCTTTATGTCTGCAGAAGAAGCCCAAAAATATGGTTTGATTGATCAAGTCCTCACTAGACAAAATCTTCCCAACCACTCCGAAGCCGTCAGTGAAGTCCACTAAGAGAAAGCCATGTCTAAATATGACTCCCATCTCAAATGTTCGTTTTGTGGTAAGTCGCAAGAGCAGGTTCGTAAGTTAATTGCCGGACCGGGAGTCTATATCTGCGACGAATGCGTTGATTTATGCAACGAAATCCTGGACGAAGAGCTGTTTGATACTGCTAGCAGCATGCCTGCGGCCAGTAGGGCACCTGTGGCAGAGCGTAAGCGCACTCCATCTACACCATTGTCGCTCAACCAAATTCCTAAGCCACGAGATATTAAAGCGTATTTAGACGAACATGTCATCGGACAAGACGAAGCTAAAAAAGTCTTGTCCGTTGCTGTATATAACCATTACAAGCGTCTGAGTATTAGCCAAACCTCTGGAGAGCCTGTTGCTGAGTTGGATGATGCGATCGAATTGCAGAAATCCAACATCCTTTTGATTGGTCCTACAGGATGTGGCAAAACCCTTCTGGCTCAGACATTGGCGCAAATGTTGGAGGTGCCGTTTGCGGTGGCAGACGCCACCACCTTAACGGAAGCTGGCTATGTAGGTGAAGACGTTGAGAATATTCTCTTGCGACTGCTGCAGGTCGCGGATTTAGATGTGGAGGAAGCCCAAAGAGGCATCATCTATATCGACGAAATTGATAAGGTGGCTCGCAAGAGTGAAAACCCTTCTATTACAAGAGATGTTTCGGGTGAAGGGGTCCAGCAAGCCCTGTTAAAGATGCTGGAAGGAACGGTTGCTAACGTCCCCCCTCAAGGTGGGCGAAAGCATCCGTATCAAGACTGTATTCAAATTGATACCACCAATATCCTCTTTATCTGCGGCGGAGCGTTTGTAGGTCTCGATAAGATTATCGAGCAGCGAACGGGCAAAAAGGCCATGGGATTTATCCAAGATGGCGAACCTTGGGCAAAAGAGCAGCGCACGGCCGATATGCTGCGAGATTTAGAGGCGGAAGACTTAGTCAAGTTTGGAATGATTCCTGAATTTACCGGCCGGATTCCAGTGATGTCCGTGATTGATGCGCTGGATGAAGATGTGCTCTGTCAAATCTTGACGGAACCTCGTAATGCCTTAGTGAAGCAATACCAAAAACTTTTGCGGATGGATCATGTCGATCTAGAATTTCAACCCGATGCAATTCGTGCGATCGCACAGGAAGCCTACCGACGTAAAACGGGAGCCCGAGCCCTACGAGCCATCGTCGAAGAGATTATGCTAGATGTGATGTATGAGCTGCCATCCCAGTCTCGTAAAGAGCTAACTCAATGCTTAATCACCCGCTCAATGGTGGAACAGCGATCGACGGCAGAGTTGTTGATGCATCCGTCTGCGATTTCGACCCCAGAATCTGCATAAGTAAGTTCGTTTTAGTCAGTTCAACTCCATGCCCCAGGTCCAAATTCGCGGTCATGATCACTACTACGAATGGGTGAGTCAAGAACCTCGTCAATCAGGATCTAAAAAAAAGCCAGTCATGGTGTTTCTGCATGGTTGGGGCGGATCCAGCCGTTACTGGCAGCCTGTGGCGCAATCCTTGTCCACAGACTTTGATTGCTTGCTTTATGACCTGCGCGGCTTTGGGCAATCCCAAGACCCCATTCGGGCCTCTAAAGCGGTAGAGGCCTACACCATTCAATCCTATGTTGAAGATTTAGCCGCCCTATTGGATGCTTTGGAGATTTCGCAAGTGTTTCTCCAAGCTCATTCCATGGGATCGACGATTGGTACTTTGTTTCTCAATCAGTATCCTCAGCGGGTCCAGCAAGCCATCCTCGCTTGTAGCGGCTTGTTTGAGTACGATGAGCAGGAATTCCGTCAATTTCATCAGGTAGGAGAGTGGGTCGTACGGTTGCGACCTCGCTGGCTCGCCCAAGTTCCTCTATTGGATCGGCTGTGTATGGCCCGCTTTCTGCATCGTCCGATTGCGGCTGACCAGCGGCAAGGGTTTGTGTCAGATTACGTGAGTGCGGATGCGGTGGCTGCTTTAGGGACCCTTCTATCTGCAGTGAGTGAACCTGTAGCGACGGCCATGGCTGAAGAATTTGCTCAGCTTCAAATCTCAACATTAATTGTGTCTGGAGACAAGGACCAGATTGTTCCGGCTGACTCAGGGGAGGAGGCTGCCGCCTTAAACTCCAAGATTGACTATGTGCGGATGGCCCAAACGGGTCATTTCCCCATGCTGGAAGACACTGAGACCTATCTTCAGCATATCCATCGCTTTCTGACCCCGGTGCTTTGTTGAGATGGTAGAGTGTGCCCCCAATGTCCAGATTCAGCCCCTGGGGACAGATCTCGTCCACCGAATTGCGGCAGGAGAAGTGATTGATTCCCTGGGTGCTGTGGTGCGAGAGCTACTGGATAATGCCCTGGATGCTGAGGCAGATCGAATCAGTATTTCCCTCTGGCCTCAAGACTGGCGGGTTCAGGTGGTGGATAATGGCCAAGGTTTGACGGTTGCTGATTTAACTCAAGCCGCCACCCCCCATACCACCAGTAAACTACAGCGGGAAGAAGATCTCTGGGATATCCATACTCTGGGGTTTCGGGGAGAAGCCCTCCATAGTCTGGCCCAAATGGGGCGATTAGAGATTTGCAGTCGACCCCTGGGATCAGCTCAGGGCTGTCGGGTTCAGTACGATCACCAAGGTCATGGGGTGGCTCAAGAGACGGTTGCGATCGCAACCGGTACCGTGGTCACCGTTTCTGAGTTATTCCAAGACTGGCCCACCCGTAAACAGGCCCTTCCTGATCCAGCTCGACAAATGCGGGCCGTGCAAACCATTATTCATGACCATGCCCTTTGCCATCCCCAGGTGACCTGGCAAGTCCAGCAAAACAATCGCCCGTGGTTTAGTATTGCCCCCGCTGAAGTCGCTCAGGATATTCTGTCGCAGCTACTGGCAACCCTGCATCCCGGCGATTTATGTCATCATCGCTTCCAGGTTCCTGAGCTTCCCGGTGATAACAGTGTAGAAGTCGTCCTCGGCCTCCCCGATCGCTGTCATCGCCATCGGCCCGACTGGGTAAAAGTAGCCGTCAATGGTCGCTGTGTGCAAGTGAGCGGGGAAGATGCCGGTCAGTCCCATCCTATAGAACAGACGATTCTAGCTGCGTTTCGCCAAACCTTACCTCGGCATCGCCACCCCCTCTGCTTTATTCACCTCCATGCCGACCCCCAGCATGTGGACTGGCATCGGCATCCGGCCAAAACAGAGATTTATCTGCGGCATTTAGACCAGTGGCGGCCCGCTATTACCACCACCATTCAGGAAGCCTTGCAAATTCCCGCTGATGTTAGGGATACAGGCCATACCCAAAAAATCCGCCAGTTGATGAAAGTCGCAGAAGCCAAAGGCGTCTACCATCTCCAGCAGCCCTCCTTGTTATCGCCCCAGGCAGACCCTCGCGACTCTAGTTTTAACGTTCTGCACGCAATTGCCCAACTGCATCGGACCTATATTGTGGCAGAGCATCCCTCCGGGGTCTGGCTGGTGGAGCAGCATATTGCCCATGAGCGGGTGCTTTATGAACAGCTTGGGCAGGATTGGCAGTTTGTGCCTTTGACCCCACCCCTGATGTTGCGGGACTTATCGGAACGACAAGTGGAGCAACTGACGGATATTGGCATTGATATTGCTGAGTTTGGCCATCAACTCTGGGCGATTCGCTCGGCCCCTCAACGGCTAGCAGAACGCTCCGATTGCGAAGCGGCACTGATTGAACTTAGCCAATGTGAGAGTATTGAAGCAGCTTTAGCCGCCACTGCCTGTCGAAGTGCAATTCGCAATGGCATGACCCTTAATCTGCTGGAGATGCAAAATTTGTTAGATCAATGGCAACAAACCCGCCATCCTCGCACCTGTCCCCATGGACGACCGATTTATTTATCGATGGAAGAAGCAGACTTATCTCGGTTTTTCCGTCGGCACTGGGTGATTGGTAAAAGCCATGGAATTTAAGCCTCGATGGTGCAAATCAGTAAACAAGGATTAATTCTGGGCTTAGGGCCTTTAGCCTTTGCGATCGCATTTGGCATCACCTACCTCTCCGACCGGGATGCCCGGCGTGCTTCTGTCACCGGACTCGCCGTCCTCTCTGCCACCTACGCTACAGGATTGATGACCGCTGAGGATCGTCGGCTCCAAGTTGCCCTAGCCAGCACGCCTCAAGTCGTTCCCTCGACTCCTGTGACTCTACCAGAGCCGACTCCAAAATCGGTGGGTGAAGTGGCCGTTTTTTGGGATTACGAAAATGTCAAAATTGCAGCCCAAGGCATTCAAGCTCCTCTGGCTGAATCCTTAGTAGACTATTCCCAATCCCAAGGTCATCCCCGACTCAAAATTGTTTACTCCAACTGGCGACGCGAAAAAGAGTCTTTAGTTCAAGCCCTTTATAGCTTGGGCTTTGAGCCGATTCATGTGTCCACGGGCAAAGAAAATGCGGTGGATGTCAAGTTAACCGTCGATTGTCTCAACACCGCTTACCAATATCCCGCTGTCGAGCATTTTATTATCGTGACGGGCGATCGCGATTTTGTTCCCTTGGTGAATGCCTTAAAAACCCTAGAAAAGCGGGTGACCTTAATTGGGCGAGCTGAAGTGGCTAGTAACCAACTGTTACTCAGTGCTGACGAATTTATCGATCTAGAAAAGCTAGATACCAGCGATTCCGAAGAGACAGCTCCCACGAGACGCCTGTCTCCAACCATTAGTTATGAAGACGCTGTGGCTTGTTTATTAGCCGCGATCAACCTAGCACGAGATCAGGGAAAGAGTACCCGTTTTGGGGCAATCGATCGATTAATGCGGGCTAATATCCAATACACCTATGCAGGGGTCGCTTCGATTACTCGTACCGATGCAGCGCCATTCACCAACTTCAGTGCTTTCGTCGATGCGGCTGCACACACAGGACAAGTTCAAATTAAAACCTTAGAAGGCTTTAAAGAACTATTCCTGCCAGAAGAAGATCCAGAAGCGGAGTCCGAATTTAGTTCTCGGGATTCTGGCCCCCTCACCCGGGAGCAATGGCAAATTATCCTCGATCAAGTGCAAACGGCTTTTAGAGACACAGATCCCGAGCATAATTCCTATGGCCGGTTTATGTCTTTGTTTTTCTATGTGCGCATGGCGAAGAAAGACGGCCGCCTCCCCCACAGCAATGAACGGCTAAAGCAATCTCTCAGCCGCTTGGTGGACCAAGGAATTTTGATCGAGCAAGCCAACCGTAGTTTTCGCATGGCGGAAACTGGAGAGGGCAAAGCTGAAACCTGGCTGAATCAGTTGATGCAAACTGAAGATGCTTCTTAGAGCGCCGCTAGGCATAGGTCAGAGAGCAAGGCAGTGAAATCCCAAAGCCCTGAACATAATCAATCCCCATATTCTGTAGTTTCTTGCGGGTTAGCAGATCTCCCACGGATTCCGCAATTGTTTGCAAGCCCATCACATGGCCAATATGGTTAATAGACTCAACAATGGCCTGGGTCGCTGGGTCGTTCGCCATATCCTCAATAAAGTGACCATCGATTTTCAAGTAATCAACGGGTAAGGTTTTCAAATAGGCAAACGAGGATAATCCACTCCCGAAATCATCAAGGGCAAATTTGCAGCCCAATTGTTTGAGTTCATTAATAAAGGTAATGGCCTGATTGAGATTAGAGATGGCCGCGGTTTCTGTAATTTCAAAACAAATCTGAGGGGCAGCATGAGGATAACGCTGAAACTGCTCCTGCAAAAACTGGAGAAATTGCTCATCCCCAATACTAGCTCCGGAGAGGTTGATCATGTAAGGTGACGGCTGATCCGCCCCAGTTTGAGCAATTTGGGGTGGATTAAAATGGTCAGCTAAAAATTGACTAATCACCCAACGATCAATTTCAGGCATCAAATGATAGCGCTCGGCAGCAGGAATAAATGTGGCCGCACTGACGATCTGATCTTGCTCATCCAGCATCCGCAGAAGCACCTCACAGCACTGACGGGTTCCAGGTTGATCAGAATCGGTCGGAACTATCGCCTGACCATAGAGTCGAAACCGATTGTCTTCCAACGCCTGCTTAATTCGACGGCTCCATCGCTGAGTGCCCCGCTGTTGCACTAGTTCTAGATCATCCAACTGATAGACATGAATTCGATTCCGGCCTCGGGCTTTGGCCGCATAGCAAGCTGCATCTGCTGCACTGATTAAGCTAGAAATATTGTGGCTATCCAGATTGACAGCCACTAAGCCCATACTCAGACCAATGCTGAAGGTTTGTTGATTCCAGTGAAATCGAAAAGCTTGCAAGCGCCGACGGAGTTGTTCGGCGATAACTTGTGCTCGTTCGATCGAACATTGGTGGAGGAGCAAACCGAACTCATCTCCCCCCAGACGAGCCACAATATCGGTACTGCGAATGATGCATTTGAACAGTTGTGCCACCTGCTGTAATAGCTCATCACCCGCTGCATGACCGCAGGTATCGTTGACAATCTTGAATTGATCCAAATCGAGGTAGCAGAGAACATGCTGGAGCTGATCGCGATGGGCCGTGGACAGGGCCTGTTGGAGAATTTGCTCAAACTGATAGCGATTCACTAACCCAGTTAACGAATCATGGTTGGCTTGCCATGTCATTTGTTGGGAAAGCTGGCGAGATTGACTGACATCTCGAAAAACTACAACGATACCGAGAATATTGGCATTGCGATCGCGAATCGGGGCTGCCGAATGATCAATCGCATATTCGGTGCCATCCTGGGCAATCAATAACGTCTGGTGCTCAGAGATCGTCGTTTCGCCAGTCGTTAAGATGGCATCAATGAGCTGCCTGCTGGGCTGGCGGGTTGTTTCATGGATGACCTTAAACACGTCATGAATGGGAAGACCTTTCGCCTCCAAAAACGTCCATCCCGTCAACTGTTCTGCCGCTGCATTGAGATGATGGACCTGCCCCTGGGCATCTGTTGTAATGACGGCGTCACCAATGGATTGCAAGGTCACTTGAGCGAGCTCTTTTTCCCGGAACAGTTCTTGTTCTATCGCCTTCCGATCCGTAATGTCATGGGCAATCCAAATGACAGAAGTAGAAGAAAGCGGGGTAATACTGGCCACATACCAGGTGGGGGAAGCGATCGAGGTGAGTTGATACTCGAATGTGATTGTCTGTTGGCACTGGATCGCCTGATGAATATGCTGATGGAACGCCTGGGCTTGCTCACTATCCAGCAACAATACTTCAGCCGTTTGATTCATCGTTTCTACCATGTCTGAAGAAACATGGGAAG
This sequence comes from Acaryochloris sp. IP29b_bin.137, assembly GCF_028285745.1. GTDB lineage: Bacteria > Cyanobacteriota > Cyanobacteriia > Thermosynechococcales > Thermosynechococcaceae > Acaryochloris. Next base: position 5,677 of record NZ_JANQOP010000287.1, on the reverse strand, counting down.
GCGGAATCACGTTAATTTGCTGGGTTTGAGTATCAAACACAAAAACAATATCGGTCATGCCATCAACCACAGCCCGAATCTGGGCTGAGCTAGAGTGGAGCTTATCCTCAAGGATTTTGCGTTCCGTAATATCTATCCCAGAGCCGATATAGCCCACGAATTCTCCATCGATCAGAAAGCGAGGATTGCCCCTATCCAGTACCCATCGGTAAACGCCGTCAGAACGGCGAAGTCGATACTCGACACAAAACGATTGACGAGCCTCAAAGGCTTGAGTATAGGTCTCTAGACAGTGCTGATGGTCATCAGGGTGGACCCCTTCTAACCATCCCGTGCCCAGTTCGCGGTCTATGGTTTGGCCCGTAAACGCCAGCCATTGTTGATTCACAAACGTACATTGATGATCGGTTCCCAACATCCATAGGAGGACAGGAGCGCAATCTGCCATCAGTTGAAATCGCTGCTCACTTTCCCGTAAAGCAGTCTCAGCTCGCACACGGTCACTAATATCTCGTTGAACCATCAGGATATAGGGATCTTGGCTAGCAGGATCCGTCACCACTCGACTGGAGCAATCCACCGCCAGACGCAGGCCGTTTTTACACAGAAAGTCTATGGTTTGGCGGTGATTGCCCAGGGCAATCAAGTTGGCTAAGTGGGCATCGAAATCGGCTTGACTGGGGGTGCTGACGTAGGTCTTAAGGGAACTTCCGAGTAATTCTGAGGCTGAATATCCAGATTGGTGTATAGCGGCTTGGTTGACGCGATGGATCTTTCCCTGGAAATCCATGACAAATAAGGCATCAGGCGCTGCCTCAAACAGGGTTCGAAACTGTTTTTCACTCGCCTGAACTGCCGATATGCCCATCGCGACTCGGGCCTCTAGAGCTTGATTCAGCCGCTGCCGTTCTAACTCCGCTTGTTTGCGATCGCTAATATCTTGGAGGATGACAATAAAGTAATCTGGCGCGCCAGACACGGTTTTTGCCAGTGAAATCGTCAGATCGAGCCAGATGGCATGTCCTTGAGCCCGTAAATATTGATGCTCGAACTGAACTGAGGATTGTTCCTCCGATAAGAGAATGCTGGGCCATGGGTGAGTGATTGCCTTTGTCTGGATAATGTCATCTAGATACCAGGGTTCTAATGGCACGTCTGACCAGCCCAAGATCTCTCTAAACCGTGGGTTGACCAACATCAACTGTCCATGCAAGTCCACATGAGCGATGCCAACGACAGCCTGCTCAAACATGACTCGAAATCGTTCTTGGCAAAAGTACAGCGCTGCGGCATCGGCCTCAACCTGTTTTTTGAGCGTTAGGTTTTGGTTCTGAAGGGATAGAAGCTGTTGATCGCGCATCTGCTCCACCTGCTACTTGAGAATTGCCGCTATGGGATGGACTTCTGTACTGAAGACATCTAATGGACTCGCTCGCATGCTGGCGCGAGATGGGTTGCCGTACCGCCCCATGCTCTCTAACTAAAGAAGATGCACCAGCTGCAGGGGTGGCTGGGCATTCCTAAGAAACACCCAGAAAAGGCTTCTCTAGGTTGCCCTCAATTTTTACTAAGACTAACATCTCATTACAAAAAAAATGTCTTTCATGTTGTATTAGTGAACGGGCGCTGTTAAACACCGCAATAGGCAATCGTTACCCCTGTTCCACCATCTACTTGGTCCGCAAATTCATACCGCGCCACCAGGGGATGCTGATCAAGATAGGCTTGCACACCTTTGCGCAATTTGCCTGTCCCGTGGCCATGAATAATCCAAAGCGGGCCTTGGATTTTTGCGATCGCATCTTCAATCACGATCTCCGCATCAGCTACTCTAGAACCGCGCAAATCTAGGGTGTTTGCTGAGGTGCGAATCAAAGGTTGAGAATTTTTAGGTGTATTGTCAGGCGCAACGTCTTTTTTAGGAGCAACATCCGGTTTCCGAGGCGAAGCGACCTTTTCCCCCGTTAAGGACTCGACTTCAGTGGGCTTGACGGTCATTTTCATCATCCCAAACTGAACCACCAGTTCTTGGGTGGGGGTTACTTTAATCACGTCAGCCTTCTGACCAATGCTGGGAATGCGGACGCGATCGCCCACCTGGGGCTGGAAGCCTTTTTTTGGGGGCGTTTTGGGTTGGGTGCGAGAGGGGAGCCGCTGGTTGGCAATTTTTTCTAGACGCTCGGTAGCCATCTGGGCCGCAGGAGCCGACTGGGGCTGCTGTTGCAGATCGCGAATCACTTGTGCGATCGCTTGTTTGGCTCGGCGAATTTCTTCTTGAATCGCTTTTTCCTGCTGCTGCCGTAGTTTTTGTTCTCGCACTTTTAAATCTGAAGCTTTTTTCGCCACTTGCTGATGCAACTGCTCTGTACTTTGCAGTAGCTTGGCGGCGGCCTGAGCTTTGGTTTCCTGCTGGCGGCGCTCGGTTTCTAACCCGGCAATCACCTGATTGACATCATCGGTTTCGCCATCCATCTGGGCTTGCGCTTGGGCAATTACCTGTTCATTCAATCCCAACCGCTGGGCAATAATCAAGGCATTGGAGCGCCCCGGAATCCCCCACAGTAACCGATAGGTAGGCTGTAAGGTGGCGTCATCAAATTCCACCGAGGCATTCTCAAACCGGGCATCGGTATACTTCAGGGCTTTGAGTTCGCCAAAGTGGGTGGTGGCAACCGTGAGCTGAGCCTGATCGGCTAAGTATCGGAGCAGAGCAATGGCAAGGGCACTGCCTTCTAAGGGATCGGTACCCGCCCCCACTTCATCCAGCAGCACCAGAGATTGGTCACTGAGGGCAGCAATAATCTCTTGAATTCGCCGAATATGGCCCGAAAAAGTAGATAAACTTTGCTGCAAGGACTGTTCATCGCCAATATCCGCCAAAACCTGATCAAACCAAGGCAGCTCCACCGGTTCTTGGGCAGGAACAAATAGCCCCACCTTGGCCATTAGGGTTGCTAAACCGAGGGTCTTCAGGGTAACGGTTTTGCCCCCGGTATTCGGTCCCGTAATCGCCACGACACGGATCTGGGGCTGAATGGTCACATCAATAGGGACCACTTCGGGACCTTGCTCATGCTGCTGCTGCCAGACCAACAAGGGATGGCGCAAGCGTCGCAGGGTCAGTGTTTCCTCAGCGCGGTTGACAAAGCGGGGGTGATTGGCCCCTAACCAATAGCTATATCGGGCTCGGGCGGTGGCTAGATCGACTGCTGTCACGATTTGGAGCAGGGCTTCTAAATCTTCATGTACCTCAGTAATTTTTTCGGTAAGGGCTTGGCGAATGGCTTCGGCTTCCGCTTGTTCTTGTCGGGTAAGTTGGCGCAGCCGATTATTGAGCTCTACTGTAGTCTTCGGCTCTATATATAGAGTGGCTCCACTAGTGGAAGCATCATGGACAATACCAGGAACGGCGTCTTTTTGGGGGGCTTTGACGGGCACCACAAACCGATCGCTCCGTTGGGTAATCAGGCGCTCTTGTAATGCTCCTCCCTTGCGTTGCAAAATCCGCTGCAAAATGGTTTGGACATCATTACGAACCTGCCGCTGGCGTTCGCGAATGCCCATCAATTTATCGCTTGCCCGATCCGCGACTTCTCCTTGCTCATCGATGCAATGGCGAATCTCTTGTTCTAATTCAGGGTAGGTGCGCAGATCAGCGACGAGCTGATTAAGGCTGGCTAATTCGGGAAAACGATTGATGATGCGACGGAGGTTGCGGCTGCCGGCCAGAGTGGTAGCAACCTGCAATAGTTCTTCACCGCTGAGAATGCCTTGGCGTTGCGATCGCGTCAAGGCTGCCCTAACATCATAAATTCCCTCAAAGGTGAGTGCGGTGAGTAGTTGAGTTTCTAGGTCATACACCTCTTGCGTCTGCTGCAATAGCGTTTCACTAGCCGTAACCGTCTCAGGAATAGACAACTGAGTTGCTGCAGCAACCCCTAACTTGGTCGCCGCAAAGGTTGATAGCTGCTGGCACAATCGCTCCCATTCCAGCAGTTCTAATGTTTTAGCAACAATCACAATGTCTTAAGTCAAACCGCTTGTTCTTCACTATTGTCATCGTAACAAGCAACTTCTAAAGCGAAGGATGAGAACTATATCGAAGGTTGGTTGAGATCAACCCAGGATGAGTCCCTCTCCAGTGCCCCCTTAAATGGAACAGTTGCTCGACTAAATGGGATGGCGTCGGATATCGGCTGGGATAATTCTCTTAGCGTCAAGATAAACAACAGTCATAATTGTGATGGAGCGATGATCGAGAGGTAGACATTTGGCCGTGTTCAAAGGTTGGAAAATTTGGGTTTTAAGTGCGATCGCATGTCTGTTTGTGATCGTTACAGCTTGTCAGTCCCCCCGTCCTGTTGCTCAACCCTCATCCCCCTCTCCATCGCCTGAATCCTCTCCTGTGGCGTCCCCTTCCATTTCGCCCGCCTTGCCACCACCCGTATCTGAACCCCCGCCCATTGTGAGTAGAGAGCGGCTTATGACGGATCTAAAGGCCCTGAACTTTGAGCGCTACACGGCGGCGGAACTGCAAAAAACGAGGGCGTATATTGCTCAAACCTTAACGTCGGCAGGATGGACGGTGAGTGAGCAACCCTTTGATACGGGGGTGAATGTGGTGGCTGAACGTCCGGGAATAGACCCCAATGCGGGGGTGGTGCTAGTCGGGGCTCATTATGATTCGGTCCGAGGTTCGCCGGGGGCGGATGATAATGCCACTGGTGTGGTAGCAGCATTGGAGGTAGCGAGACTGCTGGGCGATCTCAAAACACTACGCCCCCTGCGCATCGTTCTCTTTGATCAAGAAGAAGCGGGTTTAGTCGGGAGCTATGCCTATGCTCAGCGTCCAGACAACCTGAAGAACTTGGAGGGAGTGGTGATTCTGGAAATGCTGGGCTATAGCTGTTCTACACCAGGGTGTCAGCAGAAACCTGGGGAATTTAAGGTGGAGCTGCCCAGTGATCGGGGAGACTTTCTTGCGATCGCAGGGGATGCTGAACATTTACCGCTACTTAATGCCTTTAGCGACAACCATAAACCCAACTTGCCGCCCCTCGTTTCAGTATCCGTGCCATTTAAAGGTCTATTAACCCCTGTGGTTCTGCGAAGCGACCATACACCGTTTTGGTTCGAAGGGATTGGCGCGGTAATGGTGACCGACACGGCCCATTTACGGAATCCCCATTATCATCGCCGTACGGATACGCCCGATACTGTGGATCCAACTTTTCTCCAGGGCAATACCCAAACTGTGGTGAATGCCGTAACGTCACTCTTAGACCGTCCGAAAAGTTTCAGGACTGTGAACGACCAGGAATCTTAAGCTTTCTCAGAATTGAGACCCTGACTATCGTTGCCCGTTTTCGCAGCGTAGCGGTCAAACTCCTATATTTTGCTGGACTTTCCAGCCGTAGCTGCATCACGATAGACTTCTACTTATAATTAGGATATGTGAAAGAAATCATAAAGAATCGTGAACATTTGTTTACATTGCCTTTATGGTTGATCATATCTACACCGATTCAGGACCATCTGTTATTTTTCCTGCAATCATTTTTCGATTTATAAATAAACTGGAGATCTATCCATGACCATAGCAGTCGGACGCGCCCAGGAGCGAGGATGGTTTGACGTCCTCGACGACTGGCTTAAGCGTGATCGGTTCGTCTTTATT
>NZ_JANQOP010000286.1 GCF_028285745.1 Acaryochloris sp. IP29b_bin.137 | reverse complement strand
TGTTGCAACTGGTTGTAGATTTACCAATTCCGCCTTTTCCGTAAACTGCAAGTTTCACAGTGGGTATTCTCCTATGGTTGTGATTGAAGCAGCGACCACCGAATGTTTTTTATTCAGTCAGTAGCAAACGCCAAATTTATTAACTGAAGCTCTGTGTGAATTATTGAGCATATTTAGGCGATTGGAAAGGATCTAAAGGATTAAAAAAGCGAGAAAAAGAGTATATAAATATAATTTTTTAACTAAAATTAATTCAATAGGCCATATTAAATATATAAAGTCTAATTTAATCGATAATTATATACATGCCTATTAAAATAATAAAAATAAGAACAACAGACAAAAAAGAACAACTGACATACTTCTGATGAAGCCAGCCTCAATGGTTTTAGCTTGGCAACGATTATTGCTGAAGATTCATAGACAACAGGCATCAGCAAGTTTGTGAGCCCAGACCTCTAATATTTAGAAGTTCAAAAGACAAATTGAGCCAGCACAGGTTTCTATTGCAAATCCGATGCCAGGGATATCGCGATAGAAATGAATATTGAGGATTCCAGGCTGAGATCCATATAGAACAAATGTTTGGTCCCAATGTCTTAACTAAGCTAATCGTGATTAGCACCGAATCTCAGGCTGGCTGAATTGCCCTCCAACGGAACGGTATTTCTGGGAAGTATCTCCAAATATGGGTTCGAAGAGCATTGCTCAGGTTAGGGAGCTTAAGTCGGCACGTCATTTGTCCAACCCATTCAGAAAGAGGGAATGAGATTTAAGCAGAATTCAGATAAAACTAGGATTGTTACGATTAATAAATTTTTTCTTTTTGATTGCTAAGGGGAGGACTATCTGCCATGGCAACAGAAAGTAGGCATCCGTAAAGCAGATTGTTCCCAAATTCCATGTGCTCAAAATCTAGCTCCTTGAGTATTTATGCCTTGGGAAAGCCCAAGTCCAATTTTCTTTGGGAAATCGTTAAATTCGTTCCTGTCCCTATTGAGATGGGGTTAAGCTAAACTTTACGGATTTACTTGATGGATTAACTGATCTACCATCTCAACTCGGATCCCTATAGGATGAACATAGGATTGAATGATTCCCTATCTTCAGGTCATCTCAGGTTTTTGAGCTTTGGAAAAAACTATCCCCTGAATCCCCTGTCCATCAACACCCTAGGAGCGCTGTCTTGACCCCTCATTGGTTGCTTAAGTTCAACATCTGGAAGCGACGCCAACCCAGCTGGTCCTTGGTTAAAAGCTACGAAGCGATTAGTTCAGCATCCGTGGACTCCATCTGGCGGAAAGTGGTTGATCTAGCCGATGTATCTTGGCATCCATTGATTACCAGCACCAATGTTCCCTACGGTTTGGTGCCTAAGCCGGGTCTGATTTATCAGGCAGTGAGTCGGATGGTGCCCTTGCCGTTTCGCATTTTTGTGGAGCGAGTCAACCCTGGCGAACTGGTCAGTTTTCGCATTATTGCCTTACCCGGCGTCGAGGAAAGAGTGGTATATCGGGTAGAGTCTAGTATTTGTGGGACTTGTGTGTCCTACTCGGTGATGATGCGAGGCTGGTTATCCCCGCTAGTCTGGTCAATGATGCAGCGGCATGCAGAGACAGTGGCCCAAAAATTAGCTGAAGCAGCAGAGAATGAAGCGTTGCAATCGGTTTCTGGCTATTTACCTACCCGCAAGAATACCTGCTTTGATTTTTAATGTCCCATCGCGTAGCTATGGCAAAGCTTTGACTCAATCTAAGGGGATGGGATTCCCTGTTATTGCTCACCGATAACTGCTATTTATTGACGATGCTGTGACACATAGAGGGTGAAGGTGTTGCTGCAAAATTGATACAGTAAGAACCGATAAGAAACTCTGATAAAGAACACTATGCCCGACACGATAGCCCCTTCAGTCGCAAAAATTTTGGAGGTCTTGCAACCGGTTCAAGATCCTGAACTCCAAAAAAGCCTGGTGGATCTGAATATGATCCGCAACGTGAAAGTTGAGAATGGCATAGCAACCTTTACCTTGGTCCTAACCACTCCTGCTTGTCCCCTGAAGGAGATGATTGTTGATGACTGCAAAAAAGCGGTTCAAGCGTTACCGGGTATTGAGTCTGTAGATGTGGAAGTCACTGCAGAAACCCCTCAGCAAAAGAGCGTTCCTGATCGTACTGGAGTGCCTGGAATCAAAAATATTATTGCGGTTTCCAGCGGTAAAGGTGGGGTGGGTAAAAGCACGGTCGCCGTCAATATTGCCGCCGCCTTAGCCCAGTCCGGCGCGAGTGTGGGCATGATCGATGCTGATATTTATGGCCCCAATGTACCCACCATGTTGGGATTAGAAGATGCGGTGGTTGAGGTCCGCAAAGAAGCGCAGGGGGATGTGATGGAACCTGCGATCGCACAAGGTATCAAGCTCGTCTCCATGGGCTTTTTGATTGATAAAGACCAGCCCGTTATTTGGCGCGGTCCTATGCTAAACGGGATTATTCGTCAATTTCTCTATCAAGTGGATTGGGGAAGCTTAGATTATCTGATTATCGATTTACCCCCCGGAACGGGGGACGCTCAACTCACCCTAGCCCAAGCAGTGCCCATGGCAGGGGTGGTGATTGTCAGTACACCCCAAAATGTCGCTCTCTTGGATGCCCGTAAGGGACTAAGGATGTTCCAACAGCTAGGTGTGCCCATCTTGGGTGTGGTGGAAAATATGAGTTACTTTATCCCTCCCGATCGGCCTGAAACCCAATACGATATTTTTGGTTCTGGGGGCGGTGAAAAAATCTCGAAGGAATTGGGCGTACCTCTGATCGGCTGTGTTCCTTTGGAAATTCCAGTCCGCGAAGGTGGAGATCAAGGGGAGCCGATTGTCCTCAGTAGCTCATCTGCGTCTGCCCAAGCGTTCCAAAAAATTGCGACGGAGGTTGCGGCTAAGGTTTCGGTCGCAGCTTTGACCTAAGCGGTTAGTCTAAGTCCAACGTTTTGATGACAGCCTTTAAGCGTCGATGCTGCCATGCTGATCAATAAAACTCTGCGTAAATGGTTTCCGTGGCGAACCTGGATTCAGCCCTGGGATAATATCGACCGCTGGTTGCTGTTGTTGGCAATTGGATTAACGGTTTTTGGCGGCATTTTAATTCGAAGTACCCAAGCTACCCAGGGCTGGACCGATTGGCTCCAGCATTGGACCATTGGGGCAATTGGAGTGGCAATCGCCATGACGATTGCCACTTGGCCCTATCAAATTCTGTTGAGTTTGCACTGGCTGATTTACGCCGTCACCAACCTCTCGCTGGTGGCCGTTATCTTTATGGGCACCAGCGAACTAGGAGCCCAACGCTGGATTCCTATCGCAGGCTTTAATGTGCAGCCATCCGAATTTGCCAAGGTGGGGGTGATTATTTCCTTGGCGGCCTTGCTTCATCATCGCCCAGCCACCAAGCTATCTTCTGTGTTGCAAGTGTTGGCGATTACCTTTATCCCTTGGGCGCTGGTATTGGTGCAGCCAGATTTGGGGACTTCCCTAGTGTTTGCAGCCATTACCTTGGGCATGATGTACTGGGCCAATGCCAACTTGGGGTGGATTGTGCTGCTTTTTTCTCCCCTAATTTCGGGGATTTTGTTCAATATTCCCCCAACTTCCCATTGGCTATGGATAGGTTGGGCCATTTGGTTAGTTACGATTGCCTTTATGGGTTGGCTCAGTATTCCCTTTCGAATAATAGGCGGACTGGGTGCCCTACTGATTAATCTGGCCTCGGGTGTGTTGGGCCGAGTCGCTTGGGGATTCCTCCAGGATTATCAAAAAGCGCGGATTATTCTGTTTCTCGATCCTGAACAAGACCCATTAGGCGGTGGCTATCACCTGATTCAGTCCCGCATTGCCATTGGCTCAGGGCAGCTTTGGGGGCGTGGGTTAGAGCAAGGAACCCAAACCGGCTTAAGTTTTATCCCCGAACAACATACGGATTTTATTTTTTCAGCCGCGGGTGAGCAATTTGGGTTTGTCGGCAGTGTGGTGTTAATCGCAGCCATTTGGTTGTTATGTATGCGCCTGATTGTCGTGGCCCTGAATGCTGAAGATGATTTTGGTTCTTTAATTGCAATCGGTGTACTGTCGATGATCATTTTCCAAGTCTTTGTAAACATCAGCATGACCATTGGCTTAGCCCCAGTCACAGGGATTCCACTCCCTTGGCTGAGCTATGGGCGTTCGGCCTTGTTGACGAACTTTATTGCCATTGGCTTGGTGGAATCAGTCGCCAATCACCGCAAAAAGCGCAGATTTTAACGGGCTTACCTCCTTCGCGCAGGGGAATTAGTCCACTATGATAAAAGCTAGTGTGATGCAGTTAAGGTCTAAAACGAATGAGCGCCATGATTTTGCCCGGTTCATCAGTTCGCGTCGTGAATACGGGTGATACCTATTTCGGGTTTGAAGGTCAGGTCCAGCGGGTGGTGGATGGTCAAGCCGCCGTTATTTTTGATGGGGGCAACTGGACCAAGATTGTCACATTTCGCTTACCTGAATTAGAAGTCGTCAAACGGGGCAAGGGGAAGAAGTAAGGCATCTAAACGAACACTGCTTAGTTGTTGTGATCACGAACACAAAAAATTATTGCTGACGCATCTTTTCTAAGTAGCGATTGGCCCGGATCTCTGCCTCTGCCATCACTTGGTCTAAACTATCTATAATTTCGCCAGGGCGATTCTCCAGCACTTTTGTGGAAAGAGACACGCGCCCACGCCCTGGATCCAGGTCCAGAACAATCGCTTTAATCGGTTCTCCGATCTTCAGCACTGAGCTAAGGTTTGGCACAAAGTTTTGGCTAACTTCCTTGATATGCAGTAACCCCGTCAATCCCTGGAGCTTAATAAAGGCCCCAAAAGGCTTAAGGTCTGAAACCGTGCCATTGACGAGTTGCCCAATTTCCAGCTCTCCAATCCGACTCGATTGTTCAGCCATTCGATTAGATAAAACCAGCTTCTTGCGATCGGGATCGACTTCCAGGAAATTGACCGTCAGTTGACTGCCAATTTGTCCCTCCAGATCGTCTCGATCTAGCAAGTGGGAGCGAGGGATAAAGCCGCGCAATCCTTCTACATCCGCCGTTACACCACCTTTATTCACGCCCGTAACGGTCACCTGGATACTACGATTTTGAGATTGCAAATCTAATAGTTTCGTCCAAAGATGCTTCAGTTCTAAACGGCGAATCGACAGGGTCACCTGACCATTGGCATCTTGACCTCTGATGATCAAAAACTCCCGTTCCTCGTCCAAGGGAACTAATTCTTCCAGTACAAATTGTTTACGAAGAGAAGCCTCTTGACTCGGTAGAAAAGCAGTGGCTTTACCCCCGATATCGATATAGGCACCATCGCTATCGTAATTAACCGCTTTTCCCTGGACTGTTTGTCCTACTTCAAAAGAATAATCATGTTGGGCCAGCGCTTTGGCAAAATCGTCTGCTGAGAATGACAAGGTATCGTCCGAAAAGTCTAAAACATCTATGGCTACAATCTTATAGCAACCACCAAAGATACAAATACAAAAATATTGTGAGTTTTTAGAGGTGGAACTCTGATAGCGAAAAGGTTGAGAAAAATTTTGTCTAGAATCCCCTTTAAAATAGCCTTCCGAGAGATAGAAAAAGCTGGGATATTCACCCAGCTTTTTTACTTTCTACGATTGAATTCAAACGTTCAAGATTGATCGACAGGGTCACCCTATAGATTGGGAGGGAGTAGAACCTTATCGATTACGTGAATCACACCATTGCTCCCCATGACATCGGCTTGAACCACATTGGCATTGTTAACGGTGACGGCACCCGATTCGACGGTTACCTTCACGGGATCACCCGCAACCGTCGTCACGTCTCCAGATTCTAAATCTGTCGAAACGGCTTTTGCGGGAACCACATGATAAGTGAGGATTTTAACCAATTTATCTTTGTTCTCAGGCTGAAGTAGGGTATCCACTGTTCCAGCAGGAAGGGCAGCAAAAGCCTCTTCTGTTGGAGCAAAAACCGTAAACGGACCTTCACCGGATAAGGTTTCTGCTAATTCTGCTGCTTTAATGGCTGCAACTAAAGTTTTGAAGGATTCGTTGGCGCTGGCAACTTCAACAATTGTGCCTTCATCTGCACTAGCATCGGAGGATTCTTCCATCTCGACACTAGGTGCTTCAGAACTTGTTTCCTCAACTGGAGCGGTGTCTGCAGCAGCAGGAGCAGCCTCACCAGTACACCGAGAGTTGAGGGGAAAGTGCTCACAAAGCACTTTCATGATGGCTGGGCTTAATTCGGCAGGTGCTTCGGAGCCGCTGGTTTGAGCAGAAGCAATACTGGTAGTAGTCGTCATTAGCAAAAGGCTAATGATGGATAAACATTGGGTTTTCATTAGGACACACAAAACGCAACTGCATGAGGACGGCATTGGTCATTAGAAGACCAAGCTCAAACGTAAGGAATCTAAGAATCCGTTACGTAACTTTATAAACTATTTTGTCTAAATGTTAAAACAAAATTAGCTTTAATGATTAATGTTGCATTCTGAAGTGGATTTGTTCCCTGGAAATGGGATTCAAAGGGAGCCAAAAAGAATCAATTTTCATTTCTCCGAAACAATAATGACCGAACTTGAGACTAAAGCCCTTAAAAATTCTATTTTTGAAACTTGAACAGGCAAAAAATGGGAATAAGCAGCCTATAAAGCAATTTGAAGCTCGGATTCGGGGTTGTTCACGGTATTAACTTTCGTAAGACAATCTGGTGTCTTGACGGTCTTCTCCTGGACAATGCAACAGATATCCTATGGACACTACTTATTTATGGAGGTCTCAAATGCTCCCCACTCGGTGGTTGAGACGGCTTGCCCCGATGCTTGTCAGCTTGATATTTTTAGTAACCGCCTGTTCATCTGCTCCTAATCAATATGATCAAGTCCAAAAAGACACGACCGGGTTTGGCAAACCTGTTGCAGTCAGTAAGGACGCACAAAAAGGGGGGACGTTTAATCAATTTTTCCCCAAAAGTGAAGGAGAGTTTGATGTGGTGCCTTCCCAGGAGAAGAAAGGCTTTGCGGCTTACAAGTTAAACAAAAATGGCACCACCGTTGCGACCCTAAGTATCAACGACACCATTAGCTTGCCAGCCGCTGTTGCAAAGTACAGCTCAGCTTCAGACGAAGTTGCAGGGTATCCCAGCGTCAATCAGGGGACAACCACAACTGGTTTATTGGTCAATGGTCGGTATCAAGTGAAAGTCTCGTCTCGAGACACGTCATTTTCACAAGCGGATCGCGTGGATTGGTTGCAAAAGTTTGATCTAAAGGGATTGGCTGAACTAGAAGTGACGACTAACAAAAGTTCTGATAACAAGCAGGCTCCGAAGCTGAATGCACCCCCCGCCCTGACGCCGGCGCTACAGCCCGCAGCTTAAGCCGAACGTCTGACTGAGTTTAGCTTGGCCTACTTAGGCCAAGTCTCTATCAAAGGCCAAGTCTCTATCGAAATAGTGTTGGCAGATATTGAGGAGCCAAGCATGAGTAAGAAAATTTATGAATTAGTCGATAAGCTACCCAAGGGAGGGATCACGGTGATGGCCCTCAAGTCCCTGGATAAGTTTGTGCCCGGTCAATGGGACAACTTAGTGGGCTTTGATCACACCATCAAAACGGTGACCGGAGAGACTGACCCTGCCCTGGTGCAAGCAATTGGGGAGCGAGCCATCACTTTGTTTAATGACAAGGGGGAAGGCTACCAACGCGCCTTATGGCTCTATCAAACCGTGGACTCAGCCTCAGGCATGCTGGGAACGGCAGCCCTAGCGAATCGGATCGGTCAGGATACGTTTTTAGGGTTCTTGAAAAACATTACCCCGAAACCCGAAAAGGCCCAGACCATTGACTTGAGCGTCAAATTGGTGACCGAAATCGTGGCCTTCTGCCATATCAATGGTATTCCGGGGGATAGTCTGGGAGATTTCTTGAAGTCCTTGGGAGACTACAGTGGCGAATCGATAATGCGCATGGCTGCTTTAGTGGCTTTTGATGGCGTGATTCCCCTAGGGGCTGAGTTTTCAACCAAGGTATTGTCCAGTATCAAAGGTATGGGGCCTTCAGATTTAGACAACAACCGCACCTTTAAGGGGGTTAAAGACGCTATTCCCGGTGATAATTCTAAGGGCAAGCTGGCCTTTATCACTGAGAGTTTTGAGTCTACCCAGGGCTGGATGGATCAGTTTGTCGCAGAGAAAGGCATTACCCAGGGAGGGGTTGTAGATGGACTCTCCCGGTTTATTGAAGGCTCCCAAAGCAAGCTCGATTACCTGGGAGCCTTTCTGGATATTTCCGCCAAGTACTACGAGCATACAGGGGTGCAAACTTTAGCTCGGCGGTTGATTGAGCGATCTTTCGCTGAGTTGTAAGTCCAAAAGGGGGCAAGGTCAATCCCATAGGTTGATCTTGCCGCTAAGTCTTGATCAACGAGGGTGAGAAATTGCTCGGGGGGAGAGGAATCCGTTTCCCCAGCGTTTGTCATCGTCGGCGGTGGGTTTGCAGGCCCTCAAGTCGGTTAAGGTCATGCCTGGTTGAATCGCGGTTCGGGGCCGCGATCTCATATCCAGTAACAACGGATCACTCTCTGAAACCCATATTGAGCCAAATGGATTTGGTTTGAGGGGATTTATAGGTTAAGAATAGTTAGGGTGTGTGATTGCCTTGAGGATCGACCTCAAAGCAAGATCGTTTATTGTTCCGGTGAGAAATAAGATGGTCTTTCCCGATTCTTTGGAAATGTCGATATCACAGGCTGTTGAGGCAACCAAAGCTGCGATCGCAGATCACAAAACCTTGCTGCAGGTTGAAATTGCCATCCCCGAACTCAAGCCTTTACCCGTCGCCCAGCAATATCTCAGCCAACTGCCCAATCTAGGTGAGAACGTTAAAGTCTTTTTCTCTGATACGGGGGCAGCCGCCTTAGCCCGTCATCAATGGCAAGATATTTCCTATGAGTTGCGAGGAATTGAAGAATTAATCGACCCCGTGCAGCCCGAAAATGATGCCTTTGTTTTTATTGCCCCTACTCCAGTAGAAGTGGGTAAGGTAGAGCAAATTTGTAGCCAGGCGGGTGATCGCGTCTGTATTTTGCTGAATCCCAAGCTAGAAGACGTTTCTATTGTTGGGATTGGCATGGCCGGACGGACGCTACGAGAGCGATTTCTCAACAACATTGAATCTTGTTATTCTTTTCTGCCCTTAGAACGGGGAGCCGTGATTCGGTCCTACCCCAGCGAGTGGCAGATTTGGTGGGCCGAGGGGGAAGAAGGCGAGCATCAGATTTTGGCCACAGAGGAAAGCCGTCCTTCAGGCGAACGGATCGGTCAGCTTTTGGCGTCATTGACGGCAACAGAAGAGATCCGTAAACCAGGTCTGTTAGACAATATGCAGCAATTTTGGAAAGCCCTTACTCAGTAATCCTCCCCATGATTTCTCCTCGACGACTCATGTATGAGCAGTCCGTGGTTTATAGCGGACATCTGATCATTCCCTATATCTATAGTGAGATTGCCCAAACCCCAATCTATGCCTATCGATTGTTGTCTGAACTCGGTAACCGCAGTGAATGGCATCGAGCCAATAATCCAGCGGGTCTGCACTCCAGTCGCATAGAAGGAATTTTGGATATTGCCCGGGAGCATTTAGAGGCAGAGGTGTCCGCTATTCCCACCATGGATTACTTTAAGCAGCGCTATATCTACAAGCAGAACCTGGTGATTATTTCAGAAATTGCAGGAAAATTCTTTTATGATCACTATCCACCCACTCGGCTCAATAATATTGCCGCGCCTAAGATTTTTGCCAGTGAATTAGCCTGTATTAATTGGGTCAAAGCTGGATTGGATCGCAATTTGCAAAAATCTGCCTCTACAATGTAAGTCAACCTTTCATCCGTGCAGGAGTGCTTGTGAGCCCTACTGAAATTGCTCAAGATCCGTCTGCGGTATCCACTCAATCCTTTAGTGCCGCCCACTTTGATCAGGATGTAATGATCACTTATGGTCGTTTCCCCATCGCCCTAGAGCGAGGACAAGGCTGCCGTGTGTGGGATACAGATGGGCGCGAATATCTAGATTTTGTCGCCGGGATTGCCACCTGCACCTTAGGCCATGCCCATCCCGCCCTAGTGGCAGCAGTTACGGCTCAGATCCAAACCCTCCATCATGTCTCTAATCTGTATTACATCCCCCCCCAGGGCGATCTCGCCCATTGGCTGACCCAACACTCCTGTGCCGATCGCGCCTTTTTCTGTAACTCAGGGGCGGAGGCTAACGAAGGAGCCATCAAACTAGCTCGGAAGTATGCCCATACGGTTCTGAATATTGAGCAGCCGATCATCTTGACGGCAGATGCTAGCTTTCATGGTCGGACCCTAGCTACGATTACTGCCACAGCACAGCCGAAGTATCAAAAGAATTTTGATCCGCTGGTACCTGGATTTGAGTATGGGCCCTTTAACGATTTAGCCGCCCTCAAGGATAAAATCGCCACTCTAGATCGAGACCAACGCCGAGTGGCCGCTATTCTTCTGGAACCGCTGCAAGGTGAAGGAGGGGTGCGCCCCGGACAACTTGAGTATTTCCAAGGGGTACGCCAGATCTGTGATGACACCGGAATATTACTCATTCTGGATGAAGTTCAGGTGGGCATTGGCCGGACAGGCCACCTCTGGGGCTATCAAAATTTGGGCATCGAACCCGATGTGTTTACCCTGGCGAAAGGCCTAGCGGGTGGCATTCCCATTGGCGCTATGCTGAGCAAAGAATTTTGCAGTGTCTTCCAACCGGGCGATCATGCCAGTACGTTTGGAGGAAATCCCTTGGCTTGTGCTGCTGCTCTAGCCGTTCTCGATACACTAGAGGCCGAAAATCTGCTGGAGAATGCTGCTCAGCGAGGGGAGCAGTTGCGGACCGGGTTACGTAAAATTAAATCCCAATATTCCAACCTAATTGCTGAGGTTCGAGGGTGGGGGCTGATCAATGGCCTGGTGCTTAAAGATGAGATTGAACTCACTTCAATCGAGGTGATTAAAGCCGCAATGGAAGCGGGTTTACTGCTCGTTCCTGCGGGTCCCAAGGTTGTCCGCTTTGTTCCTCCCTTGGTGGTCAGTGAAGCAGCGGTAGATAAAGCCCTGCAAACCATCCAGCAAGTTTTGCCTGAGTTGGGATCTCGTACCTGCTGCGATTAAGGGCAATCTAGCGCTGGATAAATGAGTGCATAAAAAGCGCCCTCAGAAGAATTTATTATTATGGGCATTGATTAAGCGCTAGGAAGATTGATTAGGCATTGTTGAAGACGTAGGATAACTCTCTTGGCACCTCTCGTCCAATGAGTAGCGAATATAGATGGCGTTATCACGGACACTGGCATATTCATAGACCATCAATATGCCAGTGTCCACGCAAAAATGCATTTGTCGGAGTGAACCATGCTCTTGGGAGCCATCATAAATCAGCTTCTGATAAACCGAACTGGAAAGGGGGCGATCAAAGAAGTAAGTAAATAAAGAATTAAATTCTAGGGGATAGCCATTATCGGAAAACCGGCTGAGTCCCAAAGACATCCAGGCACTAATACTGGTGGCCTGATTATTGGAGAAGACGACCTCAAAATTCTTAAGTTGAGCCTTGGGGAAACGTTTCTTAATCCCATAAGGACTGTAGGCATAGGTCACTTGACGATCGCCAGAGTTCAGTTCCTCCGTTAGACGAGTCCAATATTGCCCAAACATCTGGTGAATGCTTGCAGGAGACTGGCCGAAAACTTCTCTAGCTATACTCTGTGGATGGTAGACTCCAGCAAGCACGAATCCCAAAAAGGCGACGATACCCAGGAATTTAGACTTCATTTCATCTATCCCAATCGTGTTCCAGTTTTCTCGCAGAATTGCTCGAATATCTGACTTCATTGGTTTGGTTCTGCTGGAATGGGGTGTCATTAGGCCGGGGCTAACTTATCCGCTGTTTTCAAGGGTGTAATATCCAACAAAGTCGTCGGTTCATCCATAATCTGGGACGTTGAGTTGAGGGTGATTTGCGGATTTTTATTAAATATCCGTAGTTGTCCGGCCACGTAGGCATAGCTGCGTTTGGGTGCATCGTCCGTACTAAAGTATCGGTTATTCAGCAGATTGACGATTGCTTTACCTGTGGAAGATTCTGTGTTGGGAATATACAAACTGAAGGGTTGTTTGACGGAACCAATCTCGATCCGGGCACTTGTCGGTGTGATCCGGCGGAGCGATCGCAACTCCGTAAACACCACAATCTTCTCTTGGTGCTGGGCCCTCGCCACAATCTCCTCAAAATCCAACCGGGAATTGAGTAAGTCTGGTATTTGAGTTTGGTACTGACGAAACCCGTCAATAATCTCAGCTCTAAAGCTCCACCAAATGCCTAAAGCTGCATAATTGTGAACCATCTCTCCATTCACCGCTAATTGATCCCAAATCCCCAAATTAGCCAATTGGGCTTCCCGTTCTGCCTGCTGGTATCGCTGATGATACTCAGGGAAGGCGACATTGCCATATTTATTAAAGTAAGGGCTATATCCTTCCCGAATCATCACTTCCTGATAATCCACGCCCTGTTTATGAATCAGTAAGAGGGGACGTCCATAGTTATCTTGATAGCGACGATGGCAAATTTCTGACGGTTCAGTACCTGGGTATTCCAGGATCACTTGATCATTGGGTTGGAAAAAATCTTGAGCGCGCTCTTTAGCCTGCTCTCCCCAGGGCGTAATGATTTTGTTGCTGCCCGAATTGGATTCTTCCGTCTCTAAGTTGAGGATACGAAGGGATTTCTCCTGTTCCAGGTGAGGAAGCCGAACGCGAATAGTATCGCCATCAACCACTCTAACAACTGTTGCGTCTATCGTCGTTCCCAAGAACATGAACAGAATAATCTATTGGTAAGTCAGTCATAACAGATATTGAGAATTTATACTTAGTTTCTGGGTCGCTTCCTCATGAATATTTACCTGCAAACGATGGCGTTCTGTGAATGTATGGGCGAAGAACAACCTCCGATAAAAGAAAAGTCCCTGAGGAGTATTGTTTCTCCTCAAGGACGGTAGGAAAGACCAGATCTAAACCTAGAAACCAGTCAGACTAGAGAGAACTAGCGAAGTCAATCGGTTGCAGCATTATCAGCGGCATCAATAGCAGGCGTACCTGCTAGGTTGATCTTCACCACTTTGTTTTGTTCGGTCTCGACTTTCGGCAGGGTGAGGGTGAGAATACCCTGCTCAAAGGATGCTTCCACCTTAGTGTTTTGCACCTCAACCGGGAGTTTGGTCGCCCGGTGGAACTGTCCATAGCGGATGTCAGAGTAGAGACGCTTTGTGTTATCTGGCAATTCTTCAACATGACGCTGTCCAGACAGGGAAATGGACTTTCGGGTTACCTGAATATCTAAGTCATCGGCTGAGACACCTGGCAAGAACGCCTTGAGAACCAGGACGTTGCCTTTATCCCAAACTTCAATGGCAGGAGACCATTGGACCGTAGACGGGTCCGCATCCACCATTCCTTCAAAGAGGCGATCGAGTTGATGACGTATCGCATCCGCTTCTTCGATGGGGTTCCAGTAACGAATCATCATAGTTTTGTACCTCGCATTGGCTGTTATCAGTGAAGCGGTAACAACCGCTCTGTTTGTTCGTTACATCCAATATGCAATACCTACTCCGTGATCGAAAATCATGAGAACCCTACAAATCATGGAGAGAAAACCTCCCCTCAATGTTTTTGATCTTGAAGCAAGAAAAAGCGTTGACTAATAATTTAGTTGTAAATAACTATTTAATTTTTCAGTCATAAAATATTTTCATATCTACTAGATATAAAGCATTGGCATCTACTCAATTGGCTTCAACTACTCAACTTAATTATTTAATTAAATTAACTGAATACCGAAATATAAAGACCGCTTATTCTTGATTCCAATTGCATGCTAAAAGTAATAGCCATGAAAATCTCTATTGACAATTTCAGTAATATCTATGCTTTTGGGGATAGTCTATCTGACATCGGTAATCTTTTTGCCCTAACAACAGGTCAGATCCCTCAATTCCCGTACTTTGAAGGGCGGCTTTCCAATGGACCCGTTGCGGTTGAATATTTAGTCAATCGACTCAATGGAACTCATTCATCTCTAGACTTGGCCCTTTCACCGTCCTTTTTGGGTGGCAATAATTACGCTTTGGCAGGCGCAGGTACGGGTCGAAATAATTCTAATGATGATGATCTAACGCCGGAGCCTCTTGATTTACCAGGCTTATTAGATCAAATTGATGCCTATCTTGAGATAGACCTTGCTTCTGCCAACGATTTATTCTTTATTTGGGCTGGTCCCAACGATTTCTTGGATAATCTGGGAGGACAAAATACGGATGATCCGGCGGTCTTAGTTAAAGCAGGCGTTGATAATTTACGGACCGCAATTGAAACATTAAGTGCTGCAGGGGCTACGCAGTTTGTTATCCCGAATTTGCTCAATTTAGGGCGGCTACCCGCAAGCGTTGCGTTCTGTCGGGAAGCCAGAGCAATTGCGATCGCATTTAATGGCCGTCTGGGATTATCCCTTGGCAATTTTGAATTGGATGCGGCAAATGCCAACTTGGGGGTTGTAGAAGTCGATCTGTTTAGTGTGGGAGAATCAGTAGCTGAAAATCCTGCCCGCTTTGGATTTACCAATATTACCGACCCGCTGTTATCCTCAATCGGCAGCGATCTGGCCTTACCCAATCCTCCCGGGTTTTTCTTTTGGGATTCATTTCATCCCACCACGCAGGCCCATGCCCTCTTTGGGGAGGTTATCTTCAATACCCTGACGGGTGACATCCCTCAACCCATGTTCAATGACATTCTTGGGACTTCCGGGAGCGATTTTTTAGTGGGGACAAGGACTGCAGATAACCTGGATGGACTAGCCGGGCACGACTTTATATTTGGTCTCGCGGGAAGCGATCGCATCGAGGGATGGCAAGGGAGCGACTGGCTGTTTGGCCATCATGGCAATGACACGATTGATGGCGGCGCTGATCAGGATGTGGTCTGGAGCGGTCCAGGCGATGATCTAGCCTTTGGCGGCGCGGGGGGGACTGGCTATCTGGCAACTGGGGAAATGACATTCTGATTGGGGATGAGGGTTCAGATCTCGTATGGGGCAATCAAGGCAATGATGATATCTTCGGCGGTCCTGGCCATGATCAATTATGGGGCAATACCGGAGATGACTTTATCCACGGCGGCGATGGCCACGACTATTTATTGGGCGGAAGTGGCGCGGATAAACTCGTTGGTGGCAATGGAGATGATTGGGCGATCGGTGGGCTAGGCGATGATGTCTTTGTCGGCAGTTCCGGTGAGGACACTTTTATTGGCGGTCTTGGCGATGATACGGTCCAGTATCGAGGATCGCTCAGCGATTTTGTTTTTAATGGGGGACCTGACTACTTTCAGGTGATGGGTGTGAGCGGAACTCATACGCTTAAAGGAATCGAGTTCTTAGAATTCACTGATGGGCGGGTGACAGTGGATAACCTTCCATTTCTGGCATCGATTTGATTTTGAGTCGGCAGGGATAGACTTATGATTTGAGTTGGATGTAGCTCGATTTGAAATTATAAATACCAATGCAAGTTTGTATAACTTTTGTATAACAAATGAGATTGAATGTTTTTGTTTGATGCTGCTGATTAATTTACGTTTTTGTTAATCCCGAATAACAGCAATATTCATGCCGATATTAATTATTTCCTGGAATAAATTCCCAAATTTCAACAAACTAAAATCAAGTCGCCTGTTCAATCTGATTCGGCAAACTGGGCAGAATAGTGATAGAAAAGTGAATGCTTTTTAGCGAGTGCAAGATGAAAGAAGTCAACGCTAGAAAACATTGTCTAAAAAAGATAATGTTTTCGCATCAATATTACTGAATGCAATGCTGGAATGGAGTTATATTCCTATTGCATTGATTATTCAAAAAGGGGAGTTATATTTTGAATAGAAAAATAGCGTTAATTTCTATCCCTACAGGAATATTGGGAATAGGAGTATCAGCGTTATTAGCCTTCAAATTTCATCACTTGGAAACGCAATCTATCCAAGGTGATTTTCAGCAGGACGTCCATGAGCAAGTCCATCGTCTAGAGGCCAAAATGGAGGCCAAGATGGAGGTGGTGAATAGCCTGAAATTGTTGTTTGACAGTTCTGAACAGGTTAATCCTGCAGAATTCAAACAATTTGCTCATAGTCTTCTCGCTCGCCATAAAGATATTCAAGCGCTAGAATGGGCTCCCAAAATTAAACATGCCGATCGTGAAGCGTTTATTCAACAGCGACAAAAGGACTTTCCTGCTTTTGATATAACGCAACAAGTCAGTCAGGGAAAGATGGTTCGAGCCCAGCAGCGTTCAGCATACTTCCCCATTTCTTTTTTGGAACCCTTTTCAGGTAATGAATTAGCCTTAGGATTTGATCTCGCTTCTAACTTACTTCGCAGAAAAGCGATTGATCGAGCGACTGATACAGGCAGGATCCAATCAACCGCCCATTTGACGCTGGTCCAAGAGCAGGACCAACAAAAAGGATTTATTACACTGATCCCTGTTTATCGAGATCAACCCACAACACTCACGAGTCGCAGGCAGCGATTGGAAGGTTTTGTCTTGGGGGTTTTTCGGATTAATGATCTGGTAAAAGCCGCCATTCAACCGGGCACAGTAGATGCAATTAACCTTCAACTGATTGATACTGCCAACCCGGACGATATTCCCTATAAGCGGCGATCACAGTTAGGTAAAGCGCTGCCAAAACATGAGTACCGTCAGAATCTCAAATCTCTGGCGGGCCAGCAATGGACAATGGTGGCGACTCCCTCAAATGTTTACTTCAATGAAAAACGCAGCGGCTTGCCCCTGGCAGTGTTTTGGGTCGGGATTGTGTTTACGGCCTTGATTGAAGCCTATATTATTTTTGTCTTGACCCAGTCTAGGCTCGTTGAGACGGTTGTTCGCGATCGCACTAAGGAATTGGAAGAAGCCAATAAAAAACTGTCTCTGATTTCAACCACCGATGAATTAACCAGCATCGCCAATCGCCGCCATTTTGATGACTGCCTGAAGACGGAATGGAAGCGAGCGATTCGGGAGCAGACTCCCATGACACTGTTCCTGATCAACCTCGATTTCTTTCGGCAGTTTAATGAGGGATATGGTTTTGTGGCTGGGGATGATTGCTTAAAACGAATCGGCCAGCAGCTAGAGTCGCTGTTGAAACGCCCTGCTGATTTGGTTGCCCGTTACGAAGGTGAAACATTTGCGCTGTTGCTTCCGAATACAGAAAATGCTGAACCTTTGGCTCAGAAATGCTTAGAGACGGTTGCCGCCCTCAAAATCAAACATATTTACTCTCCCATTCATGAACATATCACCGTCAGTATTGGGGTGGCTTTTGTTCGTCCAGCCCATGATATTCCGATGACAAAGCTGCTTGAGAAGGCAACTCAGGCTCTTACCCAAGCAAAGGACGCAGGGCGCAATCAATATGCGTTTATCCATATTCCCTCCTTTGCTGACTCTTTGGCTCCGTCGGGAGATTTATCTCAGGAACTACAGTTCCAGTCCCATTAGTCTCAGCCACTTTTTGTCAAGATAGGGATAGCAATTGCATCTCCCTTTATGGCAAGCTTTCCGAAACCTCCGCTAATGGCATTACAGCAATTCCTTGATACACCGCTCGAGGAATTGATTTCTCCCGGTGCTGACCGCCCTGATCAGGTGCTGACCTTATTCCACCAGGTGGCCCAGACGGTTCCGGCTTACCAAACCTTTCTCCAGGCCCAAGGCATTGACTCAGGGGATATTCAAACCCTAGCGGATTTTGCCACCCTACCCCTAACCACCAAAGCGAACTATCTCCAACGGTTTCCCCTGGCCCAGTTCTGTCGAGATGGCAGGCTGGAAACCTGCGATATGATTGCCGTTTCTTCTGGCTCGACGGGCGAGCCAACCTTTTGGCCACGCTTTATTACGGATGAATACCAAATTGCAACTCGGTTTGAGCAAATTTTTGCCGATAGCTTTGCTGCAACTCAGAAACGGACCCTGGCCGTCGTTTGCTTTGCCCTAGGCACCTGGGTGGGAGGAATGTATACCGCCAACTGCTGTCGTCATTTAGCCAGTAAAGGGTATCCCTTGACGGTGATTACGCCCGGCAATCACAAAGCTGAAATTTTGCGGGTGGTGCAAGCACTGGGGCCGATGTTTGAGCAGGTTGTCCTGTTGGGGTATCCTCCCTTCCTCAAGGATGTGATTGATACGGGGCGGGCAGAGGGGGTGCCCTGGTCCCAATACCACCTGAAGTGGGTGATGGCGGGGGAAGTGTTTAGTGAAGCCTGGCGGGATTTAGTTGGAACTCGGGTCGGGTCAACCCATCCTTGCTTCGACTCTGCTTCTTTGTATGGCACTGCAGATGCTGGTGTGTTGGGGAACGAAACGCCCTTAAGTATTTGTATTCGTCGATTCTTGGCCGATCATCCAGATATGGCGGCTGAACTATTCGGGGAATCACGCTTACCCACTCTGGTCCAGTACGACCCCATGAGTCGCTATTTCGAGGTCACAGAAGCAGGCACTCTTCTGTTTTCTGGGGACAATGGGATTCCGCTGATTCGATATCACATTAGCGATCGCGGCGGCATTATCTCCTACGACCAGATGTTGGCGTTTTTGCAAGCCCGTGGCTTTGATGCGATCGCAACCCTACAACAAGAAGGCTATGTCCCAATTCGGCCGCTTCCGTTTGTCTATGTGTTTGGCCGCTCCCATTTCACCGTGTCGTTTTTTGGGGCTAATATCTATCCAGAGAATGTGACGGTGGGTCTCGAACAGCCAGGAATTTGCAATTGGGTCACGGGTAAGTTTGTGATGCAGGTACAAACCGATGCAGATCAGAATTCCCATTTAGTGATTGATGTGGAACTTGCGCCAGGTGAGGCTGCTAGCTCAGCCAAGACAGATGCGATCGCCAAATCAGTTTTACATCAGCTTCGCAGGCTCAATAGTGAATTTGCTAACTATGTTCCTGCAACCTACCAAATGCCGCAGGTTGATTTACGGCCTAATGGCGATCCATCCTATTTCCCAGTTGGAGTAAAGCATCGCTATACTCGCCCCACTGAGTCCTAGAGCTTAGGGCTACTCAACGGTCACGGATTTGGCTAAATTGCGAGGCTGATCCACATCCAGTCCGCGCAGGGCCGCAATATGGTAGGACAACAATTGCAGCGGCACCACCGTTAGCAGTGGCGAAATAATCTCATCCACTGCGGGTACAGGCAACAACGTATCGAAGGTCTCTTTGGCTTCCTGTTCATTCATGGGGGTAACCCCAATCAGGCGAGCATCTCGGGCTCGGGCTTCTTGGGCGTTGGAGAGCACCTTTTCAAACACCGTTCCTGGCATTGCGATCGCAACCACGGGTACCTTGGCATCCAGCAATGCGATCGGGCCATGCTTCATCTCCCCTGCGGGATATCCCTCGGCATGGATATAGCTAATCTCCTTCAGCTTCAGCGCACCTTCCAAGGCAATGGGGAAATTGATGCCTCGACCGATATAGATAAAGTCTTGGGTTTCGACAAAATCATGGGCCAGGGTCTCCACATACCGTTCCTGACTCTCCAAAACCTGTTCTAGCTGAGCAGGAAGCTGCTGCAAGCCATCGATAATCTCCCCTAAGCGCTGAGGGGCAATGGTTTGGCGCTGATAAGCCAAATCAATCGCCAAAAAGTAAAAGGCCATCAGTTGGGCCATAAAGGTTTTGGTAGCGGCCACGCCAATCTCAATCCCAGCATGGGTATCAATAATGGCAGGAACCAGACGGGCCAGCGAGCTTTCGGGACGATTGGTAATGCCGAGGAGACGGGCTTGAAGATGTGCAGGTTGCTGAGCACGGCGTTGCTGCTCCGTTTCCAGGGCAGCGAGGGTATCAGCCGTTTCCCCCGACTGAGTGACGCCGATCGTGAGGGTATTGGCCGTTATCGGTGAAGGGGCATACCGAAACTCAGAGGCATACTGAACTACCGTGGGAATGCCTGCCAACTGCTCTAGCAGGTGCTTGCCCACCAAGCTGGCATGCCAACTCGTCCCGCAAGCCATAATTTGGATATTTTCCAAGTTCGCGGTTAATTCTGATGCCAAATTGAGACGAATAGGACTGGTAGCTTGACCCGGTTGCCAGTTGCTATCCACATACTTTTCCAGGCACGTTCGCACCACTCCCGGCTGTTCATAGATTTCCTTGAGCATAAAGTGCTTAAAGCCCTGCTTCTCCACCATCACAGGGTTCCAATTCAAAGTGCGAGGCGGACGGCGGACGCGATTTCCTGCAAAGTGGTAAAGATCCACCCCTTGAGTGGTCAGGCGAGCCAATTCTTGGTTTTCCAGAGTTAAAACGGTACGGGTATGGTGTATTAAGGCGGGGGTATCAGAGGCACAGAAATATTCGCCATCGCCAAATCCCACAACCAACGGAGCTTGCTGACGAGCCACGATCAGCTCGTTTGGGAAGTCGGCGGAGACCACTGCGATCGCAAACGCCCCTTCCAAATGATTCACGGCTTGTCGCACCGCTTCCAGCAAAGAAGGCTCTCCTTTTGCCTGCAAGCCTTCCAGCTTCTCTGAGATTAAATGTGGGATCACTTCCGTGTCGGTTTCAGAGCGGAACGTACAGCCCCGCTCTTTCAGGTCTTCACGCAGTTCCCGATAATTTTCGATAATGCCGTTTTGCACGACTGCCAACCGATCGCGGGCATCTCGGTGGGGATGGGCATTATGTTCTTCCGGCTTGCCATGGGTGGCCCATCGAGTGTGACCAATCCCGAGAACCGCAGGATTTTCCCAACTCGCTAGCTTTTCCTCTAAATGGTGGAGCTTGCCCTTGGCACGAATACACTGGAGTTGTGCCTCCAATACAGTAGCAATCCCTGCTGAATCATATCCCCGATATTCCAGCTTTTGCAGACCTGAGAGCAAAATTCCGCTGGCCGCTTGGGGACCGATGTAACCGACAATACCGCACATAATCTCAGATCAGAAGAATTTATTAGAAATTTTTGAGAAAAAAACAAAAGCCTGGAGAGTGAAACTAAAAGAGAGCCATTTAAAATGGGGATGAACTCTTGAGCAACGGCCACACAGGCAGTTTGACGCAACTCAGCCTTTGACGCAACTTCACTGGCTCTATAGAACCCATTTGAGATCTTTTTATGATGTCGTCAATCCTCTAAAGCCCAGCAAGGAAAGGCATGGAAACAATTTAGCTTTGGCCTAGATTTTAGGCTCGTTGAAAAACTCTTTTATCTTTCTCTACAATCGTTAGAACCCTGAATCCCCCTTCAACGTAGATAATTTTCGACGATTGGTCTATTTGATTTGAGGTAACGGCAGTTTTATTAAGCGTCATCCTAAACCCTTAGAATTGTTGCTGTAAAAGGTTCTTAGGCTACAACGGAAATCACTAAAATCTCAAATGGGTTCTATAAATGTCTGAGGACGGGCTAGAAATCTCGTAGATTGGGGTTCTATGGCGAAAACCTCTCTTTGATTCCCAGTCTCGACTAAATAATCACCATGAAGGTTCCCTAACGCAGATTTTCTCTAGCTTGAAGGGCAAGAACATAACATCTTAAGTCTGAGAATAAAAATATCAACGTTCTGCTTCGCGTTCCAAAATTAAAGTCACAGGACCATCATTTTCGATATGGACATTCATCATGGCTCCAAACTGCCCAGTTTCCACCTGCAAATCACTTTCTCTTAGCTTTGCCACAAATTTCTCATAAATCTGTTCTGCTACGGCACCAGGCGCAGCTTTATCAAATGAAGGTCGCCGCCCTTTTCGGCAATCTCCATACAATGTAAATTGGCTGATTACCAATAATCCGCCCTGAATATCCTGTACTGACTGGGAAAGTTTGCCTAATTGATCGGGGAAAATTCTTAGCTCTAGACATTTACGCGCCATCCAAGCCACTTCTTGTTCGGTATCTGAGGGGGTAATTCCTACTAATAAATTGAGCCCTTTTTCAATCTTGCCAACAATTTGACCCGCAACTTCGACCTGAGATTTATTAACTCTTTGCAAAACAACGCGCATCAGATTTTAAAAAATATTTGAGATTAATTTGTGGTGATTCGTTAAAGGGGAGCTAATTGTAGCTAGATTGTGAAAGGCATAGCCACCCGTTCTTCCCGTGATACACTAAACAGAATTACACACCCACTCCGGGATGGTTCAATAAATTCGAAATATTAACGAATATTAACGAATATTGCCTAAATAATCATATTGAATTAATAGCATTTTTATAACTTTGAAAAATCTGGAGAACAATCCTTGAAACAAACTTTTCAAAGCTCCCTCAGGCAAACCATTCAAAGCATGGGGACGTTTCAGAGCTGGCTGCTTTTCAGTGCAGCGATGTTTTTAGTTTCTTTACCGGTGCTGATTCAAGCACCTCTGGTAAGAACTTGGCCCTGGTTGAGCCTGATGGCCACAGGAGGGTGGCTTTTGGCAAGTTATGGATTGATGCGACAAGACAAAACTCGACTCTGGGGTGATTTACTGTTTGGTTTTGCCCTAGCTTGGTTCTCTGGTTCGATTTATTGGGGCTGGTTTCGAGCAGAACCCTTATGGCATGTACCGATGGAAGCCATTGGCTTACCAGTGGCTATCTGGGCATTATTCAACTCTCGCTTCAAGATTGGCTCTCTGTTCTTTTTGGGATCTCTAATTGGCTCCACCGTCACTGATGTGTATTTCTTCCTGGTGGATTTAATGCCGACTTGGCGGGTTTTGATTCAAACGGATCAAACCGAGGCCATGGCGCTCCTCCCGCAGGCATTGGAACATACCCAAACGCCCTGGGGGAAGTTCTGGGCGATGGTTTTGGTAGTTGGACTCTGTGTGATTAGCATTCGTCCCTTGCTGCCTCCAGATACCTGGACGGGACAAAAAGACCAGCTCTGCTGGTGGGCCTTTTCTGGATCGGTTTTGGGAACGTTGTTAGTGGATAGTTTGTTCTTATTGGTGGCAACCCAGTTTTAGTGCAATCTCCTGGCTCTCCTCCATCGCTTGGAAAGAATACCCTTAGACGTCAATTGCTAACGCAGCGCCAATCGATGCCTGTTGAGCAATGGCGTCTTTTGAGTCAGGCCCTCTGCCAGCAGGTGCTTGATTCACCTCTTTGGGCGCAATCAAAGACCGTTTTGGCTTATATGACGTTTCGGCAAGAACCGGATTTGAGCTGGCTGTTTAGACAAGGGCGCGACCATCTATGGGGGCTCCCTCGATGTGTGGGGAAACATTTAATGTGGCATCGCTGCAATCCCCTTGATCCTCAAATGTTAAAGAAGGGTAAGTATGGGATTTTGGAACCTTACCCAGAGTGCCCTGAGCTATCGGCTGGTGAAGTGGATTTGATCTTAGTTCCTGCAGTGGCGTGCGATCGCAGCGGGTATCGTCTGGGTTATGGGGGAGGCTATTATGACCGCTTACTGGCGACTCCTGGCTGGTCAGTCCTTCCTACGATGGGTATTGTCTTTGAACAACATCTGCTGGACCGACTGCCAACTGAGCCGTGGGATCTCCCCTTACAGGCGATTTGTACAGAAACAGGGATCTTGTCTAAAGCCTTTTCTCCATAACTTGAGATCCTTGGCATCTATTTTTGAATCAAACCGATTAGCCCATCTGCGGAGGCTTCAATCCGAATGGGTTCTCTTCAACATTTCCCCAGATTTGATTGATATGTTGTAGGTGGAGTTTCTTCAGAACTCCCTTATCTATGACTTAGTACAGAAGGCTATCCTACCCCCTAGAGAGGCTGTTCTTTAGGGGGTTCCTTATTAGGGAGCTTGGGCAATCGCCAGGAGGTTATCCCGAAACCTGGGTACCCAAAAGAGCGGTGCCCCAAGTAGATACATTAAGCGAAAAACTAAATTTTCTGGCAGATGGTGCATTTGACAATATTGGAGTTGATTAACCTGAAATCCTGCTCGCTCAAATTGCCATTGGAGATGATCAATACTGTATTCAAGAACGTGGCCTAACCCCTGATCCTCCGGCATCCGGAAATAATCGTAGATTTGTTTGCCGAGTATCATATACACAACATTGCGTAAGCGGTACAGATTAGGCGTTGAGCAGATCAAAATCCCCCCTGGTTTAAGCGCTATCCTGAGCTTCTCCAGCGCAAGGTGGCCCGGAATGGGGAGATGCTCGATGACCTCAGAGAAAAAGATAAAGTCAAATTCAGCTTCAAAAATCGGCTCATCAGAACATAAGTTCCATTGCGTTGTTTTCACTCCCATAGACGCCAAATAGTCTAGGTGTGGCCCGCCAATATCCACAGCGTGGGCATCATCATCCCACAGGGCTTTGCATAATAATGCAAGTTGCCCGCCGCCAATATCCAGGATGCGTTGTGTTCTTCCAGATGCATAGGCAATGTATGCTTGCAGCAATGCCTGATAGCGAGAGCGATAACGGGGATAATACTCTGGGATTTCATTAAAAGTCCCCCGACAAATAAATTGTTCATAAACTGAACAGAACGTTTTCTGATCTAATAGATGTTCCATTCCAGTTCCACCGAGTTTATGGCTTTTTTTTCCAGAGCAATCCCTCTACTGTATCTTGCTCAAGAAACGGTTAGCCCATTTTGAGCTCGAGGAAGGGATACTTTATCCATCAATATCCATCCATCATTTCAATGGTATTTGTTTATAAATCGTGAGTTAGGCGATAGAAGAAGCATTAAATTAACCAAAAAAATAAATTTAAAGTATGCTTGGCTGCGTATTTTGATGATGTCCTTCAGATATATGTATTAAGAGGTTGGGTTTAAGGTTAAGCTTTAGTTTTTCTAGGGAATCTATTAATAGATAAAAAGTGTCGGATACAGGATCGATTGAGTGGAAGTAAGTGAGTTGTGTGCGTTTAATTACATTCTTTGGAAGATAACCATATTTCGTCGCCATGGCCTTTGTTGAGAGACCTGATGGGTCAGCCGCTTATTGATTTCTGACTTATTTTATTTCACTTTTATTGACTGGCTGCTTCGCAATGGTTAGCAGCGAAAGGCTTCTGAACTGATTTTGATGTCTATATTTTAGTAATTTACATGCTTTGGCTTGACTTTCCGCCTAGGGCTAACTGGGCTGGCTTTGGGGCTGCATTATTGTATGTGGCAACTTTGTTGCCCACCATTCTCAGGGTTGTCTTTCCTTCAACAAAGACAACTGGAATTCCTAAGAAAATGCTTCTTCAGCGGCGTTTGTTGGGGCTTATTGCTTTTTTGCTATCTATTATTCATGGCTATTTGCTGATCAACAAAAGAGCCGTCGATTTCTCAGATTTACAGACTTATTGGATCTATTGCCAAGGGATTTTTACATTTCTGATATTTTTGCTCCTAGCCATTACCTCAAATGACTGGAGTGTTAAAAGGCTAAAGAAAAACTGGAAAAATCTGCATAAACTCACTTATCTAGCAATGTTTCTATTGCTTTGGCACATTATTGACAAAATGTGGGGGCATTGGACTTGGTTAACGCCGCCTTCCTTGGTGCTAACCGGAACGATTACGCTCCTTTACCTCATTAGAGTGATCCGTGAAAGTCACCTATTTCCTAAGCAAAAGTAAGAGACAGCTAATTGCTGCAAACGTCGATCAATGATCCCTCAAGATCACTGATTGACCGACTGTTCCCCAAATTTGTGACAGTTCCGTTCCTTAAGATTGCGAAAAGGTTCCGTTAATTATGGCTAAAACACCGCAAAAGCGAAATTGGGTGATGTTCCTGGGGTTATCGACGATAGCAACGCTGTACGGCCTCAATGCCCATGAACATCTAGGCCCTTCTTTTACCTATCAACCTGCTCCTTTGGCGGTTGCTGCTGCAACCCATAAAGCGACGAATAGTTGGAACAGTCATGAGGTCTGGGTGTATGCGATCGCACTAAGCCCTGATGGTGAAACCCTGGCGACAGGGGGATATGACGGCAAAATCAAACTATGGAATTTGCGGACTGGCGAGATACGCCGAACCCTCAATGCCCATGAGGATGCCGTATCTTCTTTGGCGATCAGTGCGGATGGTCAGACGTTGATCAGCGGCAGTTGGGATAACCGGGTGCGTCTGTGGGATGTCCGAACAGGGAAACATCTCAGAACATTAAACGACTCGGCAGATGATGTGAGTGCGATCGCACTGAGTCCTGATGGCAAAACAGTGGCAGCGAGTGCGGCGGATCGAACGGTGCGACTCTGGGATTTGGCATCTGCCCGACAACTTCATCGGTATCGGACTCCTGCTGCGGTCCTTTCCCTAACCTTTAGCCCCGATGGTCAACTACTAGCGGGGGGAAGTGGCGATGGTGTTATTCGACTGTGGCAACGAGACAACCTTGCTTCAACCTTGGCGATTGAAGGTCATAAGGGTGCGGTGCAATCAGTCTCGTTTAGCCCGGATGGGGCTTTATTAGCCAGTGGTAGCCAAGATCAGAGTGTTAAGGTTTGGCAATTGGACGAGGGTAAACTCTTACATACTTTGAGAGGCCACGATGCTTCTGTGCTGTCGGTAGGATTTAGCCCTGATGGTAAACGCTTGGCGAGTGGTAGCTATGATCGCACCATCAAACTTTGGCATCCTTTATCAGGTCAACCGTTGAAGAATTTTGTTGGCCATACAAAATCAGTCCGTTCCGTTGCGTTTAGTCCAGATGGGCAGCAGTTGGTTAGCTCGGGGCATGATGCGACGGTTAGAGTTTGGCCTGTGTCTACTGCAATCGTCAAAGGCCACTAAGTGGTCTTGCATTCAATGGAGGAGGGGCAGAAAATATGCTGCCCTTGAAAGCATATTTGGGGGATTGCCTGGCTTGCGGCTAAAGATTTTGACTAGGCAATCCCTCGAATTATCTTTAATCTGCAAAAGTGACGCTGGAGCGACCGTCTCTTCCAGTATCTAGCAACGGACCCTGCTCTCATTCCTCCGTTCCCATGGGTGATAGTCTTAATGTACCTGCCCTTCGAATGGTTTTAAAATTCTGGGTAGCTAGAGACTCTGATACCTAAATTTCTCTACTTCACGACCGAATCATTGTTCTGCCTCAAACGCCGTTCTAGCTCTTTTTGCACGGTACTCAACTTACATTTATTCTCACTCAATACATTTCATACCCTTTTGGACAACCGTCTCGCTGCATCGGCCACTGATATCAAAGAACAGTTTTATCAGCAGGGATTTGCCATCCTGCCCAAAATCTATTCTGCGGCAACTTGTGATGAGATTTGTGACCACCTAACGGATATTACTCCAGCAGGACCCGGAAGCCGCCGTTTATTGGTCTTTGACTGGTGTCGGAAACTAGCAAAAAGTCTGAAAGCTCATCCGTTAATTTCTCAACTATTGGGGCCTACCCCCGTCATCAACCAATGCACCTATTTTGAGAAATCTCCTGATCAGAATTGGCTAGTTGCGCTACATCAAGACGTCAGCATTGCTGTTCAGCCTAATCCTGCTGCCACTCAGTTGGGAATATCTAAAAAAGAGGGTCTATCCTTCGTGCAGCCTCCCGTCGAAATTCTGAAACAGTTGGTTGTCCTTCGCGTCCATTTAGATGACTGCACTCTCAACAATGGCCCCTTAAAAGTGGTGCCAGGCTCTCATCTACAGGGGCGACTTTCCGATCCGATGATTGCGACGCTGAAGGACCACTCTGGTGAGGTTATCTGCTGCGTGCCCAAAGGAGGCGTGCTCACCATGCGGCCTTTGCTTTTGCACGCTTCCAGTAAGATGCTGCTTCCCCATCACCGACGAGTTTTACATTTTCTCTGTGGCCCTCATCAGCTCGCAAATGGCTTGGTTTGGCATGAAACGCTCTAGAATGCCAAAGGCTAAGCGCAATGGGTCAGTAAAGGTGTCCATAGCGAATATCCATGAGTTTTGGTGGGTGAATTTTGGTGCTGGTTGGATGGGTGCGATCTCATTCCTATCTACTGATAACAAGTTAGGGATGTGCACCTCCCAAATAATGGAAAGTCCCGATCCAATCCCGATCTAAGAGGGTGAGCTGTAAGAGCATGCGTCTGCTGAAAATATGTCGTATTTTGCTCAAATTTCAACATCCCGCCCGTTTAGCAAGAGCTAACAAGAAAAAGCCCCCAAATTTATCAAGACCGATTGCTGAGATGTCGTTAAACCAGTAACTCCAGTAATATCCATGCCTTCGTAAGGGCGCGGTATATTCAATGTGGAAAGATGAACTCCACTATGGACATCCCATAATTTAATGGAGCCATCCATACTACCGCTAGCTAATATCTGATTGTCGGGATGAAACGCTAAAGCCGTAACAGCGCCACCTTGTGCTTTTAGTATGTGCAAACAGGTACTTGCATTAAGCTGCCATAACCGGATTGTGCCATCACCGCTGCCGCTAGCAAGAACTTGGTTATCTGAACTTACTGTAATATCCCAAATCCAACCTTGATGCCCTGTAAACTGATGTAGGCAGTAGCCTGTACTAACATCCCAGATCCGAACAATCCTATCTTCCCCCCCTGTCACAATAGACTGACCGTCTGGCCTAAATTTAACTACTCGAAGTTTGCGAGAATGCCCAATCAAAGTTGTTTGCAGTCGACCACTCACTACATCCCAGATTTTGACGGTGTGATCGTCACTAGCACTCGCTACTAGCTGGCCATTCGGGCTGAAATCAAGTGACCAAATCCAATAAGGTGAATGATCTCCAATCTCGCGAATAAATTCACCAGTTGCGACATCCCATAGCCGGATTTTTGAGGACTGACCTGCAGTCGCAATCAAATGCCCATCAGGGCTACAGGCCATTCCCCACATCCCTCCAATTAAATTACCTGAGGCATTGAAAATTTGCTTGCAAGTTGCTGTATGGTCAGGCTTATAGCCCCAGAGTCGAATCGTTTGGTCGTCACCACTAGTCACCAAATATTGACCTTCAGCGTTGAAAGCCACTGTCCAAATCCAAGCACTATGCCCTGATAATTCTTGAACACAGGTGTTTGTTTGGATGTTCCATAGTCGGACTTGATGATCCAGCCCTCCACTTGCCAACAACTGACCATCAGGACTAAAATCTAGCGACCAGATCCAAGACGTATGCCCACTCAGTGTTCTTCGTGATTGGCCTGTTTTTACGTCCCAAATTTTCACTACCTGGCCAATATCGCCACTCGCAATCGTTTTTTGGTCAGGACTCAGCGTCATTGAGCGAATACCACTTTGATGCCCCTGGCAAGTCTGAATACACGTCCCAGTGGCTACATCCCAGATCTTAATGGTTGGTTTACAGTGGGCCTGAGTGATACCTGCCCCACTGACAAGTATGTTGCCGCCTGAACTCAAAACTAGGGATTTAATTGGATTTTGATGCCCTTCCAATACATTTATGCAATTATTTTTCTCGATATTCCAAATTTTGATAGTTGCATCCCATCCTCCTGTCATTAACAATTGACCATCAAGGCTATAAACCACTTGCCAAACCCCCTTTTGCTGAGCTTCCAGAACTTCTAAGCACTTCCCTGAGGAAATCTCCCAAAAGCGCACAGTGTCGTCAGTACTACTACTAACAAGGAGGGGGAACCGGGGATGGAACGCAACACTGACTACCCAACCTTGATGCCCCATGAATACTTGTAGGCATTCTCCTGTAGCTGCATCCCAGAGCCGAATCGTGCCATCATCACTAGCAGAAGCAATCATTTGATCATCTGGACTAAAGGTGACGTGCCAAACCCAATCGGTATGACCTTTTAAAATTTGCAAGCAGACCAGTTTGGACGCTGTAACCTTCCACAAAAACACGTCAGCATCCATTGCACTACTGACAAGTCTCGTATTATCAGAATTGAAACTAATGGAAGTAACGAACCACCTATGGGCTCGATCGGAGATAGCAATAGTTTGGGTATCAACAACTCTCATTAACCTCAATTTGCCATGAGAATCTCCAACAGCAAGGATATTGCTATCACTGCTAAAAGCAACTGCATGGATTCCCCCAAAAGCTTTGGTAAAGATTGTGTTAGACAGATCTGACTGGGCTAGGTTTAGTTGATTCAGTCTCTGGCCTTGAAGATCAGCTTGCCAAATCATCATGTCGGAAAAATTGTAACCACTGAGATCAATATTTAAATAGCAAAGAAAATTCAGAATATTGCCTGCAAGATAGCCGGGCCTACGAGAATATTTTTTCTGCCACTGAGCAATAATTTTTTTGAACTGTTGTTCAATTTTCCCAGTGTCCAGCAAATCTTCATGCAACCTATCCACAATGGGCTGCAGAAATAAACAGGACTGACTATCCTTGATGTAATCTGGAGCCTGTGCTTTCAGTAAGTAATAGCGATTCAAGTATTCAATATCACCAGTGATGATCTCGTGATGTACCAGCTGAACCAAACAATCAGTCACATATTCCAAAAGGACTGGATGTAGAGTGATGTCTTGTCTATTACCCACCGACTCCAGGGGCAGCTTGTGGTGCAGCGAACTCAAAGTTTCTTGGATAGAAATTTTGGCAATCGAAGAAACTAAATCCTGTTTTAATTTATCAAGAGTCACTGGTTCTCGATTGAGAGCCAGAAAATAAACCAATTCTTTCTCCAGATCCGAAAGACGCTGAAAATGCCAATTCAGCAGCTCTTTAATTTCATAAAATAGGGGTCTTTGAAAACTCCAAAATTTCGAGATATCAGCGTTAAAAACGTTATTGATATGATGTGCGGCTAACTCAAGGGCTAGGGGATTACCGTTATAGTAGTGAATCAAGTCATTCCAGGCCTGTTCTGAACCCTGAAAATTGGCAATTTGATCAAAGATAGCCTTCCCCTCTGCCGTATTGAGCCCCTCCAAATGATAAAAACGAACAGGTTTATTTTTACCTTCTAATCGCTCTAAATGTTTTGGAACTTCTCGGCTAGTCAATAATAAACAACTTTGATGGGCAACCTCACCCACACGTTCTAATAAGATCCCATAACCCTCATAGCCCTCGCAATAGCATTCAGCAGGATCTACTGCTTTAAGGGTTGTTTCCCAGTTATCAAGGATTAATAAACAGCGATAATTCTGAAAATAATCTAACAGCCTAGAAATTTGCTGTTCTTGTGTTGGAGGAATATCAATATCTTGATGGTCAGAAAAGAAGAGAAAGCAGTCTTTAAGAACTTGTGAGAGGGGTGGATTATTAAGTAGTCTTCGCCAAATCACGTAGTCAAATTGGTGCTGTATTCCCTGAGCCAACTTGAGAGAAAGGTCTGTTTTACCAATCCCTCCTTTACCCAGCTTAGTTGGGGTTTGGGGAATGTTTTGCTCTCCTTTGCTCAATTTTACTGATAACTGAGTCTTGCCAACACCTGCCATTCCAAGGATGGCAACAACTCGACAGCGATCTTTGATAATCCACTGTTCTAAGGTTTGCAGTGCTTCTGTTCGACCAAAGAAAGCAGGCAAGCCAGGTGCATCCCCCCAATCTTGATGTCCAGTAGAACAAGCTTTCTGATGTCGAGCCAGGGCTGCCTGAAAGTTATGTTTGGATAGCCTTTCATTTAAGACTGTTGAGAGCAGCTGCCAGAGTTTTGCCCCTTCGTTTTTGATATATTGCAGATCATAGCCTGCCATTTGACTATATTTCTTATTACTGAGGGATTCTTGTAGGATATAAGTTTGTATATCTGTTAAATACTCCCCCGTATTTCGAAATACAAGTTCATTGACGTATTCAATTGTCGATTCGAGGGGTAATGGCTCCATAAACTAACGAACTAAAAACTTTCTTGTCAAAGATCAGAAGCTCGTAAGAATAACTTCTCTTAGTACGAGAAACTCGTACTAACAATCATTTTACTAGGCTATGTCTTACAGTCCAGACGCCTTTTCAGCCTGTTAATAAAAGCCTTTGCACGGTTCTGAAAATGTAAATTCATCGAAAAGGTCACTTTAAATTTTTTATAAATTAAATCCTTACCTAATGTGACTTTTTGATTAGATAACCAGTTCAGCAAATGATTATGATTGTGTGGGGAACCTGAGTGGCAAGGTTGTAAAGGCTTTTAGCAGTCTTAATTACAATCATCTACTGGGCTAGTGACTTCGAAAGTGAAGTCGCTGCATTTGCCATGCATTTTGAATAGCAGTGTGTTTGTTGGAATACGTGAAGAAATCACTAGATCGATGAGGTAAAGGACAGGTATGGTTGCACGCACTTGGGATTTTGTAGGAAATGGTTTTTGGGATGTAGCGACTAACTGGTCTGATGATGCCCTTCCTGGTACAGCTGATGATGTAACCATCGATATTCCAGAAAGCGATATTGAAGTTACCCATAGAAGTGGTACTACATTAATCAATAGCTTGAATTCAAATGAGAACTTGACGATAACGGGAGGTTCTCTGACAGTTCAAGGAACGACTGATATTAATGGCATATTGACAATAAATGGTGGTACTACTTCCTTGAATGGGTTAAGTCGTACTCAAAATCTTAATTTATTCGGAGGAACTTTAGCTAGTTCAGGTGGTTTGACAGTTGAGGAAAACACCATTTGGAGTGGTGGCAGTGTTCTTTCTGGTAATATAACGAACCAAGGCGTTTTCATCCTTAGCAGTGGAAACAATAAGATTCTCCAAGGTGGTAGCACCCTCACTAATGAGAACACAATTACTCATTCATTAGGTGCTTTATTCCTTAA
>NZ_JANQOP010000171.1 GCF_028285745.1 Acaryochloris sp. IP29b_bin.137 | reverse complement strand
TGAGTTGAGCTGCTTTTTCGGAGTTCATTGCTGAAGACTTCTGGGCAACACTTGTATCCTGAGCGATTTCAAAACAATCTGCAAAGGTGACATGCTCCCAACTTCTTTCCTATGACAACAGTATTGGTTTGTGCCCTGGCCCTGGCGATGTGGTCTCTCCCCCTCAATTACATCCCCACCCTAGCTCGGTTTGCAGCAGGGGGGATGGACTGGGCCATGAGCAATCGGGACACCCTACCAGATATTCCACCCTGGGCTCAACGGGCAGAGCGGGCTCAACGGAATCATTTTGAGAATTTACCCATGTTGGTAGTGGCGCTGCTAGTGGTGCAGTTGTCGGGTCAAACCAATCCGATCATCAATCTGGCAGCAGTGAGCATGGTTGGATTCAGAATCTTTCATGCTTTTGCCTACATCATTGGCATCCCGCTGTTACGCTCACTCGGATTTTTCGGGGCTTTATTATCGCTGTTGACGATACTGTGGCAGCTCCTGATTTAACGCGCTATTTCCCCTGAGGTCGTCTATCTCAACTTACGTCAATGACCGCTTTCGCCTAAGCAATAGGGGCATCGCCGACAATACGGCTAGGCAGGTACAGGCCAGCACCAAGGGCAGAGGGCCTTTGCCGTGCATCGCGTCATTCCCAGCCACCCCTATCCAGGTATAGGCGATCACCCCAGGGATAATGCCAATCAGGGTTCCCAAACTGTAAGGGAACCAGTGAATGGGGGTCATGCCAAACAGAAAGTTAACCAGATTAAAGGGAGAAATGGGGGCAAAGCGAACAATAAGAACAAAGCTAAAAGGGTGGCGGAGAACTGCTTGATTGAAGGAGCAAAGCAGCTTGCGATCTCTGACTCGCCGCTGGGCCCAATCCAACAGCAGATAGCGGGCCATCCAGAAGGCTCCCATGGCTCCCAGCGTTGCCCCGATCAGCGATAAGGCACTACCCCAGATCAGACCAAATAGTACGCCTCCCACAATAGTGAGAATGACACCTGGTACCCCTAGAACAGTGGCAGCAATATGCAGCAGGATAAAGATGATGGACCCCCATAAACCATGAGACGCAACAAACTCCACCAAATGCATTTGATCAAAGAGAAGCGGCACATACTTAAGGACGAAGGGAAGTAACAACACCCCTATTACTCCTGCCAGTAATCGTCTGTGACCTTTCACCTGCCGATGGCGTAATCCTCCTTCCAGCATTATCCTAATTCTTGTTCCACTGAAGCACTACTGGTTTCTGGTACGGCTTCTGCAAGGGCTTTGCGCGCAACCTTGGTCACATAGACGGTCACTAGGACGGTGGCAATAAAACCGATAATGCGGATGGCCCAGGTGATGGTTGGGTTAGAGGGTTGTTCGCCCGTGCCCAGCGTTGCAATATTCCCGGCTAAAGAGCCCAGATAGACGTACATAATGGTGCCGGGAATCATGCCTATAGAAGCGAAGAAGTAATCTCTTAACGAGACCCCCGTTACTCCCATCCCGTAGTTAAGTAAGTTAAAGGGGAAAATGGGGGACAGCCGAGTCAGCAGCACAATCTTGAACCCTTCTTTACCCACGGCCTTATCAATCGCTGCAAATTTATCGTTCCCCTCAATTTTTTTGGAGATCCAGCCCCGAGCCGCATACCGTCCCACTAGGAACGCGAGGGTCGCACCAATAGTTGCCCCAATGAAGACCAAAAAAGATCCTTGAACCACCCCAAAGACAACCCCTGCTCCCAGGGTCAAAATAGAGCCCGGTAAAAAAGCGACGGTGGCGACAATGTAGATGCCGATAAATGCGATCGCACCCACGGTGCCTAAATCTTCAATCCATAACAAAGCGTCCTTCAGGATTTGCTGGGGATTAAACCCACCCCCATCGGCGGCCCAAGCGGGAGAGGCTGTAATCACTAAAAAGGCGAAAGCTGCCAGTAAAACGGGTTGAATTTTTTTCCAGCGACGAAGATTCATAGGTTTACCTTTAAGTCAGAAAATTAGGTGTGAAGTCATAACAAAGAACCGCCACAGCTTGAGCCGCTGCCAGCAGTACAGCCATAGCAATAGGGCGCTGTTTTTACGTCCTGAATCAGATCGAGACTCCCTGCAGCTAACAGTTTTGACACGGTTAATCGCTCACCTTTAGGTGTGGTGGCAGGAATTCCTTCCATTTGGTTGAAATCGCAGTCATAAATATTGCCCAGATAGTCGATGGACAGCTCATTTCGACACATTAAATGCTCTACTGTAGAGGCATTAAAGTGATGTTCCAAAAACTGAAGATAAGGCTGATGAAGTTGGCGATGTTCCAGATGAAACTTGGTGCGACCGATGGGTAAATTGGTAATCGCAAATAGGTGGTTAAAGGTAATTCCGAACTGCTCGCCTAAATGTCGTTTATAGGCTTGTTCTAAGGGTTGCTGATCTGGGGCTAAGGCAAAGTCCGTCGTGGTCGGTACCTGGGGGTTATAGACTAGATCCAACACTAGATTGGGATCAGAACCATACCCTAGTTGATTTAAGTGCTGTAACGCCTTGATGGAATCATTAAAAACGCCATTCCCCCGCATTTTGTCTACATTTTGCTCTAGGTAACAAGGTAACGAGGCTACGACTCGGAGTTGGTGCTGGGCGAAATACTCAGGCAAATCTTCAAAACCCGGTTCAAAGTAAATCGTTAAATTGGAGCGAACAATCACTTCCTTGTTGTGGGAACGAGCGGCCTCCACGAGCGGGCGAAAGCCGTAATTCATTTCTGGCGCACCTCCCGTTAGATCCACCGTTTTAATCTGAGGAAACCGCTGAATTAGTTCAATTAACTGCTGACACACGTCTGGAGATAATTCTTCGGTGCGATTGGGGCTGGCTTCCACATGGCAGTGGCTGCAAGCTAAGTTACACCGACGTCCTAAATTGATTTGCAACACGGTAATCGGCTGCTTGGTGAGGGGCGCAGCTAACTTCTGAGTAAACGGAGTGAGAGTTGGGTTAGGTGACACAGTCATAACAGCTCGATCCACAACAACAAACGGCTTGGTTTAACAGCATCCTCCCCCGTCGTAGTACCAAGTAGACTCGGTCACCATAATCGCTTGAGGATGGGCTTTCGCTAACTTCGCCGCTGTCTTGTCACAAACCGCTAGGGGAATGCCTAGACTCAAAATATGACCCGCTTGGTCATCGAAATATTCATGGGGGCCGGTGTAAACCGCCATCTTACCCGTGAACACACAAGCGCCATCCTCAGGAATATCCACCTTAAAGGAAACGGAATCCAAACTCTCTAGTAAGAGATGTTGGTCGAGGCTGTAGTTTTTTTGGTCCAGTAGGCGGTAGGGACGGCGGGCTCGAACCTCGACTTG
Organism: Acaryochloris sp. IP29b_bin.137; assembly: GCF_028285745.1. GTDB lineage: Bacteria > Cyanobacteriota > Cyanobacteriia > Thermosynechococcales > Thermosynechococcaceae > Acaryochloris. Next base: position 688 of record NZ_JANQOP010000171.1, on the reverse strand, counting down.
TCCAAATCCCGCATGGATAATTCGTTGAATATATTGTTCGTAGGTTAAAGCGCCCGACAAGCACATGGCTCGTAGTCGGTCATCTTGCTGGAGATGCTCTGGCATGGGGCGAGTGGAAATGGGGTCGCTCATGACCAAGCGCCCCCCCGGCTTCAGCACTCGATAGGTTTCCTGAAGCGCACGGGAGAGATCGGCGGGTTCAAAAATATTGAATAGACAGTTTTGAGCGACAACATCGACGGAGTTATCGGCAACGGGGAGGGCAAAGGCATCCCCTTCTTTAATCGTGACAAAGTTGGGGTCGAACCACTCATTCTCTTGGGCTGCAATGTCAAGATTGCGGGCAGCTGCTTTGCGCATTTCAGCCACCGGATCCACTGCAACCACTGCTCCAGGGCGTCGGGAGAAGTAGGAAAACTGCAGGGCTTCTAATCCACCTCCCACTCCGACATACAAAACAGTTGGATCACCGGATAGCTCCGTAGGATGAACGGTGGTGCCGCACCCATAGTTCATTTCCTGCATTTGCGGCGGCACCACCAGACCTGGCAGTTGCAGGGGGGTGCTTTGGACACAGCATAGGCCTACATCTGGGGTTTCAGCGACTTGACTGTAAAACTCTGCTGCGGATTCTAAATACGTCATAGCGGTCAACGATGGATTTGTAATGAATGGTCATTCATGGGCA
>NZ_JANQOP010000170.1 GCF_028285745.1 Acaryochloris sp. IP29b_bin.137 | reverse complement strand
TTGGTCCAGAAGTAGTGGCCCGCAAACTCACTACCAGCATTAGCTCAAACACCGACACATTGAATCAAAGGAGAAATATTATGGTCTTGTCATTCCAGTCCTTCAATCGTTTGTTTACCCAGCGTTTTTCAAAAGCCCTCACTATTGGAACCGTTTGCTGCAGCGCTTTATTGCCCAGTGTTGTCCCTGCCTTTGCAGCTGAAAAAGTCGTCTTGACCTATGGTCCCTTCGCTCGTAGTGTGCCCATCACAGAATTTGAAACCCTAGCCTCGACAGGTAAAGCCACTGGAGAACTGGCAGAACTTCTGAAACTGGCTAAGGAAGATCCCAAGGAAGCTCAGCAATTTCTGACCTACGATGTCAAAGTTGATCCGATCACGGTGGATGGTGTTCTCAACACAGCTCCCGGAGAATTTCTGCTTTCAGAATTGGCGAAGGTTGTCCATACCAAGAGCGATCGCGCTAATGTTCAGGCACTACGAAGTGCATTAGTCCTTTCCGCCAGCAAAAACAATGGCTTAACCCTACTGGAGTTATTACAGAACTACCCGACAGCCGAACTCTATATTGATGGCGTTCAACTTAAAAAAGACGTCAAAGAAGTCAACTCACTCTTGGGTTCCGTTCACAGTTACCTTAACCACCTGCAATGTAACTGCTCTTCTGCTTCAGCAACCGCAACAACCGGACAGTAATTCTGGCAAGGGAGCTTTTCTTCCACAGCCGTCCCGCTTAGCCTTTGGTTCAAAGCTAGTATTACTAGCTTTGAACCCTTTTAATCCCAGATCCAATCATGAAAAGCTGGAGAACAATTGCCATGATTGACTCTCATCGACAGCTATTTATCCAACGTCTCATTGCAACCTTTGTCATTACTGCCGTTATCGCAGACACCTATCCCCAACCGAACTTAGCACCTGGTTTATTGGAATCAACTTTTAGAAAAATCGAGCAAGTCCTGGTTTTGTCTAGGGCCTAAACGAATGCTGTTCTAGCCCCAATACCTAGGTTCTATCAATACCGCTGCTTCTTACCATTTGCCATCAATCAGGAGCTAGCAATCCATGAAAATCACCTGTTTTCAGAGCTTGACGAACCACAAATACACTCAGCTCTTACTCACGTTGTTACTGCTGTTTGTGGCCTATGCAGTCGTTGGTGCTGTAGCGGCAGAGGTCATCCTATCCATCATTCTACTAACAGCCATTGTTCTGATTGTAAGAACGTTTTTCCTCCAAAAAAGAGCATTCTACTTTTACATTGTTATTGCTGGATTAGCTTTCATTTCCGATTGTTTCTACATCCTTTTTACTCAATCGAGTTATCACAGATTAATTCCTGCTTTGATAGCAGATAGTGTTTATAGTGGTTTCTTGATTCTGTCCATTATCTTGATGCTCCACAAACTGTTTGAAAACACCAAGGTAACGATCGATACGATTGTGGGTGGCATCTGCGTATTTCTCCTAATTGGAGATTTATGGTTTCTGTTCTACAGCAGCATTTACTTATTCCATCCTGCTGCCTTTAGCTCTGCTGGAGAGACAATCCAAACCTTTGACCTGCTGTACTTTAGTTTTACAACCCTGACCACAGTGGGGTATGGCGATGTGACGCCCGTCAGTCAGCTGGCTAAGGTCATTGCCAATTTCGAGGCCATTATCGGCGTCATTTATCCTGCGATTTTTATCAGCAGATTAGTCGGTGGGTACAATCCGAACTAAATTCATTTAGGGGGTAGGTAGCAATATAAACTGTCGTCGTCTTGACCATTGTAAAATTCCTTGCTGCTCCATACTGCCAATTAATCGAGTCGCGGTTACCCGGGTAATATTGGCTGTTTCCGCTAACTCTTGGTGGGTGATGGGTAAGGTCGTGCAAGTGCCAACGGGAGTAACATGACCGAACCGTTGTGCAAGCCATTGCAGCAAGTTCAGCAGCCGATCATCCGCTCGCTTGATACTAATAATCTTCAGTAGAGTGGTGAGCTGTTGGGCATGACTCAGAATTGCCTCTGAAGTGATCAAAGAGTTGGGCATTAAAGACCGAACCTCTACTGTGCCTAAGCATTGAATGGTGTAGGGCGAGAGATTTGACAATGACTGGCCTACGATTTCACCTGATCCCCAGATGCCGAGGGTCGTAATATCCCCCTGTGAATCCCAGGTGTACGTTCGAATAAGCCCTCTCTCAACCTGCCATAGGTGTTGGGGTTCTGACGGCAGGAAGGCTCTATCTGGGAAGCAAAGGGTTGAGGAGGCTGAACGGTTCTGGGAATACATTCGCGCAGAGAGGGACGGAGAAGAAATCATAGGTTTGCCCTAACAAAACGAAAGAGGACAACTTACACGGGACAGGATTTAGAGCTGATGGAGGGGAAAGAAGCAGAGGCCCCATCATGCCAAAAGTCCAGAACTTGGGCTGCAACAGATTGGGGATAAAAGCAATGAAAAAAGTGATACCCGTCTTGGCAGAGCCAAATGCGATCGCAGTCTTTCATCCAACCTTCCCATTCCTTTAAGGCTCGACTATCCACCACTAAGTCATTCTCACTCCCACAAAGCAAGAGTGGAACAGGTACTTCATCCGGCGGTAGGTTATAACGCTGAAATAGATTGTGAGGTGAAGGAGAGACGGCCATCTCTTGTTCCAGTAACCGAGAAAGGTAGCAGGTCACCGTTGCATTTTGTTCACCGAATAAATCAGAAACCAATTGGGTTAAAACGTGATGGCGACTACAGGGAACAAACTGTAGATGGAAATAGTAATGGGCAATCCAGTCCAAACTTGCCCATGCTCCCACCCCCAATAGGGTTAGGGAACGAACCTTTTGAGGGTATTGACGGGCATATAACAAACTCACTAACCCGCCTGTTCCGTGACCGATTAAATGGACGGGATGGTCGCACTCTTGCATAAATTCATGGAGCAGATCAACCGCGATACTCAGGGAACTCGGTTCATCCTCCGTTTGCTGATACTGCCATTGGGCAATTGTTACCTGTTGTCTCAACTGCTTAAGGAGGGGTTGATCAAAACGTTTTAGATAAGAACAGGTTGTTGCCCAAACGGCATCAATAGAGGAAGTCATTGAACTGATTTCAAAAATGTGTGTGATTAGCAAGCTGGAAGAGAAATATAAAAGGTCAGGGAAAGTAAACGCCCTGACCCAAGTGTTAGAACCTCATAGACCAAATTCAGACTTAACTTGTGCCACCCAAGCTTCTATTCGTTCATCGGAAAGCTCAGGTTGGTTATCTTCATCTAGGGCCAACCCGCAGAATTTCCCACCTCTATCCGCTTTAGATGCATCAAATTGATACCCATCTGTAGACCAATGCCCCACTGTTTGGCCACCCTTTTCTGAGATTTTGGCTTCTATGATGCCGATCGCATCCATATAGTTATCGGCATAACCAATCTGATCCCCCGTGCCAAAGTAGGCAATCTTCTTCCCAGAAAAATCAATACTATCTAAATTTGGGAAAAAGGCATCCCAGTCGCTTTGCAGTTCACCAATATCCCAAGTTGGACAACCAATCAGTAAATAGGAATAGCTGGTAAAATCTCCACTCTCTGCATCAGGGATTTCTATGAGTGTGACAACATCTTCACCCCCAAAAGCCTCTTGGATTTTTTCAGCCGCTTCCGCTGTTTTGCCAGTGGTGGTCCCAAAGAACATTCCAATTTGTGACATATAGACTCCAAAAATTACAACACAAAAGACTAGGGTTCGTTACGATGAAAGAGGCAAGAGCGTGAAATGCCCAGGTTATTCACGCTCTTACCACGGCGCTCTTATCCAACGCAGAGGGTTGAATGGGGTAAAAGCTCAGACCGTCTCTGCGCTCGCAGTTTGTACCGGTGTAGTCTGTACTGGTGGAGCGGCAGAGGGCACTGGAGCCATGGCATTCCTCGAAGGCTTTACAGTGGTGGATGGTGCTTCGTCGGTCAAAGAATTCAAAAACTGTTCTACATTTCTGAAGTCATAGCCAAGACCTCGCAAGGCATGCCAAAGATGGCCTTGGAGAAAATAGAATGCCAAGATATAGGTTGCGTTTGATAGCCAGCAACGAGCAGAATGAATTCCATAAGGAAGCTCTGCTGTATCAGCGAAGTAGGGCGTAAAGCCAAACTTAATCTGCAAGGCAGGCCCATAAAATTCTTCCGGCCAAACGTAAGTATTAACAGAACACCAGTAAGCAGAGAGGAAACCAAAGAAAGCCACTGCCCCTAATGAGTAGGACAGGATCGCCTCACCGTTGACGACTATCCGCTTCTTAGCCCAAGGCAACATTGGGACGAGCAAATGAAAAATTCCACCCGCAATATCTAGAAAAGCGATAAAGATATGGCCCCCGACAATGTCTTCCAAATTGTCAACACTGTCGAAATGGGTTTGATAGCCAAAAATAACCGATGGATTGAGGGTCGGATCCGTGACCAATCTGACCTCTTGTAGGTCGGAATCATAGAGTCCTCCCCAATACATGGCCCATCCCACAAATAAGAGGGTATAGAGACCCAAAATAAGCAAATGATGCCCTAATATCCGACCGAGCTGATTGGTGTTGTCCCACTCAAAATGGTAAGTTCTGGCAGCACCCGTGGCTTCGCTTAAGTCATGGGGCGCTTTCAAGAGGTGAAATAATGCTCCAGCCCCTAGTACGGCCCCTGCGATAATGTGAATCATGCCAACCGCAACAATCGTTTGCGGATCATCCAGGACGCCACCGGCTCCAAAACCAACCCCTTCTGCCGCTAGGTGAGGCAAAAGGACCATACCTTGAGTCCACATAGGTGAGTCGGTCGTGTATCGTCCCAATTCGAATAGGGTAAAACCACCTGCCCAAACTGAAATTAGCCCGGCATGTGCGGTGTGAGCTGCAATAAATAAACCTGAGGAACTGGCTAGGCGGGAGTTGCCAGCCCACCAGCCATAGGTAACATTAGGGTTACCGTAGGTTTGCATAGGATTCTCCTTTGTTATCTAGAAACGGAACGGCTTGGGAGATTTAGGAAAATGGCCAGAGAAATACTGCGATTGAGATGTTCCAATCGCTAATGGTGATATAAGGACTGGGGAGTAAGGGGCGGCCAAAACAAATCTCTCAGAACGTGCAGCTTCCTGGCTGAGAGATGTCCTACCGTCCCAAACGGTTTGCCTGAATGTGTGACAGGATTATAAATTGAGTTAAGCGCTTTAATTGAGAATTAAAATCAATAAGCTACTAAAGTTATTTAAGCAGTTATTGCAGATATTGGCAATAATCTTTGAACATTTTTGGTGCCAGCAACGATGGTGAGCTAGGCTAACCGCTATATAATCCTTTGTAGGCATTGCTTTTTGGCTAAATATTGGTTGACTTCTACTACTCTTTTGAAATGATGAGCAGTTAATATCTTTTATATAAATGAGAAATTTTATAGAATAGAAGCTTCTCAACTTTCGTTCCTGTGGATCTCTACCCTAGATGACCGAAAGCGAATGCATATCAAATCACATCTTGATGTGCTTCGAGTTAAGTACGTAGTTCTGGCAACCATCCCCGAGTTGACGAAGGAATAGGTCAGCCCAATTCGAGAATAAATGAGATTTGGTCTAAATAAGCGGTAGGATAATTGCATCTCTGTTGAAAATTTAGTGAATACAATGAAACGTTCTAAATCAGTTGAGTTATTTCTTGCCTTGGGTTTGTCCGCTACCCTTTTCGCTTGCGATGGCGCGACAACGAATGGAGAAGGAGGAGAGCAAGAAAGCCCTAGCCCAGCAGTGACCAGCCCTGCAGATGATGGCGGTGAAGGGGGAGAGGACGGTTCCACCGATGATGGTGGCGAAGGCGGTGAAGACGGTTCCACTGATGATGGTGGCGAAGGCGGTGAAGGCGGCGAAGGGTAAACCGCTTCACATCTCATACCGATCACTCTTAAGTAAAAATAATTGCATTAGCCTCTCACCTTCGTGTCAAATCACGACTATCAACGGTGAGAGGCTATTTATCATGCCTTCTACTGGGGGTTGAGCATTGTGGTCGAGAACATCCCTAAAACACAACGATAAGCCGTAATAATCTGCGCGTATAGGGCAGACTACGATTAAATAAAAGCGGTATCAGTAGTCTTTGATTGACAAGTGCATGACACGGCCATCCTCTCCAACGCCTAACCCAGAAGAGCAGTCTGCCTCCTCCAAGGCGGGGACTCCTTCAACTGATGAGACTAAACATTCAACGTCCCTTACTAACGGAAAAGGTGATGTCCCATCTTCAATGGCAGGATTCAAAACGTCCTCTAAGCAGTTCTGGCGTTCCGTGGCAAGCTCGTCTTCCCTCGAATGGGTGACCGGGGCAGCTACGGTGATCCTGATTATTGGTTTGCTGTTCCATAATCCTTGGATTGGCTTGCCTGCAGCTGTCGTAGTGTTGTGGCTGTCTTGGCGAGTCTTGTGGCCCCCTCTAAGCCAGGCGCTCCAAGAATGGGTTTCTGTCCGCAATCAGCAACTTATTCTAGCCAGTCTTTTAAGTGTGGTTGCCCTAATTGGGGTGATTCAGTTTACGGGTATTCCCCAAATCCTGTTGGGTGATCGGCCCGTAAACTGGGAGGCAGTTGGGGCCTTGGCAGATTCGTTTGGAGCCGTTGGTCAGATTCTAGTTGCTTTTTTAGCCCTTTATGTAGCCTGGCGTCAGTACGTAATTTCCAAGGAACTGACGGAGCAGCAAAACCGGATTACCCAACAACAAACTATTGATGCCTATTTTCAGGGGATTTCTGATCTGGTGATTAATGAAGAGGGCTTGTTAGAAGACTGGCCACCGGAGCGGGCGATTGCGGAAGGCCGGACGGCAGCCATTCTGACAGGGCTGAGTGCACAAGGGAAAGCTAAGGTGATTCGGTTTCTATCCAGTTCTAAGTTGTTGACGCCTCTGAAACGCGATCGCAGATTAGGTCGCGCTATTTTTGACGGGTTAGGGGGCTATGAGGAGGACCTGGAATATGGGGTGCGGGTGATTGATTTGGTGGGGATGTTAGCAAATACGGACTTGTCCGGGACGGACCTACGACGGACGGAAATCAGTGAAGCTAATTTGGTGCACACCAATTTGCAGGGCTGTGATTTGGGTCGGGCCAATTTGTCTCGCTGTATTTTGTATGGGGCCAATTTATCGAAGACAGATTTAGCGCGGACCCGGTTTTTCTATGGGTCGGCTGAGGGGGCATCCCCGCGAGATCGCATGAATGCCCCCAACTTTAAAACAGGGGCTCAAACGGGAGCGGTGGTTGAAAATGCCAATTTTTCTAAAGCGGCAGGCTTGTCTGAGGAGCAACGCTATTATTGCTGTGCTTGGGGGGGACAGAAGACAAGGGCAACAATTCCTGGGGGGTGTGAGGGGATTCCCAACAAGCTTGAGCGCAGTCGTAAATCACCAGGCGATGCCAGCAATTGATAGTTCATCCTGACCTCTATCTTTACTGAGCAAATAATCAACAGCCCGCTTGAGCTGCATTGTATGTTCAGTAAGTTGACCACGTAAAATCTGATCTGCTAATTGTCCCTCAACCAGCTTACTGATGCTCTCTTGCTGAGTCACCTGAATATTGACTATCCGCTCAAGCATTGCCTCTATGCGGTCTAATCGATCTGGAACATCTTGACTCATTGTGCCTGAAAATTTTTGCTTCTATTCGTCATTATGCACAACTTGCAAAAGTGGCTCGCTACCTGAAGTTGGGTTAGCGAGCCACTTTTGCAAGCATCTTCGCTCGATGGAATTAACTGCCTCCAATACGAGCGACATCGCGGGCATTCTGCTCAAATGCCGCTGATAGCGCATCATCCCCGCTCAAACCATCCTCGATCGCACTCTGTATCGCCTGCAATACCCGCTTGTAATCCCGTGGCATCACCTTCACAAACTTCGGCACCATTGTCTCCCAATCAGCAAGAACTTTAGCCCCCTTTTCACTCTGGGTATAGTCCGCATGGCGCTGAATAACCTCCTTCAGATCCTTGATTTCCTCTGGATCCTCCAGTGTCTCTAGCCCCACCATTTCCGTGTTGCAGCGGGTGGCAAAATCGCCTGCCTCATCAAGGACATAGGCCACCCCACCACTCATGCCAGCCGCAAAGTTGCGGCCCGTCGGTCCTAGAATCACTGCTTGGCCTCCAGTCATATATTCACAGCCGTGATCACCAACAGCTTCTACGACGGCCCGCACCCCGGAATTCCGAACGCAGAATCGCTCTCCTGCAATACCTCGGATATAAGCCTCACCGCTGGTTGCACCATAGAAGGCCACATTGCCGACAATGATGTTCTCTTCCGGCACAAACGTCGATCCCTTGGGGGGATACAGCACAATCTTGCCACCGCTGAGGCCCTTACCAAAGTAGTCATTAGCATCGCCCTCTAGCTCCAGAGTTACACCTGGAGGCACAAAGGCACCGAAGCTTTGACCTGCACTGCCTTGGAAATGGAGGTGAACCGTGTTTTCAGGTAACCCTTCCCAATGGCGTTTAGTGATTTCATTGCCGAGAATCGTGCCTACAGCTCGGTTGATATTTTTAATCGGCAGCATGGCTTTCACCTTCTCGCCCTTCTCAATCGCAGGCTTGCATAGATCTAGCAAGGTCGTCATATCCAGTGACTTCTCTAAGCCATGATCCTGAGGGATCTGGCAGTAGCGACCGATATCATCAGGGACATCCGGCTGATAGAGGATCTTGGAAAAGTCCAATCCCTTGGCCTTCCAGTGATCGATGGCGCGGCGCGGTTCTAGCACGTCAGAACGGCCCACCATCTCATTCAGGGTGCGGAAGCCCAATTGAGCCATCAGTTCCCGCACTTCTTGAGCGATAAACTTCATAAAATTGACCGTGTAGGCTGGGTCACCTGTAAATTTCTCGCGGAGCTGCGGGTCTTGAGTCGCGACACCCACAGGACAGGTGTTAAGGTGGCAAACGCGCATCATAATGCAGCCCAGGCTCACCAGCGGCGCAGTGGAGAAGCCAAATTCCTCAGCTCCCAGGAGGGCCGCAATGACAATATCGCGGCCTGTTTTGAGTTGACCATCGGTTTCAACAACGATACGGCTACGGAGGTTGTTGAGCACCAAGGTTTGATGGGTTTCGGCAATTCCTAGTTCCCAGGGGAGGCCGGCATGCTTGATTGAGGTTTGAGGTGAGGCTCCAGTACCGCCGTCAAAGCCAGAAACAAGGACGACATCGGCATGGGCTTTGGCCACGCCTGCGGCAATGGTGCCAACACCGACTTCAGAAACTAACTTGACATTAATCCGGGCATTCCGGTTGGCATTTTTGAGGTCATGGATCAGTTCTGCCAAATCCTCAATCGAATAGATGTCGTGGTGAGGAGGAGGAGAGATCAAACCCACGCCAGGGGTAGAGTGGCGTACTTTGGCAATCCACGGATAGACCTTACGACCTGGGAGCTGACCGCCTTCGCCGGGCTTCGCGCCTTGGGCCATTTTGATTTGAATTTCCTTGGCCTGAGATAGGTAGAGACTAGTGACGCCAAACCGACCAGAGGCCACCTGCTTGATGGCGCTGTTTTTAGAGTCGCCCTGGTTATTCGTCCAGGTGAAACGTTCTGGATCTTCACCGCCTTCACCCGTATTGGACTTGCCACCGACTCGGTTCATGGCAATGGCTAAGGATTCGTGGGCTTCTTTAGAGATCGAGCCGTAGCTCATGGCTCCCGTCTTAAATCGTCTGGTGATCTCTTCAATCGGTTCGACTTCGTCAATCGGGATGGGCTGGCGATCTTTAAATTCCAGCAGCCCCCGGAGGGTAAAGAGCTGTTCATTTTGCTCATTCACCAGCGCTGAATATTTCTTAAACAGATCAAAATTACCTGTACGAGTGGCCTGCTGCAGCGTATGGATCACCTGGGGGCTAAACAGATGGGCTTCCCCTTCCTTGCGCCATTGGTACTCGCCCCCCACATCGAGGGTATGGGTTTCTACATCGCGCTCGGGAAAGGCATGGCGATGGCGCTGTATGGCTTCTTCAGCTAGAACTTCCAGATCCGCCCCTTCAATCCGAGAGGCGGTCCAGCTAAAGTACTGGTCTACCACAGACTGATTCAGGCCAATAGCTTCAAAAATCTGGGCCCCGCGATAGCTCTGAATCGTGGAGATGCCAATTTTAGAGGCCACCTTAATTACACCCTTAGTGGCAGCTTTTATGTAGTTCTTAATGGCTTTTTTGGGTTCAATATCCACCATCAAGCCCTGGTGAATCATATCGTGGATGGTTTCAAAGGCCACGTAAGGATTGATGGCACCACAGCCATAGCCAATTAGAACCGCATAGTGATGGACCTCGCGGGGTTCGCCGGATTCCAAAACTAGACCAACGCGGGTGCGAGTCCCTTTCCGAATTAAATGGTGATGCAGACCAGAGACCGCAAGCAATGCGGGAATGGGCGCATGATCGTGATCGAGGTTGCGATCGCTCAGCACAATCAAACTCGCCCCGGATAAGATCGCCTCATCTGCCTGCTGACAAATTCCAGTCATGGCCGATTCTAAGCCTTGAACCCCAGCATTGGGATCAAACAAAATCGGCAGGGTAACTGACTTAAAGGGATCGCCATTCAAGGCTTTTATTTTGGCTAGCTCCGCATTAGTTAGGAGAGGCGTCTTTAGCTCTAGTAAATGACAGCTTTCTGGTTCCGGTTTCAGCAAATTGCGCTCCGAACCAATAGTGGTTTCAGGAGAAGTAATAATGGCTTCCCGAATCGAGTCAATCGGAGGATTCGTCACCTGGGCAAACAATTGCTGAAAATAGTTGTAAAGCAGCTTCGGTTTATTGGAAAGCACCGCTAAGGGGGTATCCGTCCCCATTGCTCCAATCGCTTCTACCCCGTTATTGGCCATCGGGGCCATCAGCATCCGCAGTTCTTCAAAGGTATAGCCAAAGGCCATCTGCCGCTGCAGCACCGTCTCGGAATCGTACTCAGGGGCCACTTCCGCTGCTGGGAGCTGCTCGACACTCACCATTTGCTGATCTAGCCAGTCCTGATAGGGATGTTCAGAGATAATCTGGTCTTTGAGTTCCTGATCGGAAATAATTCGCCCTGCCACCATATCAACCACAAACATTCGCCCAGGGGTGAGTCGGCCTTTCTTCGCCACACGTTCAGGTTCAATAGGCAGAACACCAGCTTCTGAAGCCATAATCACCAAATTATCTTTGGTGACGTAATAGCGAGATGGTCGTAGACCATTCCGATCCAGAACCGCACCAATCATGGTGCCATCCGTAAAGGATATCGAGGCAGGTCCATCCCAGGGTTCCATCAAGCAGGAATGGTACTTATAAAAAGCTTTTTTCTCCGCACTCATGGACTCATGGGCCGTCCAAGGTTCGGGAATCATCATCATGGCGGCATGGGGAAGGGATCGTCCCGCCAAGAACAGCATCTCTAAAGTGTTGTCGAAAATGGTTGAATCACTGCCGTCCACGTTGATGACGGGCTGAACTTTGGCCATATCCTCGCCAAACAGCTCCGACTCAAACATGGACTGGCGCGCTAACATCCAATTGATGTTGCCCCGCATCGTGTTGATCTCACCATTGTGGGCAATGTAGCGATAGGGATGGGCTCGGTCCCAACTGGGAAAGGTATTCGTACTAAATCGCGAGTGTACCAGCCCCAGTGCCGTCTCCATATCTGGGTCGTGCAGGTCAGGATAATACTGCCCCACCTGAATCGGCATCAGCATGCCTTTGTAAACAATCGTTCGACAGGACATGCTGGAGATATACCAGTGACCATCAACCCCTGTCGGGCGAATTGCATTATGGGCCAGCTTCCGCAATACATAGAGCTTGCGTTCAAAGGCCAGATCATCGTTCACGTCCAGGCTGCGCTGAATAAAGACCTGTTCCATAAACGGCTCACTGGCCTTGGCGGTATTTCCCAGAGAGGAATTATCTGTCGGCACATCTCGCCAACCCAGAACCTTATGGCCTTCTTGGGTCGCAACCTGCTCAAAGGCGCGTCGACTGGCTTCCCGCTCTTGCAAGTCAGGTGAAGCATAGATCATCCCCACCCCATACTGCCCTGGTTCTGGCAACTCAAATCCCAACCGAGCAGCTTCTTTTTGGCAGAAACGATGAGGAATTTGCATTAGAAGGCCCGCACCATCGCCCGTATTGGTTTCACAACCGCAAGCCCCACGGTGGTCTAGATTCACCAGAATGGTCAGAGCCTGTTCAATAATGTCGTGAGACTTTTGACCCAATTGATGAACGACAAACCCTAACCCACAAGCATCATGCTCAAATTGTGGATCGTATAAACCTTGCCGGGCAGGAATGGTATTGCTGTTCATATTGGGTGATTTGAAGGTTCGAATGGTAACTGGACTAGGCCTAAAATGCTTCGCCAAAGGAAAGTAGGCTGAGACCAGCATTATAAGCTTTAACTCTAGTCGATCTAAATTCTCCTATGAAGAGAACAGAACCGGGGTAGCTTTTAATGCAAATTCAAGGATGACGATCGCCCGCTTGATCCCTTATGCTCCAATGTTTGGCTGAGCCAATAACGCCCAGAAATGTTGACCCAGATCCGCTAAGCCAATAGGACTGAGCGGTAGACATCAATTTTCGCCTCTATGAGGTAGCTCATGGAACGCAATTCCAGGGTTTGCCAGACTCAAGACAGCCTATATCTGTCTTGGAGTAACCAATATGAGCTTAGATACTGAATTGTTGGCATCGAGCTTTGCTCAAATTCGCGATCGCAGCACCGAATTCACGGACTATTTCTACAGCACTTTATTTGCAGATTATCCTCAAGTTCAGCCTTTGTTTGCCAATACCCCTATGCAAAGCCAGGCCAAAAAGTTGTTCGCCTCTTTAGTATTAGTCGTGGAGAACTTAACCAACCCCGACCAGTTAGGGGATGCGTTAACCGGACTGGGGGCTCGCCATGTTCAGTATGGGATTTTGCCGGAGCACTATCCTATGGTAGGGAATACGTTACTGAAAACCTTTGCCTACCTACTGCAGGAGCGATGGACTCCTGAGCTGGAAGCTTCCTGGACAAACGCTTACGGGGCTGTAACGGAACTGATGTTGGCAGGGGCCAACTATTCACCTGAGGTATTGCAGCTTCAGTCCTAAACCGCGTAGGCTATTCCCCGGATGCGATCGCATCTAGGGCGATCGCATCCAGAATCGTAATCCGACCTCCCCGCTGATAGGCCAAGATAGGGTTGAGTTTTTGGCCCATCAGTCTCACGGTTTCTTCATAGGTAATGCCAATGCTGCGGGCGATGTGATGGTAAGTGAGTTGGGCATTAAGCTGCTCTCCCTGCTGAGTCGCGGATGTCCCATATCGCTGAGCGGAATAGGCAATAAATTGAGCGAGACGAACAATAGCCTGTTCCGAAACCAATCCATGGATGGTGCGATGCATCTCCTGGAGGCGCTGGTTGAAACAGGCCAGGATATTGAGGGCGACATTCGGGTCCAGTTGAATCGCCTGCATTAAGGCCGTTTTTGGAATGGTAATAACCTGGGTTGCTGCGAGGGCCTTGACCGTCGCCACCGCGATACCATCACCGAATAGAGCGGGCGCGGCAAACATCTGGCCAGTCGGTAAGGAACGCAGAATGGTTTCTTTACCCGAGGCAGCAATCTTGATGGCTTGTAATTCTCCGGCCAGTACGGCATGGAAACAAGGGGGAAAGCGATCGCCCTCGTGAATCAAGATCTCTCCTTTGACATAGGAAATGATGGTAGCTTGCTGGGCTAGGATGTCTAGGATTGAGGGGGCGAGCACAGAAAAGACCTGAATGTGCTGGAGTTGTTCAAAAGCAACTGGCATAGAAACCTGGGTCTCCCCTCAATGTCTTTGGGGACCAAAATACGCTAAGTGTTCTGGGGAGATAATGCGAACGGTATAGAGTACCGTAACATCCTGCTGACACTGATGCTCCGCATATGGCGGGGACTTCCTTTGTGACTCTCAGCTCCTGCTTTGACGCTCGTTAAGGGCCTATATTGTTTTTTAGGCAGAGATTCCGTATTATCCCAGTTGCCAGACAAGGTCAAGGAAGACCACTGTTATAGATAGGATCGTTCTGTAGTACTGTCGGGCCAATGGGGACATTGGCATTCAACCTTTTCTGATGTATTGATGCCCAATCGTTGGTTTAGACGTTCTAGAAACAGTCATCCTATTTCCTCTTCTGATGATCGAAATTCTAACGTAGAGGAGGGATTTGCCTTGCCCTTGGCAATGGGCTTGGGCTTTGTAATGGTCATTTTGGGCCTATCCACGATGATGGTTGCCCAAAGCGATCGCATCTCTGCCTTTAACCGTAAAGAAGCCGGGGCCAGTTTAGCCGTCGCCGAAGGGGGAATGGCTCGGACCCTCGCTCAGCTTACGGCTCCCAATAACGCCGTCTTGCTCAATCGTAATTACGATACGATCAATCCCCAAACAGGTAAGACCTACCTTGGTCCAGATGGCATGTTTAACAGTGGCGACGAAGACGCCAATGCCGTTGACGAATGGACCGGCTACGACCCTAGCACGACCCCTTGTCACCAACCCAAAGAGTGGGGCAGTCCCAACTTTGTTAAAACGGGTGCAATGGGGAAAACAGGCTCCTACACGGTTAGAGCATATCGATTTAATCCCCAGGAGCAGAAAGGGACTCTGTTTGTGGAAGCCAGTAAAGATGGCAAAACCACTGGTGTTCTGATCACGATTGCTGTACGGCCTGATTTAGACGATTTTCCGGGCTTATTACTCCACGATCCGAATCCTAGTGATTCCACCGACGTCGGCACTTTAGCACTACGGGGGCGTCAGATTTTGGGGAGCAAAGGGAATGTCTACTACTACCCTCCAGGTTCAACGGATCCAACCTTAACAGCGAATTCATCGCCTGGCGATGGAGACCGAGCCGCTTATCTCAATGCCATCTTTTCTTCTGCAGCATCGGATGGTGCAACGGGTGACACGGTCTCAGGCACAATGTTTGCTTGTTTATTGGCTCCAACGATTCCTGATGGGATCAGGGGACCCAATATTGGGACGATAACGGATAGTCAAACCCTGAGCGGGGTAAAGGGTTATACGCCGACCCTATATCAGATTGAGCAAATTGACCTTGCTGGAAGTGATGTATTGACCGTTGATACAACTAACGGCCCGGTGGTGCTCGATTTTGTCGAGGGGAGTGCCCCAAAAGAATCAATTCGGTTAAAGGATTCTGCCAAAATCCTCAATGTCCGTACGGATGGTCAACCCCCTCGTGTCGGTGATCTTCGCATGTATTTGCGAGGTGGAGAAGACACGGTTTTGCTGTATGACCAAACTTGTATTCAAAATGCCTTTATTTGGTCCAAGTGGGATGAAGTTCAGTTACTGACCTCTGGTCCAGGCTGTCCAGGTGGACAGAATACCAATATTGAAGGTGTGGTATGGGTAGAAGGGATTCTCAGTTCTAAGAACGCCCCAAATAATCGAGACATCCATTTTATTAACGAGGTTGGGGAACCCTTCGATACGGTCGTTACTCCCAACGTTACTGCTGGTATTGCTGTGCCTGAAGATGTCAGCAGTTTAATCGACCTCCTGAAATACGTTGACTATCCGGTCCGCTATCGGTTTGGTAGTGTTTTGCATTGGCAACGGGTGAGGTTGTAGAGCTTGGGTAAGGTGCAAGCTTGCAAGAGAAGGTCTATACCCCTCTCGAAAAGCCTTTCTCCATAAGATTACGGACCCGTTCGAATATCTATATTACTTACTGAGAGGGAATTCCGTATTATCCCTGTCGCCAGGGAAGGTAAAAGAAAGCCACGATAAGAGCAGGATAGTTCTGTAGTACTGTCCTGCCAATGGGGAACATTGGCATTCAACCTTTTCTGATGTATTGATGCTCAATCGTTGGCTTAGAACTTCTAGGAATAGCCATCTAACCTCCTCTTCTTATGCTCAAAATTCTAGATTAGAGGGGGGATTTGCCTTGCCCTTAGCAATGGGCTTGGGCTTTGTGATGGTTATTTTGGGCCTGTCAACAATGATGATTGCTCAGAGCGATCGCATCTCTGCCTTTAATCGTAAAGAAGCCGGGGCCAGTTTAGCGATTGCCGAAGGGGGAATGGCTCGGACCCTCGCTCAGCTTACGGCTCCCAATAACGCCGTCTTGCTTAATCGCAATTACGATACGATTAACCCCAAAACGGGTCAAACCTATCTGGGGCCTGATGGCACCTTTAATAGTGGAGATGAAGAGGCCAGCGCCATTGACGAATGGACCGGCTACGACCCTAGCACAACCCCTTGCCATCAACTCAAAGAGTGGGGAAGTCCCAACTTGGTGACAACGGGCTCAATGGGGGAAACAGGCACCTATACCGTCAAGGCTTATCGGTTTAATCCCCTAGAACAAAAAGGAACCCTATTTGTGGAAGCCAGCAAAGATGGCAAAACCACTGGTGTTCTGATCACGATTGCTGTACGACCCGATTTAGACGATTTTCCAGGCGTGGTCTTAATTGAACCTTCAGGCAATCCTGATTCTACCTACGCTACAGGGGTATTAGCCTTAAGAGGTCGTAAACTCCAAGGAAGTAAGGCGAATGTTTATTATCGCCCCTCTTCCTCTGCAGATCCGTCTCTGACTGAAAGTGCTGGGCCAGGAGACGCTGATCGGGACAGTTATTTAAATGCAATCTGGTCCTCCTCCCTTGATGGCGTCAGTGAAGATACTGTTCAAGGGCAAATATTTGCCTGT
This sequence comes from Acaryochloris sp. IP29b_bin.137, assembly GCF_028285745.1. GTDB lineage: Bacteria > Cyanobacteriota > Cyanobacteriia > Thermosynechococcales > Thermosynechococcaceae > Acaryochloris. The sequence continues at coordinate 8,179 of NZ_JANQOP010000170.1, read as the reverse complement.
ACGCTTAGACCGAATATTCCTATTGGAGAAGCGGGAACAGATCTGGGGACAATCGACGATAGCACGACTATTACAGGTGTGGGTGGCAAGACGCGCACGTACTTTACCGTCGATCAAATCGATCTCTGTGGGAATGAAATATTGACCGTTGATACGACGAATGGGCCTGTTCAAATTGACTTTACCAATACGGGTGTGTACCAACACGGCATCACCCTTCGTGAATCAGCCAAAATCCTGAATGTGCGGACGGATGGACAGCCTCCTCGCGTGGGCGATCTACGAATAATTGCCAGAAAGCATGATCGGGTTACCCTTTATGACCAAACCTGTATTCAAAATGCCTTTTTGTGGTTTCCCTATGACGAATTAAGGTTACTGACCACCGGGCCAGGATGTCCAGGGGGACAAAACACAAATGTGGAAGGGGTCTTATGGATGGAAGCCATTTTAAGCTCAAAAAATGAAGCAAGCCATCGCAATGTTGAATATCTAGGGAGTATTGGAGATGATTACGACCTAAAAACGAAATCAGGCGAAAATTCTGGAATTTCAGTTCCTGAGGATGTCACTAGCCTACTTGATCTATTGAAATATATTGACTGGCCTGCCCGCTATCGGTTTGGTGGTGTTTTGCAATGGCAACGGGTGAGGTTGTGACGAAGATGCCTTAACCCATTATTCTTTTTTCTATTTTGTTCAAGTATTGGCAATTCCCATGGGTGATATGGAATTGCCGTTCATTCATGAATCCCTTATCCAAGGGCACTCTTGAACTTCTCTTAGTTCTGCTTCCTTACTCTTGCTGTGATTTCCCATGTTCCGTTTGCATCCATTCGTTAAACTCGGATCTTCGCCTTCAGAGGCGGGGTTTACCCTGGCTGAAAAAATGGTCATTGTTGCCATTATTGGCATTGCCGCTGCCGCCTCAGCCCCTAGCATCTTAGCTTCTATGAACCGGGCCAAGGTGAAACAGACGATGGCAGAAGTTCGAGCTGCTTTGAATGAAACGCAACGAGAAGCGATTAAAGGGAATAAAGTGTGTACCCTAACGCTCAATTTTGTGGATGGGAAGATTACTGGACCCTGTCTCAAAACGGGCGATCGCACCTTGGAAACGGATGTTGAGATCGCAACGAATCTGACGGATCCAAACTCAAACACTGCTCGCACCAATGAAGGGCAACCCGTCCTGATTGGTTCAGATGTGCAACCCTCTCTAGGACTGAGCGATGGTGAAACTATCTCCCAAATTGCTATGGCTCCTGTTCCTCAAGAACAAGCAAAAGCATCTAAAGCAGGGGTGGTCGTTCAGATTATCGCTAAATGTAAAGGTAATACGGAGAGCGGATTAGGTTTAGGGACTTGCAAAGATAAAGATGATGATGATGATGATTCGGAAAATGGTGGACACGATTCGCCCTCTAGTCCTGGGCCATCGGCTAGCATTCCGATCAAATATGGTGTCCTAGGCAATCCCGAATTTGCAATTGTTAGTGCTCAACAAACACCAGCAGATCCTAGCGGCAAGATTGTCTTTTACAGTCCTAATGATTCCAAAGCCACTAAACGCTGTATTGCGATTTCCAATACTTTAGGGTTAACCCGGATTGGCACCTATCAAGGCGATATGAGTCCGACTGCCATTACGGACTCTGGTCGTTGCACTGCCGAGAACTGGGAGGAGCAATGAAGCATCATCATTGCGGATATGGTTTGAATTATTTACCGTCTCAAGACAGTTCTGCGACTCGCAACGGCTTCACTCTAGTGGAACTGTTGATGGCGGCTGCAATCACGAGTTTAGTAGTCAGTATTGCAGGGTTTGGAGTGGGTGCAGCCACCCAGGCGAACAAGCGAACGAATGCGATCGCAGCACGTCGTCATGATTTAAGCCGTGCCTTTGATTTCATCAGTAATGAAATTAGGATGGCAAACCGCATTAACCAGTCTCAAATGATGCAGGCGACCGATGCCTCATCGATGTCCAGTCTGTTGACCAGTGTTGGTTTAGATGCATCCGACTGGAGTAACCCCGTCCTGTATTTAGAAATTCCAGTTACCTCCCCCATCCCTGATGTTTGCCCTGCTGGCGGCCCCAATGCGGGTGCTCCGCCCCCTCAGCCTGCGACCTTTGATCAGGTGATTTATGATGTTCGTCCCAGTCCCCAGGACTGGTTAGCCCCCAACTCCATTCATCGCTATGGCCGAGTACCCAAGGGTGATGGCAGTATCGATCCCTGTAGCAATCCCGTTGCCAGCGACACCCTAGTGGATGCGATCGCAGAACAAATCAATACCTCACCGACCTGCTCTGCCCCAGGCGTATTAATGGGTAAAGGGGGATTTCAAGCTTGCGTAAACGGCAGCCAAGTTGACTTATTCATGCGCAGCAAAATCTCTGATGTCGAAATTCATCGATTGAATAGTACCGCCACTTCCCGCGTCGTTACTGGCCAGCCTATCCCAGTGCTAACTGCTACACAACAATCCGGAACCAATCATGTCAATTTGAGCTGGCAATGGTCGGGATCTATGGATGGGGTCACCTTTGAAGTGAAAAAGGAAGTCACCACAACTGCACAGAAATCCCAAATTTATAGTGGTTCAAGTATGAGTAACTCTACTGAGATGAAAGGCTCAACTGGAGATCAGCATTGCTACACCGTCATTGCAAAGGTGGGACAAATTTCAAGCCCTGAAAGCAATAAGGTCTGCTTTACTCAATGATATGGATGGTTATTGGCTGTGTAGAGCTTGAGAATAATTTAATCTACAAAATATTTCTTGCAACTGTCCTATCTTCAGAGCAAAGAACTCCGATCTGGTTGCTGTCTTATCAGAATTCAGAGGGTTGAACTTTCCTGGTGAGTGAGGTATATCGCTTCTACTCAATCTTTAAGATGTCTACAGCATAAGGGCCAGAGAAGATTATTTCTATCAATTGCTATATTGACGATTGCGACCTGTTACAGTCAGTGTTCCGGCCTAGAATTAACATAAATTTACATTTTTATCTACGTATAATTACTGAGGATAAATAACATTTTACTTCTTATACTGAAAATACACATAAATCAAGCACTTAAGATACGAAATCAAAGAAATATAATTCCATAATTAGGGGATATAGCTTTAAAAAGCTTATTGATTTCTCTCGAGAAAGGAGTCCATCACAATAAAGTTGACTCGACTTTTTTCTGCACTACTCTGGTTTATCAACATCTCAATCCATATCAGCATCTAATAAAACCACATCTATCATCTAAGTTTTCTCATTGATGACTGGTTCAACCCTATTCAAGATTGAATGGGTGAATCTGGATAGATATTTTTATTGATATTTTATTTTTTTTCAAGCATGTTGGAATCCAGAAGAAAGGCTACCGATGAGGGATTTGCGTTACCAATTGCCATCGGTTTTGGGTTAATCATGGTGCTGGTCGCCCTAACCCTAAGTATTAAGTCTAGGGATGATCAAGTCTCAGCTATTTCTCAAAAGCAAACAACTGCCAGTGCCACCGTTGCAGAAGGCGGAATATCCCGCACCCTCGGATTTCTGAATCAGAACTATCACATGCTGTTGAGATCGGATTACGACCCTAATAGTCTCCTAGGGTCGGATAGTCCTGATGAATGGTCTTTTCTCGCCAAGCCTCCTCCCTGTTTCACAGGGGTGAATGATATCCTCACAGGCAAGATTCCAAATAACGCACCTGCCAACACCTATACAGTCGAAGCGTATCGCTACAGTGATCCAGATGGAATCTCAAATTCAGGCGATGAAACTGGAACCTTAATTGTCAAAGGCCACCCGCCTAATTCGTCTGCAGTATCACGGATTCAGCAGACCATGAAAATTTCTCAATCTACTTCTCCAGCAAGCTTTCCAGGTTTGATGGCTCAAAATATTACCTTAGGCAATAATGACGTCTTAGGGGCAGTTTCAGGAAATGTAGTTTGCACAGATACACTTAACTGTGCCGTTCCTGTAAGTGAATGTGTCAACGGTCAACCAACAGATGCAGGTCTGCGCAATTCCATTGATGCGCTCAACAATAGTGTGGTGCAGGGGCAGATTTATGTTCGCGATGTGATTTGGCCTCCTGTTCCCGCAATTCCATCAGGTGCAATGAATGTCTCAATTAGTGGCGCAACCAGCTTCCCTAGAACAGGAGACACAGTGGGCACTAATGGTGCTTATCATTATCAGGTCAGTGATATCACTCTCAGTGGCAGTGATCAGGTGACAGTTGATACCACCTCAGCCCCCATTTATTTCTATGTCACAGGTGATATCGATATAAGTGGCCAAGCAGCTTTGGCCCATACCTGTTCAGGCACAGCTAATAATTGCGGCACCTATGGGAGTGGTTTAGGTAGCCCAGAGCGCTTTCGGATTTATGGTAACGCCGATGACGGTGATAGCTTCTCCGATCAGGATTTCACATTGAACGGGGGGGCAACAGCCACCAATGTTTTCATTCATGCTCCAGATGCCCGTATGGGAATTAATGGCGGCAGCAGCAATCCCGATATTCAAGGCGCTATTTGGGTTAGAGAGTGGGATGGTTCAAGTTCCAATACCGCGGAGATCAAGATCCCTAACGCTATGCAACAACTTCTAACCAATTCTGGCGTGGCAATTACCACCGTTTCCCATAAGACTTCTGCTGCAACGAGTTGGACTCGCTTAGAAGCAACTCCATAGACAGAAAACACATCTGTCCATCAATTGAACATTCAGCATATAGCCTCAACACCATGAAGACTCACCTCCTTCTTAGAGCCCTCAAAAAATCTCAATCGCAAGGATTTACCTTAGTTGAAGTTGCCGTCTCCATGCTTGTTTTATCGATATTTATCGGGACGGCGATGCAGGGTTTGGTCCTTTCAACCTCTTTCAAAGTTCGGGCAAAACAATTAACTGAAGCGAATAACTGGATTCAGCAGGACTTAGAAGACGTCAAAGCAATAGCCAGTGATGTTAACCAGGTCCCCCACACCTCATCAATACTCTATGCCGATGCCCTTGCAGGGGATACAACCATCAAAGTCACGCAGTTGGCGGGCTTTCGGTTGGGAGACTCTATCGTGATTGGTACTGAGTCAAACAGCAACGAAATAACGGCTCTACAAACCCTAACAGACCCTGCCACCAGCACAGACTATTTAGAAGTCACTTTACGAGATCCATTGACATCCACTCAAACCACTGATGCCACAGCGCTTGTATTGGCTAGATGTCACTCAGATTTGGATACAGGAGGTTTTGCAGCCTATCTGGATGAAACCCTTCCGACCGTCCAATCAGAAACGGATAACAGTAGTACTCCCAAATCGGGTCGAAAGACCATCTTAGGCAAAGAATTCACCCTGCAACGGACAACCTCTGTCCGTCAGGCCAAACCCTATCAAATCTTGGAAGTCACGTACAACGTCACTGATGAAAACCAGAAATCTGTCGCTCAAGTCAGTTCCGAGGTCGTGCCTAATGCGTTCTTTGACTGTCCATAGTCAACAAGGATTTTCCCAGATCGAAATCATTATTGTTTTGGTTGTAATGGGTATCTTGGGGACCATTGCAGCCCCCAGCTTTCTAAATTGGGTGAACACCCGCAAGCTCGATGTAGGCCTAGCTGAGCTTAAAGGCACATTAATCGAAGGACAAAACCAAGCTATCCGCTTAAGTAAAACTTGCACTATTAATCTGCCAACAGGAAGCAATTCTGTATTAAGCAGCACACCTGCAGATTGTCTGCGCAACGGCGATCGAACCCTCGAAGGCCTTCAACTCAGGCATTCATTTGCTACTCCTTCTCTTAGCTTTAACTTCAAGGGGCGCGTACCTCCTTCTTTAAGTTCAGAGCAAACAGTTGTCCTGTCTGTCGCAAACGAAATCAGTTCTCCCTCAAAGTGTTTAGTAATCGCACCTGGAATTGGATTGATCCGCGTTGGAACATACACAGGTTCCCCAACAACAGCATTGGCCAGCAACTGCAAAACCTCGACATGATGAATTCTAGCTCGACTGAAATTGTGACTACTCAACTCCCCGATCTTTCCAAAGGTATAAGGGGGAAGTCCAGCATTTATGTAGCTACCAATATACGAGAGAAATCCAGTAATCGAGGGTTTACTTTAGTTGAGCTGCTTGTGGGGATGGTGATTACCAGTATCTTTCTTGTTTTTGCTGGGTCAGGGCTAATTTCAATTTTGCAAAACCATCGCCAAACAGAAGCTGAGGTAGATCAGCATATTCAATTGAATCGTGCCGCAGACTTTATTGCTGACGATATTAGAGAGGCGAAGGCAGCATCCACAACCGCTCCATCAGGGTGGATTGTCCCTGCTAATTATAGTGCCATCCTCTACCTCACAAAGCCGGATGACTCAACAGTTGCCTACTACACATTTGATACTTCTTCTGGATCTAATTGGCAGGGACCACAAATGATTTATCGCGCAACGGCCTCAAACTCTCTAGGAAACCCATTAGTTGATCGAGTCTCAAGTGCTTCTCCAGGGTGCTCTGGTTCAGGAACATCTGGATTTGAAGTATCGCCTTCTCCCCTTACGCCGAGCAATCGATCCATCAGATTATGTCTTTTAGGCGATTTACCCAATGGGACTACTAAACTTGTGCAAAATACAGTGACCCTCAGAAGTAATGAGGTGTCATCAACTCCGTAACCAGATCGATTAAGAAAAATGTAGATAAGGCTGCTTATTCTACATTTCTTATACGAAAGATTTTCTTGTGAAGACATGAAGTTAAACACCCATCTTTCATAATAGATTCATGGGCGGATAAAGATAAATGAATTAGCTAGACCAATTACTGATTAATAAATCAATGTCTAGTATCACTTTAGATCGGAACGTTAATACCTCATCCATTAGCGTTGGGGATTCTCAATCTCATAGCAGCGTAACTTGCTTGCTTGAATTACCTGAACTGATGATCCTGGAGAGGAAGGCCGTTATTCAACAGTTTTCTCAACAGATATACGAAGCCATCACATCTAACGACTATATTGTGTTGGACTGTAAGAACAACTGCTCCATTGATAAGCATGGTTTACAGGTTTTGGCAGAATTGTTCCAAGCTGCATACTGCTTCACAGTGGGACTAAGTTTCATTAATCTTGGCCCCCAGTTCGAAATTAGTGTTTCATTCACTGGTATCGAGCCATCTCACCCGCCGATAGAAGCTTTCCTGCACTAAATCAACTAAAAGTAGCGGCATTCTGCAGTCTTAAAAAGGCACTTGCTTCGCAAATATTCAAAAAACAAAAATATCGAATTATTTTGATATTTTTTATTATTAAATCGACCTCAATGCTACAAACATTGAGGTCTTTTATAACTCAGATTCATAAAATCTTAATTCGAGATCTAGCATCATTCATAAATAATTTATAAGGCACATTGAGTAAGCTCCTAAGGAAATAATGACTTGATTCTGTGCTAGATAAATAGGTTAATATTGCTTAATTTTGAATGAAAAATATTGCTTTTCGACATGTAAAGATCATAGACAGGATTCCTTGTATATCTTATATATAAAGGCTGCCACATCAAGCTAGTAGATTCAGAGAGAAATTAAAAACCAATCTTGAAGCTAGATTTTGATAACAAAAGATACTAGATTAGCCCTCGCAACAGAAGAAAATAAATGAGTATTTTTTATTATTGAAATCTTCAAAATCTTATGCTGTTTATATTTCGAGTTTTTGTAAATCAGATAAGTTTTTCTTATTGAGACATCTCTTGACATTCAAGGTAACTACAACGATTAATCTGTATTTAAGTTCGAGTTAAAAATCAACAACATTTTCGCCATACATGCTAAATGAAATACTTCGGACATTACATGCTTGCTGCTAGAGCATAAAGTCCATAGCAATCACCATCACAACAGCAATTTTCAAGAAACCGTTGCTATAAATTTGACCACTACTTCAGCTTCTCGCTGAAAACAACAAAGTTTTTTGAACCTAGTTAACCACCAGCACTAACTGATGGCAACTGGGCTCACAGTTCATCTTTTTCGTATAAATAGAGGAGTGACATCATGGGGAGCATGTCACCTTTGCAGATTGTTTTGAAATCGCTCAGGATACAAGTGTTGCCCAGAAGTCTTCAGCAATGAACTCCGAAAAAGCAGCTCAACTCA
>NZ_JANQOP010000162.1 GCF_028285745.1 Acaryochloris sp. IP29b_bin.137 | reverse complement strand
ATCCTGCAGGTACTCGTACAGGGTCATGGGTTTGAGGCGTGGGTCTCGACGCAGCATTGGTTCTAGCTCGTCTTCCCACACATCAGCTAAGGGGTCGGGAACGGTGCGTTGGTCCTGAAGGCGGCCGCGATTAGGTTGATGGGTGCCGGCCTCAATTCGTTGTCCGGTTCTTGTAGATATTTCGGCAATGTAAGCTGCATCAGCTTGTTTCAAGCCGAGGTCTCTTCCGTTCATATAAACACGAGTATGATAGGAATCAATTCTTTTGTTAGGCACTTGTACAGCCCTCTATTGATTAGGGATGTAAAAAGTGTCTTTTTTCTTGAGATTGAATTCTAGAAACGCGATCTCACACATCATTTCTAGGGAATTGGGATCTAGTTTTATCCTTCTCAGGGGATGCCTGGTTTCTTCATAGCTATAGCCGACGTGACATCGTCATTAATCCGTCAGCTCGATTGTCGTCTAATAACAGATAATCCTAATTGCCCTGCCCATCCAGCCATCATGATGGTCACAGCCTATGTAGTGGAGCGAGGTTTAATCTTGTCCCCTTACGAAGTTGACCATAAAACCAATGAAATTAAGGCACTGCCTGACATGATTGAACAGCTTGCGCTCAAAGGAGTCGTCTTTGCCTTTGATGCCATCAAGACTCAAAAAAACAGCACAGTTGATTATCGAGAGCGGCAATGAGTATCTTGGAGCGCTCAAAGGCAACCAGAAAGGCTTACTCGCTGAGGTCAAAGCACATTTTCAGCCAGAACAAACGTTGAAAACGCTTGAGAAAGGCCATGGCCGGATTGAGAAGCGAACCGTTAGTATCTGCCGTGACCTGAGCCACATTCGACCATGGCCAGGTCTCAACACACTCATTCGGGTTGAATCACAACGCTCTGAAGTCTATGACGACATGATTGTCGATACCCAAGAAACTCGCTATTACATCACGTCACTGCTGGAGGAGGTCAAACCTTTGGCACAACGAATTCGGGGGTATTGGGGCGTAGAGAACAAGGTCCATTATGTTCGCGATGTGACCCAAGGTGAGGATGCTTCAAGAATCCGAACCACACCCCTAATTGGCCTGTTTGTACAAGCACGTAATCTGGCTCTCAATCTTTATCGAGAGCATGGATTCACCAATATGGCTCAAGCAAAACGGCGCTGCGAACAATCTTTTGACATGCTAATGGATGTTTTTAGAATGAAATAGCCCTGGGCTACTTCCTTAGGATCATGGAAAAGAGCAGGAGTAGCTATACCAATAATTTCTTCTGCGATATAGCCTAATTTTTCTATTGCCCCAGTATTGAGGGTTTGAATCACCCCATTGATATCGGTCGAAATAATAATAAAATCTGCACTATCTAATATGGTTTGTTGCCATGATTGTGCAAGTTGATTCAGAGATGCTTCAAACGCTTCTGCCATCGGCATAACCTGTAAGCGTAAGTATTCATTTAATAATAAATTTTCTTATTAGACTGTAATTTTATAGCCCATCAATGAGAACTAAGTCACTGAGAAGTATTATTTATATTCGACATTTTTGATAACAAGGAGCTCTCAATTTTTTTAAGGCAAACAACTCATAATTATGCATATTTCTTCATGTGCTAAAGGTCATCTGGACTAGGGTCATGTCAATCAAAATATTCAGAGATTGATTAGTCCCAATTATTTAGCTTTTCTTCTTGTACATCTTCAAAATCATTCATCAAGAATTGAGTATCAATATCAAGATCTGAGTGAGGTACACCTAGCTCGTATACGGAGTTCTTTGTTGTTATATATACTCGACCATCTCTAGCCAGGTATCCATGGATAGGAGAAGTTTTCAAATTACCTCCTGAAGGATATTGAGGGTGGTTAAAAATTTGACCATGAACAACAACCCTATGACTGATGTAGATACAAATCCAAGATTCAATGATTGGTACGTTGAGGGGATCTGTCTCGAATGTTAGTTTCTTAGGCTTATAGTGCTCCAAATAATAATTTACAACTTCTTCTACGGTCATAAAAAATCTCAATGCGTTTGGTTAGAATTCGTAGGCACATCAACATACTCTGACTTTATAAGAATGATTTGTTTAGTCAGGCAGCAAAAAATATCTTGAGCAACAACATCTTATAAAACTTTTGAATCACTCAAGTAGAACCTAATGTAGTGAAGTTTCTTATTCAGAAATATTAGATTTTACATAGGTCGAAAATTTTAATGTTGAGAATAAGAGAAATTTAAAGTAAGAACAAATATAATATAAAGTGGATTTCGCATCCATATCCCAAGAACCTCTCCCTACCTTGCTGTTGAACAGGTACACCCTATCTCGAAGGCATGAAGGTTCAATGAAGCTTTTGTGAGAAAGCTTTCATGAAAACTTACATCCCCACATGGTATGAGGTAGCTTATGGTATGTTGTATCGTCTCCTTTGTATTCATTGAAGAAGGCTTTTCTAACGCGGTATAGGTCAAGCCTGCCGGGTCCTGCCTCAATTCACTTGTTTAGAAGTAATAGTGATACTAATTTGAAGACTGGCAAAGGTGTTTACACAGCCTTGATAAAGCTTCATTATATGTAGAATGGACACTTATGGTATTGAAAGCATGAAAGCAGTTCTCAATCTCCTTCATTTCCCTGTGGTGAGCTAGCAAAATATACCGGTTTTGATAATGAATGGTTGAAAGTTCATATTCGGAAGCTAAAGAATCTCAGGCTAACAATCAGTCATCGGATAGGCTATGAGTTTTTGCCAGAGGTACGCTCGTGCTTATGCATCTCCAAAGTGATTCCTAGATGAAAGAGGCTTCAATAATCCTCATTTTCAATTACCTCTATCAAACACTCAACTAGTTGCTTAGGCATAGAGAAGAAGGGGCAATGTGAGGACTGAAGCTGAAACTTCCGTTTGACGCTCACTCGGCCTAGCATTAAAACTTGGTGCTGGTGACTAACGGCGTTGTCGTTCAAAGTTTCAATATAATAACGCGGTACAGAGCCAAAGTTTTCGTCTGTTAATTTGACTGGACTTGTACACGGCAACATGGGTTCTACCCGATGATGTGCAACTAACAATTCCTGATATTTGGGTGGGCAATCTTCTCCAAAGACCTCTATGATCCCTTCTTTAGCTAACCATGCTGGTGAATCCCTCTCTGGATTATTTTGCCTCCAATAAGACATCATTTTCGTATCGGTGTCCTCTGATGCAAGTTGATAGATGCTCTCACCGTCTTGAGGCAAGTAGGCACAAAGATACACTAATGCTTTGATTTGAGTTGGTATAGTTTCTCCAACAGATGAAATTACCATCCCGGACATACTATGTCCAACCAGAATGATATTATCCCGCTCGCCAACAGCAGCAACTACAGAGTCGCGATAGCTGTCTAGTGTTACGGACTCTGGAGTTGTTGGGTCATCACCATGGGCTGGAAGATCTAGGCTAGTGGCTGTAAAGCCTTTTTCTTCAAGCCGAGGTATCACCTCAGACCAACAAAACTTTCCCATCCACGAACCATGAACCAGTAGGAAGGTACTTTCAGTCATTGCTGTAGATCCGAAGCTTCACAAGGCTGATACTAAAATTTGAGCAAATAAAGTCTGATAGAAGTCACAAAGACACTAAATTGCGGTAAGTGCCACCTTTTATGATAGTCCTAATTTATTACAAGGATATTAATGCCCAAGCATTCATCATAGGGTCAATGGCTTCAGCTACTCGATATTGACCAGAGACCATCATCTTCTTATCCCAAAACCGCATGGAGCGATCCAAGAGGGCAGAATAGATTGACCCATCTTTATATTTTAGATAATTCTTACACTGATAGCGTTTGTGCTTGAGAATCACCAGTTGCTTAAGCAACAACAATTCATGACCATAGCGCTCACCATTGCGTCGCACCAGAGGGAATTAGCCGTTAGGGAAAGGGCATTCAAGTGGAATTGAAATCGTCTTTCAGATGTTGGAGTTGATCAGCTCCCCAATCAGGATGGGGTTTTGAGAACTCTTCCAACGTGGTACTCACCCTTTTGTTGACATGGAGTTTACACTCAATCAAATCGATATCACAGGCCTCACTCTAGCAAGTATTCTGAGCAGCTAACCAACCATTGATGGTCAACAATTTAGGGATATATAGTTCCCACCTGCATAATTTTCCGGATTTTCTTACGCTGCATTAGTTTCAGGGAACCAATTCAGCTGCCATTAACTAATTGCTTAATAACCTTCAGCATATCTATATCTTGCGTAAGGAAACAGCCGATGATGTACGCTAAATCAGATCTTCTCAATTCTCAATAAGCTAGATCTTCCTGTCCCCAACTGGATTGAATCTACGAATTTCCAATGCTTTGTCCCCTTTACATGCTCTTTCAGTCAAAAAGAGCATGTAAGACTTTCAAGAATTCAATACTGATGACTCAGTGAGATAAAAGCCCAACTCACCCGATCCACAATAGATTCTTTTCAGGCCATTGCAAAACTGATGTCACAATCCCGAGAAAACTGGAAATATTCTGTAACTCAGATTGCCTAAAAAGTTTGCAGCCAAACCTCACCCTTAAGGGAATCTGCCCAAGTGAGCATACCGGGATAATATCGGTGAAGACAACTTAAAAAGTTTTTCCAGACCATTGAGTAGTGGACACCCATTCTAAACTAGTTAAGATACTAGCCACTCCCCACCGACGTGACCCTATCCACAAATCCCCCCGAGAAGCAGGAAGATCTATCTGCCGTTAGAGCAAGCCTAGTCAACAAGTATGAACAACTTTCTGATCTAGAACGAGAAATTATTCAAGCAGTTTCAGTTATTTACACATCCACAAGCCGAACTGCCTTGTTATCTTGCTTGGCAACGATAGGAACCCGTAGCCCAAAGCAAAAAAAGCTGACTAGCTCAACCATCCGGCCTTTTATTGAACATCTCCTCAACTTAGAAGTTCTATTGATGGAGAATAATAAACTCCGAGTTCACCCCTTAATCATTGAGATTGCCACAAGAGATGCCGTAGCCAAAGATAAGTTTAAGGCAATGGTTGAAGCGGTAGAAACCATTGTTCCATTTAAGCCAGGATGGAATGGTAAAGGACGGAGCTTTGATGATTACCAAGAGTTTATCCGTGCTTTTCGCATGGGCTTTTATCAGAAAGATTTTGAAGCCATTGCAGAGTATTGCCAAGACTACTATTCCTACGGCTACAGAAGTGACAAGATTGCGTTAGATGAGGTTCTTGACCTCGTTTGTAATAATCCCTTTGATCAGTACTGGTTTTGGACCATTCCCATGGAACTAGCTGATCTATTTCTGGTCAATGGGTTACTCACTGATTCCCTCCTGTTGTTTCCTGCTGAAGACAAGTTAGAAGTTCTCATTGAAATTTGTGAGGACGTGGGCGGAAACTATCTCAGTATTGTCTTAGCCGAACAACTGATATTAAGAGGTCGTCTGGAAGAAGCTAGAGCATATCTAGTTGATATCCATGCAGACTATAAACATGATGCATTGGCTATCCAAGGTTGGTTGGCTTGTTTGGAAGGTGATTATGACGCCGCACTCACTGCCTATCAGGAAGCATTGAAAGCATTAAGGAAACTCACGAGCAAGCGCAAGGTTTATTTTGAGTCCATCAGCGGCATTTTCTATGTATTGACACTCCTCCATGAAGGATCCATGGCATTACACAGTTCAGCGATGAGCTATATCGACTTGATCCTTGAATCCGAAGACCATTGGCTCTCTGAGATTTATTCCCTGCTCAAAAAAGTCTTATTGATCCAACAAGGTGACTTATCCTACCAAAACTCAATTATCAATACCTCTGTTCTGCCCTACCAATATGGCCAAAGCATACCAACTCTGATCAGTGCATTATGTGTCCATTGGGTTGACCCCAGCTCAGCAAAAACAGCTTTAGTCGAAGTCCTTGAACCATATTGTTGTCAAGCCTATAACGCTGGATATAGTTGGCTGGCTTCTGAAGCGAAAGCTTTAATCCAACAACTGGCTTCTGAACAACCTGCCTCTAAACCAAAGTTGCCTGACCTGCCGTTATCTCAGTTTCCCCTAGCCAAATTAATCACTGCCCAAGAAGATTGGCAGCTCAGCTTAAAAGCCTTAGAACAGTTAAATTCCGAATTCCTGTTCACTGACAAAACGGGAGCCATTTCTCGGCTGGCTTGGTTTGTATCTATCGAATCAGGGAACATCTCACTCGAACCCAAAGAACAGAAACGCAATGCTAAGGGAGGGTGGAGCAAGGGGCGCAAGATTGCCCTGAGCCGTTTGTTCAATCAACCCAAAAGCCTGGGCTATCTCACTAACCAAGACTTGAAAGCCTGTGCTGAGATTGAAGACGAAGTGAGCTACTATTTTGGCTATCATAAAACTGAATATCAATTCAAGGAACAAGCCATAACTCATTTGGTGGGTCATCCTGTAGTCTTTTGGGCTGATTTGCCCTCCACCCGTATTGACATCATCAAAGGCGAACCGGAACTATTGGTCAAAGAAAGAGACCAGGGAAGGCTCACTTTACAACTAAATCCTCAAATACCCAGAGCGAAAGACATTTTAGTCACACAGGAAACCCCCACCCGCCTGAAAGTGATTGAAATCAATGAAAGTCACCGCCGCATTGCCAATATCCTGGGGAATTACAATTGCCTCAATGTACCCAAGACGGCTAAAGAGCAAGTGCTTTCAGCTATTAGCTCAATATCTGGACTTGTTACGGTTCAATCGGATATCGGCGGTGGCACTGAAAACGCTGAGTTAGTGGCAGCCCATTCGATCCCCCATGTTCATCTTCTACCTGCAGGGAATGGACTCAAAGCCATGATCAGGGTTCGACCATTTGGGAGCTGTGGTTCTTATTTTCCACCTGGATCTGGGGGCAGCACCGTGATTGCCGAAATTGAAGGTAGGCGATTGCAAACCAATCGTGACTTAGAGGAAGAAGACCAGTTGGCACAACGGACAATCGATTCATGTCCAACCCTGTACCAATATGGAGGTGATCATGGGGAATGGCTCATCACAGAGCCAGATGACTGTTTAGAACTCCTCTACGATCTACAATCCATCTCTGACCAAGTCATCGTGGAATGGCCCGAAGGCGAAAAATTTCGGATATCACATCGAGCAGACTTAGACCATCTCAACTTGAAGATTAACCAACAACAAGATTGGTTTGCGATCCAAGGTGAGGTGAATGTTGATAACAGTCTTGTCCTAGACCTTCAAAAGCTATTGGCGTTGCTCGATGAGACATCTGGGCGGTTTATCAAACTAGAAGAGGGTCAGTTTCTGGCCCTAGCCCAGTCTTTTCGCAAGCGGCTTGCTGAATTGCAGGCTTTATCTGAAGCGCATGGGAAGGGTTTAAGGTTTCACCCTCTAGCCTCAGTAGCCCTAGAGGATCTGGTTGAGGATGTAGGAAACCTGCAAGCGGATAAACACTGGCGTGACCAAAAACAAAGGCTACACCAGTTAAAAAATTTTGAACCTGAGATTCCTTCAACATTGCAAGTCCAATTGCGAGACTATCAAATTGAAGGATTTCGCTGGTTAGCTAAACTTTCTCATTGGGGAGTTGGAGCTTGTCTTGCAGATGACATGGGGCTGGGAAAAACTCTGCAGGCACTAGCAGTGATTCTCACTCGAGCCCCTCAAGGCCCAACTCTGATTGTGGCTCCCACCTCTGTTGGCATGAATTGGCATAAGGAGGCCAAAAGATATGCTCCCACTCTCACACCACTGCAATTTGACAATAGTAATCGGAGACAGTTACTAGAGCATCTTAAGCCCTTTGACATTCTGATTTGTAGCTACGGGCTCTTGCAGCAAGAGGAAGTGGCTGAGATGTTAGCTCAGGTGAACTGGCAAACAATTGTTCTAGATGAGGCCCAAGCGATTAAGAATTTTTCAACGAAACGATCTCAATCCGCCATGAAGCTCCAAGGTGAATTGAAGATTATTACGACGGGCACCCCTATAGAGAATCACTTAGGTGAATTATGGAACCTGTTTCGCTTTATTAATCCTGGATTACTGGGATCTTTGGATAGCTTTAATAAACGTTTTGCCATTCCGATTGAACGGCACCATAATAAAGCAGCGCGGAGTTGCTTGAAGAAGTTAATCCAACCATTCATCCTCCGACGAACGAAAAGCCAAGTCTTAGAGGAACTGCCCTCTCGCACTGAAATTGTTCTACAAGTCGATTTAAGCCCAGAAGAGCTAGCCTTTTATGAGGCTTTACGACAGGACGCATTGGCAAAATTGAACGAGAGTGATGCTGCCGATGGTCCTAAACATATCCAGGTTCTTGCTGAATTGATGCGCCTACGACGGGCTTGTTGTAATCCGTGCTTGGTCCTTCCAGAAACAGATTTACCAAGTGCGAAGTTGAAGCTCTTTGCAGAGGTACTCAATGAATTGCTCGATAACAAACATAAGGCATTAGTCTTTAGCCAGTTTGTGGATCATCTCGAAATAATTCGCCGTTACTTAGATGAACAACAGATCCAATATCAATATCTTGACGGCAGTACCCCTGCGAAAGACCGACATAAACGAGTGGATGCTTTTCAAGCTGGAGTGGGTGAGATTTTCTTGATTAGCCTTAAAGCAGGAGGCACTGGGTTAAATCTCACGGCTGCAGATTATGTCATTCACATGGATCCTTGGTGGAATCCTGCCGTGGAAGACCAAGCTTCAGATCGGGCTCATCGGATTGGGCAACAGCGCCCCGTTACTATTTATCGACTTGTAGCAAAGGGTACGATTGAAGAAAAGATTGTTGAATTGCACAACCGAAAGCGAGATTTGGCAGATAGTCTCTTAGAAGGAGCTGACATGAGTGGAAAGGTAAGCACTGATGAACTGCTTAGACTCATGCAGCAAAATTAGTCTGAACATCTTTGACGAGTATGAACAATCAGTTTACCGATTGCATTGAACACGCAACAATCATTCCCCCAGAATGATTTGATTGATAGTAATCTCGACAAAAATTAATTCCCATCTTGAGTTTGAATTTCCATAAGAACTTGGTTTATTAGTTTTGCCATTGATGGAATTCGTTTAAGCAGCAAAGCCTTCTTGGAATTAGTAGCGCAGTGAATATTTTCATTTTTCCAAGCCAGGAGATCTTTCTCAATCCTTTTCAGTTTCTTGGTTTCAGCAGTTAATGCGACATTTGTCGCATTTTCTTTCTGATGGTCACTAAGATAGCGTTGAATTGTTCTAGTATGCTTACCAATAATCACCTCTAGTGCAGGCAGTAAGGCTTTCTTTCCCTTTCTTGGCCGTCCCTTGCCGTGACTGTATCCAGCTTTTTTAAGTCTTTCCGCTAAATTCCTAACCTCTGTAGCTGTATAATCACGTCTGTGTTCATTTTCCGCTACCTCACATTGCAAAGCTTTTTCAGGATCTTGATCTGCATCAAAAGGCATTACTCGAACAGGTATCTTAGAACCAGGAAATTGCTCATTATATCGTTCCTGCTTATTGTCACGGAGAAAATGTATTGCTGATAGGCGATGACCTCCAGCCAATAGCCGATTCCTAGTATCAACCACTAGTGGTTCAATTAATCCCAATACCTCAATCGACTCTGATAAAGCAAATACATGATCTTGATTTAGTTCCCTAGTGTCTTCACTGCGTAGCTTTATTTGATCTAATAAGATCGCCGTCTTTAAGTATCGATTTGAATTAGTATCATTAGATATAGCTTGGTCAATCACTGACATATCATCAGCTACATTTAAAGCTTGTTGAAAACGTTTTGTATTGGATTTACGCTGAGCCATTGAGTCCCCACTGTGCAACAACTATCAAATCTTGGGCTCCGCGGCACTTAGCATCGTAAGTCATGAGTGGGATTTGGTCTGCAGCAGCAAGGGATAACTGTGTGTCTTGGCGAACAACAAACCTTTGTATGTTTGGGAATGACTCTGCCAGATCAGCATCAAAAGTACGATCCATGGCTCGACGTGCATCAATTTTTGATTGAATAATCGCCCACCTTGAAGCTCCTTTTCTACCTTTTTGACTATTTAGCTTCAATTCTTTAATTACACGACTCGCTCCAACTAATGCAAGTGGATGTGCATCAGAAACTATGAGCACCGTATCAGCAGCTTTTATAGCAAGTCTTTCTAAATGTTCATTCCCAGGAGCACAGTCAAAAACAACAACATCATAATCCATACCAAAAACTGCATCAGCAAGCTCTTCTTGATCACAGGATTGAATATTATGATTCATGAGTTCAGGGCCACCTGGTAATACCCATAGGTAATTACCTACTTTCAAGGGTTCTAGATGATCACCAACCAGCAGAGACGCGGTTCCAGGCTTTGTTGGATCAACTCCAAGCACATAAGCAGCATTTGATTGGGGATCCATATCTATAACTAGTACTCTTTGCTGCATACTAGCTAGAATCGACGCAATTCCACAGGCAATTGTTGTTTTTCCTACACCTCCTTTTCGACCAGCAACAGCAATTCGACTAACAGTCATATCTTTTGTAGAAGAGTCATTGTACATTCCTGTCAATGATAGATTAGGTCAAAGCAAATTACACCATCCTCTTTTTTATTAATCCCTTAATAAAACTAAAAATATTGGTAGAAATTTAGTCTGCACCAACCACCCAGCCCCCAGGTCACCCCAGGAGCTAGGTGCGACAATATCTAACTAGGCTTTCCTGTTTTGGCTTGGTTAAGCATCATGGCACCAAGCGGTGTTCTCATGGACTTGGCTCCACTCCTGCGCTTATTCCCAGTAGCAACCTGGATAGGAGCCGGGTCATCAGGGAGGTTACCCTCCAAGTGGGTGGAGAAGGTTTGGGTCGAGGGAGTCTATAACGCCTCGCCCCTCCCACTTAGATCCACACATGCGCGTTTCTAACCCTAATTAGCAAACTTAAAACGCCAACTTCCCAATCGCCCCCTCCACCTGCTCATCGGTAACCTCCAGATACCCCGTTAGTGCGGCCAGTGTCCGATGCCCCGAAATTCGCTGAATGTGCTTCGTCGGCACTCCAGCGTTGTGCATCCGTGTTAGAGCCGTGCGTCTGAAGCTGTGGGTACTGAACCCACTCAAGCCCACTCGCTAAAACGCCTCTCTCAAAATCAAATCGGTTGACCCTCTGCGGATATGAGAGCGACCATGCCGACCGGGGAACAGATACTTTTTATTTAAATTCGGCTGATACGCAACCAGATACTGGGCCAACTGCTCATGCATCGC
>NZ_JANQOP010000157.1 GCF_028285745.1 Acaryochloris sp. IP29b_bin.137 | reverse complement strand
GCTTTTTGTCGGAAGTCATTGCTATAGGGGGCGGGCATTGAAATAGGCAGAAAAGACATGGTCCTATTTTGTCCTAACTAGCTCCTCAATTGCTATAGTCATCCCCTTACCCTAGCGGTATTTAGACAACAGGAAAGGACTATTCCTAGGCAATTTCTCGATCAAACTTGATTTTTATATTCTTCTGGATAAATCTCGGGGGTTTATTGCCGATATAGTCGTATTCAGCGAGTTTATATTGGCTAAACTGAACATCCAATTCACTGTAAGCAATTTTTGGATCCCGCTTTGAAATTGAGCTGGCTAGCCCACCTTCCTCGCCTACACAGGACTTAAAATCTACCAGGTACAAGTTACCCCCACTATCGAAGCTAAAAAACGGACCTTCTTGGCCGCCAATCGAATAGTTCCCTTCTTGCCCATTGTCAAGGTCGTAAATATTCCGATTGCAGATGGTCTGCTCCGTATGCTTCACCCCAGTATGAGGAGAAGTATATTCAAAAGAGAATGTCGCATTTTTACCCAAATCGGCCAGGGTTAAGCTCCCCATCAACCCTTCAAGGTCTTTGCCACTATTCAAAGCATTAACCACTTGATCTTTATCGTAAGTAACCGTGCCAGAGATTACTCCCTCATCCCCAATATTGCCAGCACTTTTGAATGAGTAGGTCGTGGCCCAGACAGACTGGGTCATCATTAACAGCCCAAGACACATTCCTACAGTGCTGATCAGCAACCGCTTGAGACTATTGCGAATCATCAGTGATATTCCTTGTGACGATAAAATTATTGATATTTAATCTCAATAGTTGCACAAGGTTAGCATCAGATCAAAATCGATTTTTTTAAGGTGCCATGCAAAGAATTCCCTAAGCAAGTAGTCACAAGGGTTTTCTCAATGGCAGCTAGATGCAGCCTTACTTAAATTATTGAGTTTTATTACAGATAGATGAGTATTTTATTGATAGTAAGTTTCAATAAAACTATTCTGGCAATCATTGATCGCTCAAAAAAATGTTCTCCTCTCAGAGACATGGCAAGGGGAGCTGTAACTACTCAGTTCCCTATTTTTTTTGGGGCGAGGTTGTTGTTGATTTGCGATCGCAACCCTGGTCCTTGATTCCGAATAGAGCTACAAAACGACATCCTGCACTTGGCCTTCTAGATCGAGCAGCCTTCATCTAAAAGAGGTCAGAGTTTGCGGGTTCTGGTGCCAATGGAAGGTGGAGATATGAAACGCATTGCTGTCAGTTTAATCACGCTTTTTCTATCCGGCGTTCTCCTGCTCCTGTGCTCATCGGCAGCAATGGCGCTCCCCAGTGCTGATGATGGCCTATCACAGCCTCAAGATAAGCTAACGCAGCACCCCACTTCCGACCCGCAAGAATTTCTACATTGGTTTAAACAGTGTGAACATCTTCAGGGCCAGAATGCCCTAGCTGCCTGTGAACATGCCATAAGGATCAATCCTCATGTTGCTGCAACATGGATTAATCACGGCCAAAAGCTATTCGATTTTGGTCAGTATCAACAAGCGTTGAGTTCTTTTGAAAATGCCCTGTTGTTAAAGCCAGATTATTCTCTGGGCTTAGCCAATCGATGCGGTCTCCTCAGTGTCTTAGGTCGATATACCGAAGCATTAGATGCTTGCGACATGGCTTTATTGGGGGACCAGCAGTGGGGATTTAGTGGGCAAGTCCTCGCCTGGAATAATCGTGGCGATACCTTAATCAAAATGGAGCGCTATGAAGAAGCCTTAGCGTCTTTCCAAAAATCATTGGCGATCGATCCCAGTGATGCAGCGGCCCAGCAATATCGCCACGTCGTCCTTGAGAAGCTGCATCATCGAGAGTCTGCTCAACCCAAATTTCCTGATTTTATTCCGTCTCATCAAAAAGCACGAATCGCCCTTGTCACGCGTTGACAAGCAAGTAGCCGCGATTTTCAAAACCTCGTTTTGCCTAAACCCCTTTCTTTCCTTATATCTATACTTGGAAGACCATTATGGAATCCTCGATTGAAAAACAAGAGTATCCCTGGTATGCAGGGAATAGCCGTTTAATTGAACCCTCCGTATCCGGGAGATGGTTAGCAGCCCATATCCTACAAGCGGCCATCATTATGTTTTGGGTGGGGCTCAATACCCTCTCTGAACTCCAGGTATTCAACCCCGATGTCGCCATGTATGAGCAAGGGTTGGTTCTGATCCCTCATATGGCCGCCGAAGGGATTGGCGTTGGTCCAGGTGGAATCGTTACGGATACTTTCCCCTATTTTGCGATCGCCTATGTGCATTGGGTCGCGAGTTTAGTTCTCCTATTTGGCGGCTACTACCATTTAGCCGTGGGTCCTGCCGATCTCTCCAAGGGAGGCCGGGGCACAACCAAAAGCTTTGCCTTTGACTGGGATGACCCCAAACAGTTGGGCTATATCTTAGGAAATCATCTACTTTTTATTGGCTTCGCCTCACTCCTATTTGCCGGATGGATCATCAATCACGGTATTTATAACCCCACCGTAGGAGATATCCAAGCCGTAACCCCTACCATGCAAAATTTCACCAACATATACCAATACGGATGGTCTACACCTGGGTTTAATCCATTTTTTATTGATAATTTGGGCGACTTAGCCGCTGGTCATATTTTGATTGGCATTGTGGATATCCTGGGCGGCATTTGGCATATTAATGTCTCCCCCTTTCGCTGGGAACAACAGCTTGGCGCCCGAAAAGATAATTACAGTGCAGATGGCTTGATTGGCTTATCCCTCGGCGGCGTCGCCATTATGGGATTTATTTCTGCCTACTTCTGTGCGGTCAATACCTTTGTCTATCCGGTGGAATTTTACGGGGCTGCTCTAGAGGTGAAATTTAACATTACGCCTTATTTTAAGGACTCCGTTGAATTAGCAGATGGGGTTTATAGCTCCCGAGCTTGGCTATCCAATGTCACTTACTATTTGGCCTTCTACTGCTTGCAAGGACATTTATTCCATAGTCTGCGAGCCATGGGCGTCAAGTTTGAAAATCTTCCTCAGGCGCTTTCTGAAGCTTTTAAAGTTGAGTCTTCGCAGCCCGTGGAAGTCCCGCAATCAGCTGATGAGTAAGTCTAACTCTTAAACCGATTTTTTGCGTTCTTTTTATCCCTTGATCATTAAGGGTTACTGGCATGATGGTCCTCTTCTCGGAGTAGCCATCATGCCGATCAACATCAGCGATTGAAAGGCTCTATTCGCTCGAAGATACAAACGTCTTAACGCCTTTCTCTGCCCTCACTGCATTTAAATTAAAGGTAATGTCATGACAGACGAACAGACCGCCACCGCCAATACCCAAGTTGCCTCCGAATCAAAGGGGGAAGAAGATTCAGCCACCCAAACGGATCAACAAGCCGTTGCAACAGCCGCACCACAGACTGATGAAGTGGATACTCCACCTAAATCCCCTGACACAAAACCGACTGGAGTGGAGCATCAATCTCAGTCTTCCCTAGGGCAACCGCGCTTTTCCTCAGGCGTACTATTTTTTCTGTGGGTCTTCTGCACGCTCGTTTTTCTCTCAATAACCGCAGGCTATATTGCTACCCGCTAACCTGCATTATTCATGACGATTGCGATCGCATCCCCAATTAAACTGCGATCGCAAATCATCGATTACAGCATTAAAAATGGCTACAAAGCAGAACACTTTGCTATTGCCAAATACTGCGAGGATCATATTTTTCGGCTAGTCATCAATGAAGAGGAAGGGGTGGTCGCGCGAATCTGCACGGTCTGCGATACCAAGCATGGTATCGGTGATAGTGATGACTATTTCGACGAGGTTGAAGTCGTTTACCCCGTAACGTGCTCTTGTGGTCATAATCAGTTTGAGATTATGGCAGGGGTGGCGCTCTACCGTATGAGTGGAGATGTGCGGTGGTTCTATCTGGGCTATGAATGTTCTGCCTGTGGACTCTCAGGTGTATATGGCGACTGGAAGAACGAGTTTATAGGGTATACGAATCTTCTCAAGCGTGTTTAGTTACGTACCGTGGCATCCCCTCCTAGACTGGCTAAACTTCTCGATCAATGGCTACTGTGTGGCATTTAGGATACTGGCATTTCGCGCAGCTCTATTGTTCCGCCATTGAGGATTACAGGGTGAGTGTCAAGCAACCTTTTCAATACAGTCAAAGCATCGGTATCAAACCTCATAAATCCCACTATTGTTTCGGTCGAGTCAGATGCCTGCTTCTTGCCGATTGCGTGCCGTTTCCCAAGGGCACTGCCACCTTGGAACATGCCAGACTCTTTCGCATTTTTCAGAAACTGATTCCATGCATCCATAGTAGGTGTGGAGTCAGAATTCCCATGAACAAAAGCAATGTATTGCATGTCTGAATAGTGCCGTGGCAGGTAGGTTCAAGTAGCGTGTAATATCATCCACATTATGCTGTATCGGGTTTACTCAGTGAGTATGTGAGAATCACGGCAGGCCCACAGTAATGGATCCTGGATCAAACGCAGACAATGGACTTTCGTTGCTGATTTCCATATATCCGCAATTCATCGAGTGATACGTGCTTGGTATGTAGCGCTTAAGCCCATTAGTTTCGCTCCACGTCATAGTAATTATTACGCCCTTCATCTACGTAGGTGTCCAATATGCGTAACTGGGCTTCTTGCAAAATACTTTCGTATCGTTCACGTCCAAGGGAACGGCACTGATGGCCTGTATTTATATCAGTCCAGATGCCAATTTCAACAGGTGCGGTAAATAAGAAACGACCACCAGGCATTAGCAGTTGATAAACTCGGTGGATTAGCCTAACCTGATCGTCTTCGCATAACAAGAAGAGCAGTCCAATAGATATAACGGCACTGAACTTCCGCCCAAAGTAGTTGCTTTCTAGGGCATGGGTGCATTCAACGGGAATATCTGGGAACCGGAGTTTAAACTCGGATACCAGGGTAGGTGACGAATCTACGGCCCAAAGCTTTAATCCAGCAAGGGCGAGAGTACGAGTAACAGGAATGCCACCACCGCAAGCAATTTCAAGCACATCGCTGTTGGTAGGGAGTGAGTGTGCCCATTGTTCAATAACATGTATGCCAATCGTTGAGTGATCGCGAGTGTTTAAGAATTTTCGAGCATGATTCTCGTATGCGCTTACTGAATCTGACGCCATATCTTCAATGGGGGCTAACAACCGAGTTAACGGATTACATTACAGGAACGAGCCAGAAGCTAAAGAACAAAGCAAGTTCATGATTGCCGAGCATCCGAGTGCATGTGGGTGCTAGCTCAGAACTTCTGGCATAGCTAGGGAGTGAAGCTGGATGCATTATAAATTTCCATCAATAAGTAAATAATTCAGGCGTTCAATTCGCTCCCGAGTCAGAGATTCAAGAGTTAGCGCAGCAATCATGGGTGCTATGCTTGCTCCTTTGAAACGACCACGTCTAAATTCAGATTCCTTATCTCGATAAATTAGCCATTGTTGATGAGATTCAATAAGTTGAACACGATTTTCATTGCTAGTATGTTCCAACACTCTCTCATATGATTCTTCAAGTTCATGATTAGCTATTTTTACTGCTTCTCCAGCTAGCAAATTCATTTGATGTTGACTAAGTATCGGATCTTTATAAAGGCGTTCTAGAGGATCGACTCCAGATGCCACCCGATTAAATTCCGCATATAGTTCAGATCTACTATTCAGTGCTTTCTCAAAGTCTCTTAACTGATTAGGTGAAAGATTTTGGTCATCGAGGACCTTATAAAGTTCTGCGAGTTTTGTGAATTTATTAATAACATCAAGCTGATCAGCACCTGTAATTTTTCGCCTAAATATCTCAACCAGTAAACCTAAAAATGATCCTAGTATTACTAGAAGTGCCTCTTTCATAAAATGCAATCCAAATATACATAAAGGCTAAATTTCAAGCAGAAGCTATTTATTAAACGGGGAAAGCATAATAACTCCGAGATAGAGCATTGTCCGAATTTTATCCGTTTTTCCCTAAAATAGGTATATTATCTGAATCTTTTTGAGCTTTCATAGTGCTAATTAGAATTTTTTAGCTTTAGAAAGCTATTCCCTTTCAAAAATTGGAGAAATGAGATAGCATCCCCAATCAAACTGCGATCTCAAATCAATAACTCCTACACCCAAAATGTCTACCGAATGGAACACTTAGTTGTTGCTCGGTGTAAATCCCACTGAGTTGCGATGCTCGAAGAGCGGCCTATGTCCCGCGGACAACAAGCAACGGCCATCGCAAATTAAGTTCAATTTAGATTTTCAAGCTTTTGAAAACAATTGCCACTCCCACAACTCCAACTATTGCCCCAACCCATGGACCTAAAAGACTACCAATAAAGATATTGACCAACCCCTCTGATATACATCCCCAAGCTGCAAGTCCTTCACAAGATTGCTGCGATGGTGGTAGGTTCTCTCCGATTTGGTAGCCAATGACTAAGCCCGCTAGGCCACCTACAATACCATTTACTCTGAATAGCCAAATTTGCCAACGATTTAGCTTGCCTTGATTGCGTAACCAAATCTTCTCCATCAGCAAACTTATGCTCATACCGGCCCCCACAATCCATATCAGCACTGCCAACCAAAACCAAGAATTTGTAAGAATCATAGTTTGGGTATCGTGATTAGGAACAACGGATATGCGAAGGTTGGGGTACTATCAAGCTGCAATGGCATTGTGAACGTAACACTCAGGCTATTTCAAGCAAAGATTACATCCCAAAGTAAACTGAGATCGCAAACCATCACTCCATAACTCACACCTAAAAGCAATAATGATCTCTATACGGTAAATCTTGCTGAGCAGACTTGGATGGGACTAAACGTAGTGTTGATTCATGGCATGGGTCGAACGCCTCTATCTATGCTGTACCTACAGCACCGACTCCGCAAGCTGGGCCATATTCCCCACCTATTTGGCTATTCCCCCACTTTAGAATCCTTGCAAACCGTCACAGA
Organism: Acaryochloris sp. IP29b_bin.137; assembly: GCF_028285745.1. Lineage (GTDB taxonomy): Bacteria > Cyanobacteriota > Cyanobacteriia > Thermosynechococcales > Thermosynechococcaceae > Acaryochloris. The sequence continues at coordinate 3,047 of NZ_JANQOP010000157.1, read as the reverse complement.
CCGCTTGGTGCAACAGATTCAAACCCAAGTCGGTTCCCAACCCTATGCCCTGCTGGGGCATTCCCTCGGCACTGTCATTATCCGCAACGCCTACCCCCAACTTAGCCCCCATCCACCCGCAGCCTGCTTTTTCCTCGCCCCACCCATGATGGCCTGTCAAGCCGCAAAATTCTTCTCCAAAGTCGGCCTCTATCGGCTGCTCACAGGAGAAATGGGGCAGTTACTTGCCCAGGATAGTTTTATCGACCAACTAACCCTACCGCCCCATACCAAGATCTACGTTGGCACGGGTGGACCTAGGGCACCGTGGCTCCCCTTTGGCAACGAATTCAACGATGGCATTCTCTCGATAGCAGAAGCCAGCGACGGCCACAAAGTGGTGACCGTGCCTGCCATTCACACCTTTATAATGAACTCCACTTCAGTGGTTGAGGATATTGCCCAGTCCCTAGAGGCCCTAGACTGACGGCCCGCACTATTTAGGAACCACAAAGTTCACCAGCTTGCCTGGAACGACAATTACCTTTTTCACTTCCTTGCCAGCAATATACCGCTGGGCCACTTCCGACTCGCGGGCAAGCTGTTCCAAGTCTTCCCGGCTGGAGCCCGCCGGCACTTGAATTGTGCCACGGGTTTTACCCATAATCTGAATCACTAGGGTAATCTCATCGGCCACTAGGGCCTCTTCATCCACCTGGGGCCAAGCCTGACCCAGAATCGAATCAGAGTGACCTAAGTTCTCCCATAGCTCTTCACTGATATGGGGCGCAAACGGGGTGAGCAGCAGCAGCAAGATTTCCACGCCTTCGGCATAGACGGGAGACGCTTTCTCTTTGGAATCACTGAGGGCATTGCTTAGCTTCATTAGCTCAGATACGGCGGTATTGAACTGATAGTCGCCGTCTAAATCTTCGCTAGTTTCTTTAATGGCAATATGAACGGATCGTCGCAGCTCCTTTTCGGTTTTCGAGAGCTTGGCTTTATTCACCTTCGCTTTCTTGCCCTTGGCTTGGGCGGCATGTTCACTCACCAGTCGCCAGACCCGATTGAGAAACCGGAATTGACCTTCCACATCCGCCCCTTCCCACTCCAGATCTTTTTCTGGAGGAGCCTTAAATAAGGTAAATAGACGGGCGGTATCGGCCCCGTACTTATTGGTGACCTCTTCCGGGGGGACGCCATTGTATTTAGACTTGGACATCTTTTCGTAAAAGGCTTCCAAGGGGGCACCGGTTTCTGGATCCTTCGGATCGTCGGCATCAACATTAATAGGTGCAATATACTGCCCCGTCTCTGGGTTCTTATAGGTCAGGGCTTGCACCATCCCTTGGGTGAGTAGCTTTTTGAAGGGTTCATCGAAATTGAGGAGTTTGCGATCGCGCATCACTTTCGTAAAAAATCGCGAATAGAGCAGGTGTAAAATCGCATGTTCAATCCCACCCACATATTGATCGACGGGCAGCCAATCGTTGGTTTTAGCCGAATCAAAGACGGCCTTGTCATTTTTGGCATCAGGATAGCGAAGGAAATACCAAGACGAATCAATAAAGGTATCCATAGTATCGGTTTCCCGCTTGGCGTCCGCCCCGCAGTTGGGACAAGCCACATTCACCCAAGACTCTAACTTGGCTAGGGGCGATCCCCCTTGGGCCGAAAATTCCACATCTTCGGGCAGTTCCACGGGCAGATCGGCTTCGGGAACCGGAACGGCCCCGCAATTGGGACAGTGAATCACCGGAATTGGCACACCCCAATAGCGCTGGCGGGAAATCAGCCAGTCCCGCAGGCGATACTGAACTCTGGCCTTCCCCCAGCCTTTGGTCTCAGCTTTGGCAATTATGGCCTGCTTGCCTTCAGTGGAGACTTTGCCGTCAAATTCACCGGAATTAACCATCAGTCCCGGTTCCGTATAGGCGGCTTCTAGGGGTGTCTCGGCATCGCCACCTTCCGGCACAATTACCGTTTGAATCGGCAGTTTATTCTGCTGAGCAAACACAAAGTCCCGCGTGTCATGGGCAGGAACCCCCATCACTGCGCCAGTCCCGTACTCATACAGCACATAGTCGGCAATCCAAATGGGAATTTCTTCCCCCGTAAAGGGATTGATCGCCTTGCCCCCCGTGGGAATGCCTTTCTTGGGCTTGTCTTCCGCCGTGCGATCTATTTCGCTCTCGGCTCCGACTGCTTCGATAAATTTGTCGACTGCTTTTTTCTGAGCTTTGCTGGTGACTTGGGGGGTGAGGGGATGTTCTGGAGCCAGCACTACGTAGGTGACGCCATAAACCGTATCAGGACGGGTGGTAAAGACAGCCACCTTATCATCCATGCCCACAATCGGGAACTCCAGATAGGCCCCTACGGATTTACCAATCCAGTTGGCCTGCATGGTTTTAACCCGTTCAGGCCAGCCGGTCAGTTTATCTAAATCAGTAAGCAGTTCTTCGGCATAGTCGGTAATTTTTAGGAACCACTGCCGTAGCAGTTTGCGCTCCACCTTAGCCCCAGATCGCCAAGAGCGGCCTTCATTATCCACCTGTTCGTTAGCAAGTACGGTCTGATCCACCGGGTCCCAGTTAACGGCGGCTTCTTTCTGGTAGGCCAGGCCCATATCCAGAAATTGTAGAAAGATCCATTGGGTCCACCGATAGTAGTCGGGAGAGCAGGTGGCGATTTCCCGGCTCCAGTCAATGGAAAGTCCCAGGGGCTCTAGCTGCTTTTTCATTTGGGCCATATTGGCATAGGTCCATTCGGCGGGATGAATTCCCCGAGCGATGGCGGCATTTTCGGCGGGTAGGCCAAAGGCATCCCAGCCCATGGGCTGGAGAACTCGGTAGCCCTGCATCCGCTTGAGGCGGGCAATCACGTCGGTGATCACATAGTTGCGGGTATGGCCGACGTGCAAGCTGCCCGAGGGGTAGGGAAACATGGACAGGGCATAGAATTTGGGTTTGCTGGTGTCTTCAGGAGTTGCATCTAGCCCCTGTTTGGCCCAGCTTGCTTGCCATTTGGGTTCAATCTCGGTGGGATTGTAACGGGACTCCACTACT
>NZ_JANQOP010000149.1 GCF_028285745.1 Acaryochloris sp. IP29b_bin.137 | reverse complement strand
CAGTTGTTTGCATGTTTGCCGCTGTCGAGACACCCAAGAGACCTACTGCATTGTGAGGGCATTAGACAGAGCTGCTCGGGGCGATGTCGAAAATGGCTTAATTTTTGCTGGGTCTAATGCTGGACGTGCTCAGCAGATCATTCCCGTCGCTGAGTTGATGAACGAGCTAACTGCATCCCTCTAAACCCGTCCCTCGTCCTTAACCTGATTACACTCATTAATAAAAAGACCAATGAAACTCAACAAAACCAACCTCGAACAACGTTTGAATCATCTCTATGATGTCATTGTCGTCGGTGGGGGAGCAGGTGGTCTATCTGCAGGAATCTATCTACAAAGATTCCGCCTCTCCAGTCTGATTATTGACAAAGGTAAGGCTCGCTCATTTTGGATGCAGGCTTTACACAACTATTTGGGGCTGCCGCCGGATACGTCAGGTCGGCAACTACTCCAACAGGGTAAACAACACTATTCTGCTTTAGCAGGAGACTTTCTCGAAGGCTATGTCGAAGCAGTCACTGAAGAAGTGAACACCTTTACGGTGCGGGTCAAAGTTGGTCGTCAGAACAGCCGTCACGTAAAGTTCTATTCCAAATATCTGATCGTAGCCAGTGGCATCATTGATCATCTGGTTCCCCTTGATGATATGCAGACTGTTTATGACTATGCCGGGTACAACCTCCATGTTTGCATGGTTTGTGATGGTTATGAAATGATTGACCAACATTGTGGCTTCTTTGCGGGGAGTGAAACCAGTATTGAGGAAATGGTGTTCAATCTCAGTTGGTTTACACCCAAGATTACGATCTTCACCCATGGTTTGTTTGAAGTGAGTGACCAGATGCGTGGTCAGTTGCAGGAGCACGGCTACCGCTTGGTGGAAACCCCCATTCAGAAATTTCTAGGCGAAAACCACCAGATGACGGGTGTCGAGCTAGTGGACGGTTCAGTCATTGCATTGGAAACGGGTCTAATCTCAATGGGGTCTCGCTATCACAACACCTATCTTCAGGGGTTGGGCTTAGAGATGAAAGGCAGTAACTTAGTCACTGATAAATTGGGTCGCACCTCCCATCCTCGGATTTTTGCGATTGGTGATTTGAAGGTGGGACTCAATCAAGTGGTGGTCGCCGCAGGGGATGGTGCCTTGGCCGCCACCCAGATTTGGCGTGAGATTCGCAAGGATGCAGGCCCCAGAAAATGGTTGGAGAATGTCAAGGTCTCAGCATAGGTAGCTAGAGCAATCCGTCAGTTCAGCGTACTTGCCAAGGGTATATCGAGTGGGACCAGTTCCCAACAGACCATTCGCTCACACAGGGGACTCTGCACTGTGAGTACCACACCAACATCTACCGATAGAAGCACTCCGAATGAAACACTACGATCGATTCCGCTCCAACCTGAAGCGCATCAGGAGCAGATGCAGGAGAAGCAGGCGGTTGCAGAATGCTATGACTGGTTGAGCTTTCATCGGGTTTGGGGACAACTCCAGGATCGTTCCTTAATGGCAATTGCCCGCTCTCTGCAACTCATCAAGGTCGAGCCAGGAACAGAGATCTATCGGGAAAACCAAGCACCTGTGGGGCTCTATTTGCTGAAGTGGGGTACTGTAGAAATTTATCGACTCTCTCTGGTGGGCAAGACCCATATGCTGTACCGCAATGCGGGCGAGTTATTTGGCTATGTCCCTGTGATCAATCGTCAAGAAAATGCGTTCTATCAGGCAAGTGCGATTGCGCTCAGTGCAAGTGAAATCTGGTTCCTGGGCCAAGCTGACTGTGAGCAATTGTCACAGGCTTATACCGAGATCCAGGGCATTTTCAATCAATTTCTGACTCAAGATTTGGTCAACTTTGCCCAACGTATTGCTAGAGAACAAGCTCGTATTCAGGGATTGCAGCCCTATATTCATTCTGTACCTGCCACTGAAACCCTTTTGGGGTCTAGCAAGGCCAGTACTAAACTTGCACAGCAGGTAGAAGCCGCTACCGTTGACGTCAAACCCATCGTCTTTCAAGCCGCACTGGGAACGGGTAAAACTTTCCTGGCGGGTTATATTCATGCCCATTCTGGGTTGAAGGATCGCCCCTTTGCAGAACTCGACTGTGCTCAGCTTCCTCGCTCTGAGGCAGGGGGGGTTTGTACGAATCTCCTCTTTGGCAAAGCAGATGTTCAGCTTGGTGTCATTGAACTTCTTGAACGGGGCACATTGCTTATTGATAATGTGCAGCTTTTGAGTGATCAGGATCGAGATCGCTTAGTTCAATACCTGAACACGAGTACCTTGGTACCCAATCTAGACCCCACTGTGGCCAGTTTTCCTTCTCCTGTAAAATCCTGGGTGCGTCTAATCCTAGCTAGCCCCCACAAGCTAACCTTACCTGGTATTGCATCCCACTCAATTAAATTGTTCAGTCTGCCCCAGCGCAAGGGTGATATCCCCGAGTTTGCCCAATATTTCCTCACCCAATTTTGCCGGGAGCAAGGACGCACACTTCTAAAACTGGATCAGGCCAATACCCGCCGTTTGATTAGCTACGACTATCCTGGCAACCTGGTTGAGCTGGCTGGCATCCTCAAGCGCGCGGTCTCTATGACCCCTGAGGAGCAAACGGTGATCTCGGAACAAACCTTGTGGTCCTTACAATCGCCCAAGAATGCCTTTCGGATCGATTTACTCAACCAGCTCCCCTGGCTGCGACAGTTTTTGCTCAGCCCCTGGTGGCCTCGGAGGGTTTGGTATGGGGTTATGGTGTTGTTCATTCCCGTGACCCTCATGGGCTATATCGGCCCACAGACAAAGGATGCGAGCATGACCCTGAACTTTTTCTGGGCTTGGTGGTGGCCCGTGTACCTATTCTTATTTGCCTTTGTCGGTCGCCTCTGGTGTGCGGTTTGTCCCTTCATGATTACGGGGGAATGGCTCCGCCAACTCTCCCTGTGGATTTGGCCTCGTCAATTGTTGCCCTGGCCCACTAAATGGATGAATCGCTGGGGAGCTTGGATCTTGTTTGTGGGGTTTGTGGCCATTTACCTGTGGGAGGAGCTTTGGGACCTACCCCATACTGCCTATCTATCAGCGTGGTTGTTGGTGATTATTGCTGCTGGGGCCGTCATCGGCAGCGTGATTTACGAACGTCGTCTCTGGTGCCGATATCTATGCCCAATTGGCGGTATGAACGGCATGTTTGCCAAGCTCTCGATCCTGGAGGTGCGATCAACACAGCAAGTTTGTGGTAGCCAGTGCAGCACCTTTGGCTGTTACAAAGGGAGCGCCGCAACTCCTGTCGAATTTGCCAATGCACTCCCAACAGAAGGACAGGCGACGGATGGGTGTCCCCTCTATTCCCATCCCGCTCAATTGCAAGATAACCGCGACTGTGTGCTGTGTATGACTTGCCTGAAAGCCTGCCCCAATCGATCCGTACAGCTCAACTTGCGATTTCCAGCCGCAGACTTACTGGAAAATCACCAGGGAAACTGGCCGGAAGTGGCCCTCCTGCTATTACTGTTTGGTGGCGTGTTCATGCATCACGATCACCAGATTTTGGGTTGGTTGGGTCAGGGGGACCTCCCCGTCAATGCCGATCACCTACCCATTGGTATTTTAGTGACGACCCTGTTACTGAGTATTCCAGCCGTCTTAACGGTTGTGACGCACTTGATCGCCCGCTTGTTTGACCGAGAGTTACCGGACTACCTAACGGTTATCTATGCCTATCTTCCCTTCACCCTAGCGGCTAACCTGGCCCATTACATCCCTGCGGCAGTCACAGAAGCAGGTCAAATTCTACCTGTCATTGCCAGAACCTTTGGCTACAGTGGCCAGGGGCTTCCTACCCTCACCTGGAGCCCTGATGTAGCAGCATTTTTACAGGGGGTTACTTTACTGTCAGCTTTACTTTTCAGTGTCTATCCCCTCTTGCGGATCACTCAACGCACTTGGACAAGTTCTCTGCCTCACTTGATGTTAATCTCCGGGCTGACTTACTTATGCTTCCTACTCCTGATCTAGGGACGTGCATCCTATGCTGATTTACTCTGACATCACCCAAGTGATTGGCCGTACTCCGCTGGTTAGGCTTCAACGTCTCCCCCAGGAGGTGGGTTGTGTTGCTGATGTTGTCTTGAAATTAGAAGGGTTGAACCCAGCTGCTTCGGTGAAAGATCGGATTGCGATTAGTATGCTAACCGAAGCTGAACGGGAAGGGCTGATTCAGCCAGGACTCTCTACGATTGTAGAAGCTACATCGGGTAACACTGGGATTGGGCTGGCAATGGTTTGTGCCGCAAAAGGCTATCGTTTGATCCTGACCATGCCGGATAATATGAGTCCTGAACGCCAAAAAATGGTGAATGCTTACGGAGCAGAAATCATCCTCACTCCTGCTTCTGCCGATATGATGGGGGCCATCTCTCGGGCCAATGAACTCCTGGCTGCCCTCCCCAACGCCTTCTCCCCCCAGCAGTTTAGCAATCCTGCAAATCCCAAAATCCACTTTGAAACAACGGGGCCTGAAATCTGGGAAGACACGGATGGTCAGATTGATGTTCTGGTCGTGGGGGTAGGGACGGGCGGCACCTTGACAGGGGCAGGTCGCTATCTCAAGCAACAAAACCCCCAATTACGAATTGTGGCCGTGGAGCCGGAAAACAGTGCCGTCCTCAGTGGTCACGCACCCAGTTCCCATAATTTGCAGGGGATTGGTGCAGGGTTTATTCCTGATGTCCTGCGGGTCGATCTGATTGATCAAATCATCACCGTGAGTGATCAGCAAGCCTATCATTGGGGACGAAGATTAGCTCAAGCGGAGGGGATTATCAGTGGGATCTCGACTGGGGCTGCCCTTTATGCCGCTTTGCACCTGGGTCAGCAGATGGCCATTGAAGGTCAGCGGATTGTAGTGATTCAGCCTAGTGGGGGTGAGCGTTACCTGAGTACCCCGATGTGGCAAGAGTCCAAAAATAACTTGTTTTAAGCTAGAGAAAATATTATCTCATAATTCTACATGGTTATATAATTGTATTAGTAGCCTTCTGTTTATTCCCTCTAACCATGCCTAAAACTCTTGCCAAACAAGTATCACCCGAAGTTCTCGTAGCAGTGGCTGAGTACTTCAAAGTCTTATCGGAAGTCAGTCGCTTGCAGATTCTCAGCAATCTCAGGGCTGGTCCAATGACGGTTAATGATCTGGTGGAGGCCACAGGGTTGGGACAAGCCAATCTTTCTAAACACTTAAAGGTTTTAACTCAAGCGGGCCTTCTCTCGCGCACTCCTAGCGGGGTCAGTGCTTATTACGAGATTGTCGATCCGTTGGTCTTTGAACTGTGTGAATCGGTCTGTGATTCCATTAGCGATCGCTTGCTGCAGCAGGCTCAAAAATTTAACCAATTTAAATCCTTCAGTCAGCCTGATTAAAGTTGCTCAGCTCGTAATCAGTCTCCACAAAGCAGTGAGTTAGTTTAAAACTGCCGTATTTATCCCCACCTTATGGCTTCTCAAGATTGGCAGGTCTGCGAGCGCATCTTGGAATTGAGATCGCAATGGCTGACCCTGATCGGTGAACATTTACAAACTGACCAGGGACAGCGGCTTGAATATTGGCGGATCGAAAAAGCAGATTCGGTTATTGTATTGCCCCTACTGAATCAGCAGCTCATTTTGGCCCGACCCACCTACCGTCCGGGTGTGCAAACTCAGACCCTTGATTTTCCTGGAGGTCGGGTGGCTGAGGGACAATCGCCGAGCGAAGCGGTGATATCCATCCTTCAGCGAGAGTTGGGTATAGATACCCAAGCCATAATGTCTCTCACACCTCTAAATCACAAAGGGTGGGCGATCAATAGTTCTTTCTCCAACCAATGCCTGTACGGGTTTGTTGCTGAACTTTATCCCCAAATTCAGCTGGATCACAACTATGTGGGGGCTACCTATAACGCTTCCCGCTCAGGTATTCAGTCTTTGCTAAGTGTCCTCGAATGCCTGCAATGTCGGGCTGTTCTCTTAGAGTGGCACTTGCAGCAAACATCCCAATAAAAACCCTTTGAAAGTGAGGTAGACAGTTCATCTGCCCTTATATTACTATATAATTATATTATAGTTAAGTTTTACTCGCCTGAAATTAAGTAACCTTAGCTCGGCGTTATTGTGGCGTTTCCCCCAATAGAGACAAGAACATACCTAAAGGAGCGAGCAAGATGTTATTTCGTCAATTGTTTGATCCAGAAACCAGCACCTATACTTATCTGATCGCGAACAGAGACAAGGAGGCTATCCTGGTTGATCCGGTGCAAGAGCAGGTGGAACGCGATGTGAACCTGCTGGATGAATTAGGGTTGACCCTGTGCTACTGCCTCGAAACCCATATTCATGCTGACCATGTGACGGGAACGGGGCAATTACGCGAGTTGACTGGGTGCCAAGGAATTGTACCTGAACATGCGGAAGCTGCTTGTGCAGATCGGTTGATCCGGGATGGAGAAGTTTTAGATTTAGGTGAGGTGAATGTTCGTGCGATCGCAACTCCAGGCCACACCGACAGTCATATGGCCTACCTCGTCAATAAAGATCGGATCTTAACAGGGGATTCCCTGTTAATCAGAGGGTGTGGTCGCACTGATTTCCAGAGCGGGGATGCAGGAACCCTCTATGACCATGTGGTACAGCGGTTGTTTACCTTACCCGAAACAACCTTGGTTTACCCAGGTCATGACTACAAAGGTCAAACCGTATCATCGATTGGAGAAGAGAAACGCTTTAATCCCCGCTTTGTTGGCCAAGGTCGCGACGCCTTTATTCAGCTGATGGGGGCTCTCAATCTTCCTGATCCGAAAAAAGTTGCTGAAGCTGTTCCCGCTAATCAACAGTGTGGCCAGGCTGCCGCAGTCGGCCCATGACGTGGATCATAGGACATATTCTTGCGGTTGGCATTGGCCTAAGCTTAGGGCTGATCGGTGGCGGTGGCTCCATTTTAGCCGTGCCGATCCTGATTTATGTCTTAGATACTCAACCCAAAGCTGCCATTGCCATGAGTTTGGTGATTGTAGGTACGGTTAGTTTGATCGGTGTAATTCCCCACTGGCGACAGGGACATGTGAATGTCAGAACCGCTGCTATCTTTACCCCTGTTGCGATGTTGGGAGCCTTTCTGGGTGCCCGATTGGCCTCTTTACCTTGGATCACAGAAACCATTCAACTCATTAGCTTTGGGATTGTTATGGTCCTCGCGAGTGTGCTGATGATTCGTGATCCAGGCATCAAGTCTCCACTTCAGAGAAGTTCCCAGACGGCCTCTCATCCGCACCCTAAACACCACTGGCTGACTATTCCTCTAGAAGGACTGGGAGTAGGTGTGCTCACAGGTTTTGTAGGCGTGGGGGGAGGCTTTGCGATTATTCCTGCTTTGGTGTTGTTCGGAGACCTCCCCATCAAGGAAGCGATTGGCACCTCATTGCTGATCATTGCCTTTAAATCTGCAACGGGATTTCTAGGGTATCTGAATCAAGTGGAACTGGATTGGATGCTGATCATCACCTTCACCTTGGCAGCGAGTCTGGGCACAGTTATTGGAGCAAGTTTGACGCGAATATTCGAGGCCAAACAACTGCAAAAAGGGTTTGGTTACTTTGTGCTGGTCGTTGCGGTATTTGTCCTGGCGAAGCAATAGTTCTGCAAGTGAGGAAACCCTGATGTCAAGTTCCCCTTCTCCCCAAACGGGCATTGTTGGTCGAATCACTGCCTATTTCATTAATTCCCAGGTGACGATGTTGCTCATTGCTGCCTTGGTTTTGTTTGGAGTCGGGGCAGCTACCTTCACCCCACAAGAAGAAAATCCCCAAATTGTGGTTCCGGCTGCTGAGGTCATCCTGCCCTATCCCGGTGCCCCGGCAGAGGTGGTCGAGAATATTGTTACCAACCCCATCGAAGCCAAGCTGCGAGAACTCACAGGGGTGGAACATCTCTATTCCGTTTCCCAAAATTCAGGGGCCAAAATTACGGCGCAGTACTTTGTGGGGGAAGACTGGGAAGATTCCCTCTTCAAACTACAGAATCATCTCTACAATCACCAAGATTTACTGCCCCCAGGGGCGTCCTATCTCGTCAAACCGGTAATTATTGATGATGTCCCGATTGTGACGTTGACTCTGACGGGTCAGGGGTATACCGACAACCAACTTCGGCGGGTAGGGGAACGACTCCTCAATGATTTACGCAGTATTCCAGACACCGCCAATCTGACGATGGCGGGTGGGCACCCCCGTGCCATTCGGGTGGATTTGGACCCCGACAAACTGGCGAGCTATCGGCTGTCCCCCGCTCAGATTAGTCAGCAACTCCAGGTGGAGAATGTCCAACTGCCCACGGGGGATGTGTCTGTGGGAGAAACCCGCCTATTTCTAGAAGGGAGCAATCTATTCCAGTCTGCCGCAGATGTGGGGGAGATTATGGTGGGCTTTGGCACTGCCACAGTTCAGGGCCATCCCCGTCCTATCTACCTAAAGGATGTGGCGACGGTGGTGGATAATTTTGGTGATCGCACCACGGTATCGCGAATTCACTATCGACAAGATTGGGATATTGCCAATCCCTATCCAGACCCCAGCAGTCAGGCTCAAGGGGAATTTATCACCCAGCCTGCGATGACGATTGGAATCGCTAAGAAAAAAGGCACGAATGCGGTTACCG
>NZ_JANQOP010000111.1 GCF_028285745.1 Acaryochloris sp. IP29b_bin.137 | reverse complement strand
TGAAATTACCGAGAAACTTCTAGCAGCAAAGAAAGCGAAAGGTATTTCCTTTGAAGATTTAGAAAAAATTGTCGGGTGTGATGAAACCTGGATTGCCTCAGTGATTTATCGTCAGGCGAGTGCCTCTACGGAAGAAGCCGAGAAGATTGTCACCGCTTTGGGCTTACCCGCAGAGTTGGCGGAACCCCTAACTGTGCCCCCCATGAAAGGATCTCTGGAGCCTGTAATCCCTACAGATCCATTAGTCTACCGATTCTACGAAATCATGCAGGTCTATGGGGTGCCGGTTAAAGCGGTGATTCACGAGAAATTTGGTGACGGCATTATGAGTGCCATCGATTTCTCCATTGAAGTGGATAAGGTGCCGGATCCAAAGGGCGATCGCGTTCAGGTCACCATGTGTGGAAAGTTTCTGCCTTATAAAAAGTGGTAGGTCATTCCCCCAAATTTTTCCAAACTCAATTCCTTGAGGACAGGATGATTGGCGATGGCGGCCAAACCGTCTACAGGGTTGAAATCAAAGACGTATCAATAGATCTTGCTAGGAGGTGCTAATGCTAAGTATGTTAACTTCCATAGGGCCAAAAATGAGAGGTGCTGGCTCTTCCGCTTGGGTCCGTTCCCTCTGGGGCCTCTTACTGTCTGGGTGTGGACTCTTACTCTTCACCCCGAATGCCTTAGCCCACCATCCCCTAGACGGTCGTTTACCCTCGAACTTCTTTGAAGGCTTTATGTCGGGGGTCGCTCACCCCGTTATTGGTGTTGATCACTTTGTATTTGTGATTGCTGTGGGGCTGATATCTGCTCTAATGCGTCAAGGTGTGATGATTCCCATTGCCTTTGTGATCGCAGGTCTGGCGGGGACGGGGATTCATCTCCAAAGTCTAGATCTACCTGCTCCAGAGTTTTTTATTTCGGCTTCCGTGCTGTTATTTGGGGTTTTGTTGGCCCTCAAGCGCCATCCCAACTGGCGGATTGTCGCTGGATTAGCGGCAGTGGCTGGAATCTTCCATGGTTATGCCTATGGGGAAGCCATTGTGGGTGCAGATATGACGCCCATGGTGGCCTACTTAGCGGGTTTCACCGTCATTCAGCTTGGGGTTGCCCTCGGAGCCAGGGGGATTGGGCGAAGGATACTCAAAGGGCATCAGATGCCGGAGTTGCCGCTGCGGTTTTCGGGCTTTGCCATTTGTGGGGTCGGGGCCGCCTTTCTTTCTGCCCTGATTTTGGGATAACAAGCCTATGAAACGGCGTCAATTTTTAGAATATGCAGGGGCAGCAGGCTTATCTTTGGTAATGGCCGAGCAAACGTCGGCCTTTGTGAATACCCCAGTTTATCCATCGGACTTATCCATCGTTGAGTTTGAGGTGACCACGGTTGATCACAGGGGGCAGGTCAAGCAGCGGCAACCCCATCGAGCAAAGTATTTTGCAGACTCCATTAATGGTACTGAGTTCTTGAGGATGGTGGCGGTGCCATCGGGTCACTTTCGGATGGGCGCTATCCCCACCGAAACCCAGGCCCACAGTTATGAGTTTCCTCGCCATCAAGTTAAACTCCCGAGGTTCTTCCTCAGCCAATATCCGATCACTCAGGCCCAGTGGGCAGCGGTGGCTACTCTGCCCAAAGTTAAGTATGACTTAAACCCTTTCCCCTCATACTTTCAGGGGAAAGATCGACCCGTGGAAAGTGTCTCTTGGTTAGAGGCTGTGGAATTTTGCGATCGCATCAGTCAACAGACGGGCCGCCCCTATCAACTCCCCAGCGAAGCCCAATGGGAATATGCCTGTCGGGCTGGAACCCAAACCCCCTTTAATACTGGGGAAACGATCACAAGCCAACTCGCAGACTATATGGGCACGACCCCTTATCGGGCTGAGGCGATCGGAGACTATCGTCAATCCACTATGGCAGTGGGGCGCTTATCCGCCAATGCCTTTGGACTTTATGACATGCATGGCAATGTCTGGGAATGGTGTGCCGATACCTGGCATGCTAATTACCGAGGTGCTCCCCGCAATGGGCGGGCAGCCCGGACATCCCAACTGCGCACCATTCGCGGGGGGAGTTGGCTGAATGCTCCAGCCCAGATTCGTTCTGCTAGTCGCTCGGGTTATGACCAAGCTGCTCTGAATCGAACCATCGGTTTTCGAGTCAGTCTGAGCTAGCGCCATGCTGTAGAAATAGGCGATCAGGCAAATCGATAGACCCTAGACTCCCACTGAAGACAAGGTACTTATGTATGGCACTCCTCCCTAAAATTCCTGTGACGGTCCTAACGGGCTACTTGGGGGCTGGCAAGACCACCCTGCTCAATCGCATCCTAACGGAAGAACATCACCAGCGGATTGCTGTGATCGTCAATGAGTTTGGTGAAGTGGGTATCGATCACCAGTTAGTGATCAATGCCGATGAAGATATTTTGGAGATGAATAACGGCTGTATCTGCTGCACAGTGCGCGGCGACCTGATTCGAATTATGGGGGATTTGATGGCGCGTGCCGAGTCCTTCGATCACCTGGTCATAGAAACCACCGGGTTAGCCGATCCCGCCCCCGTCATCCAGTCCTTTTTTGTGGATGAAACCATGGTGCGTCATACCCAGCTAGATGCAGTAGTGACGGTGGTGGATGCCAAGCATATTGAACACCATTGGCAGAGCAGTGAGGCCCAAGAGCAGATTGCCTTTGCAGATGTGATTTTGCTCAACAAAATTGATTTAGTCTCACCCAGGCAGTTGCGATCGCTAATGCAGAAGATTCGGGGGATGAATGCGATCTCAACCCTCCATTCCAGCCAAGATTGCCAGATCGCCTTAGACAAGGTCTTGAATGTGCAAGCCTTTGATCTGAAAAATGCCTTAAGCATCGATCCAGAATTTTTAACCGAAGACGCCCACACCCACGACGAGTCGGTCTATTCCATTGCGATTACTGAGCCTGGAACCGTTGATAGCGATCGGCTTAACCGCTGGCTCTATCAGCTTGTGCAAGCGCGTGGCCCCGATATTTTTCGCATGAAAGGCATCCTAGATGTTGATCATGCCAGACGGCGATTTGTCTTTCAGGGGATTCATATGACCCTAGATGGTCGCCCTGGCCGACCGTGGCAACCCGGTGAAACCCGCAAAAATGAACTGGTTTTTATCGGTCGCAACCTAGACGAAGCCGAACTCCGAGCGGGCTTCCAAGAGTGCTTGGCCCCTGCCTATATTCCTGCTTAACCGTCCTTAGAGAGAGCATCTATGAAACTTCAACATAATCTGGGTGGGCTAGAAGGGCTCGATCCCATTACCCCTGAAACCAAGGTCTTCGTGGAACCCTGGGAAACCCGTATCTTTGGCATTCACACGGCCATGATGGCCCTGAGCAATCACCTCAATACATCCCTGCCAAAATACGATATTGGCTCGGTCCCCACCCAATTCAAAAGCTTTTGGACCTGGGGCCACCTGCGCCAGGGAGCTGAAGGTTTGCATCCCTTTGAATATTTCCGACTGCGCTATTACGAAAAGTGGTTGGGGGGCATTTCCGGTTTCTTTATCGACGAAGGCTATATTACCCAAGAAGAACTGGATGCCCGGACCGCCGAATTCCTCCAGGACAGTACTAAAGCCGCGGCCCCCCTACCCAAGGGTGGCAACCCGGCAATTGATACCCAAGTTGAACAGTATCTGAGAAAAGGGGATTCTCCTAAACGCCCTTTACCAAGCCCTGCCAAGTTTAAGGTTGGCGACCAGGTCCGAATTAAAAATGTCTCACCCGCAGCCCATAGTCGGTTGCCCGGTAACCTCAAGGGGCGGATAGCTGAGGTCGTCAAGGTGTACGAGGGGGCCTTCACCTACTTTTTCCCCACAGAAGATGGCATCGGTACGCCCATGCCGGTCTATAGTCTTGCCTTCCAGGCCACTGACCTCTGGGAAGCCTCGACCACAGAAGCAAATTTGGTGTACTACAACGATATTTTTGAAGCCTATATAGAAGCGGTCTAAGGAGAAGTTGTTTTAAGGAGAAGCTGTTTTAGGAGACTGTTATGCCCAGCAACTATCCCGGATTTAAATATAGTACCGACCGAGAAACCTTTAGTGCCGCTAAGGCCAAGGCCCTGGAATCCCTGCTAATCGAGAAAGGGATTATTACAGGCGACACGGTGAATAAAATCCTCAGTTATTTTGAAACGGAAATGGGACCCTTCAACGGGGCCAAGATTGTGGCCAAAGCCTGGGTTGATCCAGACTTTAAAAAATTGTTGCTAGCGGACTGTAATGCTGCTTGCGAGCAAATGGACTTTCCTGAGGGTATGTCGGGGGCTGAAGGCGAACATATGCGTATTGTTGAAAATACCCCAGAGGTCCATAACGTGATTGTCTGTACGTTATGCTCCTGCTACCCCTGGCCGACCCTTGGACTGCCACCCTATTGGTTTAAGGACCCCACGTTTCGGGCCCGAGTCGCCCGGGAACCTCGTCAGGTGCTGTCTGAGTTCGGCGTCCAGCTGGATAAATCAGTCCAAATCAAAGTTTGGGACAGCAGTGCTCAAATTCGGTGGTGGGTGCTGCCCATGCGCCCTACCGGAACCGAGGGTATGAATGAAGCACAGCTAGCCCGTTTACTCACCCCTGAAGCCATGATGGGTGTGGCTACGGTCAAGGCTTAATCTTAAGGTTTAATTCTATGTTCACTCAATTTGAGCACTTTGCCACCACTAGTTTGATGGGCTCTCCTGAAGAAGCACCCCCCCGGCGAGAGGGGCATTTGAAGTTTGAGCGAGAGTGGGAAAAACTGGCCTTTGGCGTTGCGATCGCACTCTCTAAACAGGGGTATTTCGAATGGGAAGACTTCCGGCAAACGCTAATTGAAACGATTCGCCAATGGGAGGCGACCCATGACCTGACTGCCCCTGAATGGGACTATTATCAGTGCTGGTTAACGGCATTGGAAAAGCTAACTATTGGAACTGGCATTATCCACTCAGAAGAACTGGAAGCCCATATGATTCAACTGTTGGACTGTAAAAATAACCCACCGGAATAGTCCATCCCTAACCCTTACGCCTGCCGTTAAATCGATTACAAATTTGTATATGGAAACTAAACCGCCCCTTCCTCCTTTTACCCTAGAAACGGCCAACATTAAGGTTCGAGCCGCAGAAGATGCTTGGAACAATCGTGACCCTGACAAAGTGGCGCTGGCCTATAGCGAAGATAGCTTTTGGCGCAATCGAGCTGAAATTTTCCAGGGTCGAGAAGCGATTCGGGATTTTCTGCGCCGCAAGTGGGATAAGGAATTGGACTACCGCCTGGTCAAGGAACTATGGGCCTTTGGCACTAATCGGATAGCGGTTCGCTTTCAGTACGAATGGCACGATGATGCGGGGCAGTGGTACCGCGCTTACGGCAATGAAAACTGGGAATTTAACGAGGCAGGACTGATGCAACGGCGAGAAGCGAGCATTAATGATCGGCCAATTAAGGCCGAAGAACGGCGGTTTTATTGGTCTGCACCTGGACCCAGACCCAGCGATCATCCAGGGCTAATTAATTCACCTGAATAAAGCAAGGCTCAATCGGTGTTTTAGGGAGCTAGCCTAGCAAGGTGCCTAATAGGCTACTCATCAAGGCTTTTCCATTATGCACAAATTCAAAGAACCCTAGATATATCGGCAGTTTTTCTTGATATAGCAGCTTAGGATTTTTGAGAGACGCCTTGATCCCTGGAAAGCTAGCTATAGAAAAGTATCCAGGATTAGAAAATGTCCTAACTAAGGCTTTGATTGCTATAGATACCTCTATGGGGTCTCAACCATGACTGCAGTAATGATCAGAAGCCTTCAATGGTATTGACATAGACTTCACAAAAGCCATCACCATCCTCATCTCGGGCATATTCTCTAGCACTGTGACAAACGCTCTTATGAGAATATCCCCAAATTTCTAAACGAGCATAGATATCATACTCGTCGGTTGACCTTTACTCGAAAAAGTGGACAGTTCATTTAAGCTACAAGTGTTTGATTTCGTGTCCTCCAGTAATTGTCTTCAAATTGGACAGGGGCGCAATAT